>JALSTH010000117.1 GCA_026983835.1 Candidatus Zixiibacteriota bacterium | reverse complement strand
GGGGCGTTCCCTGCACTCAGCAGAATTGCCCGAAATGTGGCGCACCTATGTTAAGGCAGGAGTAGCACTTGAAGGTAGCTGTTGCGAGTGGAAAGGGTGGAACCGGAAAAACCACAATTGCGACCAATTTGGTCAGGTATATGGCGGAGATGACCGATAAGGCTTTGTATGTCGATTGCGATGTGGAAGAGCCCAACGGCCATCTCTTCCTAAAGCCTGAGATCCGTCGGGAGCGGGATGTCAGCGTTTTGGTTCCCGAAATAGATGGGAATCTATGTACCGGCTGCGGAGAGTGTAAAAAAATCTGCGCTTATAATGCCATTACTATAATTTTGGATAAGGCTTTGGTTTTCCCCGAATTGTGTCATAGTTGCGGTGGTTGCCAATTGGTTTGCCCCGAAGAGGCAATTGAGGAGAAACCTCGAAGAATAGGCGTAATTATGGAGGGAGATTCCGGGAATATAAAATTCATTTCGGGGAAGCTTGATGTGGGGGAAGCATCGGCTACTCCCCTCGTGCGCGAAGTTAAAAAAGCGATACCTGATTTTCTCGATGCGGTTATAGACGCCCCTCCGGGGACATCCTGCCCGGTCATCGAAACTGTTCGGGACACCGATTATGTGTTATTGGTAACCGAACCAACTCCTTTTGGACTGAATGACCTTAGAATAGCGGTGGAGACGGTGCGACAGCTTTATTTACCTTTCGGCGTAATTATAAATAGAGCTGATAGTGGAAATAGCGGGGTAAATGATTATTGCTTGGACGAGGAAATTCCTGTTTTAGCTGAAATACCAGACGATAGGAAAGCGGCGGAGCTTTATTCGCAGGGGAAATTATTGTATCGGGAGCTGCCTTATTTTCGAGAACAACTTGAAGTTATTTATAGCGGGATAATAAAACAAATCGAGGAATACGATAGGGAGAGCTTTAAGGAGGTAAAATGATTAAAATAGCTGTTCCGGTGGAAGATAACAGATTATGTCCTCATTTCGGGCATTGTCAAAATTTTGCCGTGATAGAAGTGGATACTGAAAATAAAAAGATAATCAATCGAGTGGATCTAACCCCTCCCCCTCACGAGCCGGGGATTCTTCCGAAATGGTTGGCGGATCAAGGGGTGAATATGATAATTGCCGGCGGTATGGGGTCGAGGGCTCAGGAGTTTTTCAGGCAATTCAATATCGATGTCGTGGTCGGTGCGATTCAGGAAACTCCGGAAACATTGGCTTTGGATTATGTAAGCAGCAAATTACAAATCGGGGATAATGCCTGTGATCATTGACCGTCGGGATAATTGAATTATTATGAAACAAATCGTCGTAATAAGCGGGAAAGGTGGCACAGGTAAAACAAGTTTGGTGGCATCTTTTGCTTCACTATCCCGAAGGGCGGTATTGGCCGATTGCGATGTTGATGCCGCCGACCTTCATTTGGTGTTGAATCCGATTGTGAAATCGAGCGAAGAATACAGCGGCGGCTTGATGGCTTATATAGACCCCGATCTATGCTCCGGCTGTGGTTTTTGCACCGAAGTATGCCGATTTGACGCTATTATTGAAACACCCACCGCCGAAGGGGAGAATAGCACCTTGTTTTATATAGACCCTTTAAAATGCGAAGGTTGTGGAGTTTGTGCTTACTATTGTCCCGAAAAAGCGATAAAGATGTTTGAACGAAAAAGCGGAGAGGTTTATATCTCAGAGATGAAATATGGACCGATGGTTCACGCACAACTTGGAATAGCCGAAGAAAATTCCGGTAAATTAGTAGCTCAAGTGCGGGAGGAAGCAACAAAGTTAGCTCAAGAAGGTGATTATGATTATATAATTATCGATGGTCCCCCCGGGGTGGGCTGTCCGGTGATTTCGTCTATTACGGGTGCTGATATCGTTTTAATCGTAACCGAACCGACCGTTTCGGGATTGAGCGATTTGGAACGAGTAGCACAGTTGGCGAGACATTTCAAGATACCTTCGGCGGTTTGTGTCAACAAATGGGATATCAACCCTGAAAATACCGACAGCATATTGGATTATTGCGAGAATCATAATATAAAAATATTGGGGAAAATACATTACGACAGAACCTTTACCGAAGCCCAGATTAGAAAAGTTCCCGCTTTGGAAGTAGCTTCGAGCGACTTAAAAAAGGAAATTGTTTCCGTCTGGGAGAGGTTAAATAGGGAATTGGAAAATCATAATAAGTAACCAACATTAAGACTATAATTCCACAAAGATAAAAAGCGGGTCTAAAAGGCCCGCTTTTTCCATTTTAGTATATTCAACAATAGAAGTTATTTCCCTGAACCGAAGAATAGATAATTATCCATAATGAGATCGGTTTTACTCATTTGATGGGGAGTATCGTTTCTATCCCGTGAAGTTAAATCTACCCAAATAGGATTGGTAATCGCCCGATAACCGGGATAGCCGTCAATTTGCGGGCAGTAAGCTTCAAGGCGATAGTAAAATCTGTTTTCCCCCTGTGGAATGTAAGGTGTAATATCAATTGATACATAGCCGGAATAATTATTTACCGATTGCGTATATTCGGTTGTCCCGGAAGGTGTTCCGACTATCAGTTTCATATATTCTATGGGACCGAATTCCGGTGTCGATTTCCAATAGCAAACCAATTTAGGGTTTGCGCCGGCACTTGGTGGGGCCGCTGTTCCGCCGATTATCGCATCATAAGGACCGAACACCGATCCATCTCCATCGGCATCGATACCGAATATCAAGAAAGGCCCATCGGTTACCACACAAACCCCATTTTTCAACGCATCGAGAACATTCTCCCCATTCTCGCCCATACCGTCGGGACAATAAACACAAGTTCTGGCTTTCGCGAAAGCATTATCGGTTACCCCTATTGAGCTATAGAAAAGTAAGGTTAATCCATAATAGTGATAATTGAAATCGCCGTGGGCGTCGCTTCCGCCGTAAGCGAAAACTTTGCGGATCGGGTTTAGGTTGGCACAGAGCAGGCTATCCCACACATCCAATCCCTTCACGAAGTTACTATCCCAATCGGCTTGCGGCTGCCATACGGGAAACGGATTTACATAAACATCCGGGTTTATATAATCGGAATTATCGGTAAAATAGAAATTCCGTTCGTTATAGAATTCCAATCCTACGAATCTTGAAAATGAAGATAAGCCGGTATCATACATAGCGGTTCCCCAGGGGATTATATCCTCATAAACGGGTACAAGCCAAGTATCGGTCGGGTGGGCGGCGATGGCTATCCCTTGAGGCATATTTTCCAATAGTTCCAACCGCGAGGTTAAAGATTTAAGATTTGAATGATCTCCATCCTCAAAGTAAGCATCGGGACCGACGGGCCCCTCGATATAATCGGTATTGCCTATGGATAACATATGGGCGGTGTTATCGTTGGGACCATCATCATCGGGGATAACGGCATCGTTTTTAACTGTGATTTCCTCACCACGAATTATCTTGAAATTGTCGGTCTTGTAATAGGCACAGCTATCCCCCAGCGGATTCCATTCGTCTTCTTCCAAATCGTTGGCAAATTCCCCCATTGGAAATTGATCGCCGGAATTGTTTGAAGCGTGATCGGTTGTTGCGGTCCAATCCAATCCCATTGCCATCCCGCAACGGCTTATCATCCCAAAAGTTCCCCCTTCTTCGTAATAGTTGTCCGTGAACGAAGTATGGTAATGGGTATCCCCATAATACCAGCCCGCGATTTTTGGGAAAGGTTCCGTCGCTACCTTTACCCGAAGGAATTGCTCGAAATCATAAGGGAATATCAGCATTTCCCGATAATGCATTTTAACCCGAATATCGATATGGCCATCGACGATTGTAAAATCGTTGACTGTCAATCCATCGAAGATGTGAGACCATCGGGGCATATCGATATCCATTCCACCGGCATCATAATAAGCAACCGTATTGTAATTATTATTGACATCAGCAACCTTGACCCAATCCAAATTGCAGGACCAAGTATCACCATCGCGTATCATAGCTTCCACCGGGACCGAAGCGTTTGATCCTAAAACCCTCCACGGGGCATCGGCATTAAAATCCTTATATTGGCTATCCGGATAATAAGTAAACGAATGTCTTTCCCCTTGATAATTCATTACTATTTCAATGGGGGTATTATGGTTGGCGAATTTATTATCAGCGGCGAACTTCAAACTTACCGCCGGCGCTATCGAGACAGGCTTATTTGCCATCTCCGAATTGTCCGCAACTTTTTCACCTTTGATAAAAACCGCTACAATTGGGTTTTCGGCGGTGAAATCACCTTTAAGGAGGACATTAACCGTTATCTCGTCGCCCGGTTTTATGAATTTCGGGTGAACCCTCACAGCTTTTATCCCGTGTTCCGCAGATATGGAGCTTTGAGACAGAAAACCCATTAAAGCGACAAAGGAAATCAAAATAACCAAACTTTTTTTCATAAGAGCCTTTCTTAAGTTATTCAGTTGACAATTAAGTTATATTATATGCTTCGGCTATAAGATAATTTGTTTTTGCGTATTTTTCAAGATGGAAATCGAAAAATATCCGATTACTTTAAGGAAGTCCTATTCTTTATTATCAGTTCGTTTTAATTTGAGTTTCCCCCACCAATCAAGGCGTTTGCGAATTTCTCTTTCATAACCGAACTTCCCCGGTTGATAGAACTTTTTATCTTTTATCTTTTTCGGGAGGTATTCCTGAGGAATGTAATGCTCATTGTTGTTATGATCGTAAGCGTATCCTTTCCCATAACCGATGGATTCCATTAGCTTAGTTGGAGCATTGCGTATGAATAATGGTACGGGTAGCGCCCCGCTGGAATCAATTTCCGCAATCGCCGTAGTATAAGCCAAATAAACCGTATTCGATTTTGGTGCGGTCGCTAAATATACGGCGGCTTCCACTAATGCCAATTCACCTTCGGGTGAACCGAGAAAATGATAAACTTCTTTTGCCGAAACAGCTATACGAAGAGCTGTCGGGTCAGCTAATCCTATATCTTCCACCGCGAAGCGGATTAATCTCCGAGCAATATACATAGGATCCTCACCCCCTTTCAGCATTCTGATAAGATAATATATTGCAGCATTCGGATCGGAACCGCGCAGGCTTTTATGCAAAGCGGAAATGAGATTATAATGTTCCTCCCCCGATTTGTCGTATAGGATGGCTTTTTGGGATGCTTTCTGCACTAATTGTGATGTTATAATTATCTTACCGTCTTCTTTAGCGGGAGGGTTCTCGGCACAGAATTCCAAAAGATTATATGCTCGGCGAGCATCGCCATCGGCTATCGTAATTATCATATTGAGCGCATTATCCTCGAGAGTTATTTTTTTATTTCCGAGCCCTTTTTCCGAATCGGTTAATGCCCGTCGGATAAGGGATTTGATATTATCGGGTGATAATTTATTCAATACATAGACACGGCACCTTGATAATAAAGCGGAAGTAATTTCAAAAGATGGATTTTCCGTGGTTGCCCCGATTAAAATTATATCCCCCGATTCCACTGAAGGGAGAAATGCATCCTGCTGAGCTTTGTTAAAACGATGAATTTCATCGATAAAGAGAATAGTCCGCTCGCCCGAAAACCGATTTTTTTTCCGAGATGCGGAGATTACCCCCTTAAGCTCTTTTATTCCGGAGGTAACCGCCGAATAGTATAAAAATGACATTCCTGTGCGGTTGGCAATTATCTTTGCGATAGTGGTTTTACCCGAACCGGGGGGACCCCAGAATATCATCGAACCTAATCGATCATTGGCAATTGACAAATAAAGAGGCGATTCTTCGGATAAAAGGTCTTCCTGTCCGACAAGATCCTCTAAATCGGTCGGTCTCATCCTTTCCGCTAAAGGTACGCTGTCTTTATTATTGGTTTGTTTGGGGTTGGAGAATAAATCCATATTATTATTTTACTTAAATATCCGCTAATAGTCAATCGAGTTCTTTTCATTGAATGGGAAAAGGGAGATAAAAGGTATCCCCCTGTTGGTGTATGGGAAGGAAAACAATGACATCAAATCTGCAGCCGCCCTCGCCAGCTTAAAGCAAGGTTGTTTTCCGCGAATTAAAATCCTTACTGAATATCCGTACATCAAAATAACATTTGCCAAACACCCTTCAAATAATATATTAGCGCTATGTTGATTTTTTACAGACAGTTCGATCTGCCCAAGTGGCACGATCATTGAAAATGAAACTAATAGCACTTGTTTCAGTCCGTTTTATATTATTAATTGTTTCATAAGTAGTTGCAAGTAAATTAAGGAGTTGATTATATGGCTAAAAAGATAATCATTATGGGAGCCGCCGGACGCGATTTCCATAATTTCAATGTGCTTTACCGTGATAACGAGGATTATCAGGTAGTAGCCTTTACCGCCACTCAAATACCGGATATCGAGGGAAGGAAATATCCACCGGAATTGGCCGGGAAACTTTACCCAAACGGTATCCCCATCGAAGCCGAAGATGATATTATCGACTTGATTAAGGAAAATAATATCGATGAAGTGGTATTCTCTTACTCCGATGTACCCTTTCATTATGTGATGACCAAAGCGGCAGTGGCAAATGCGGCCGGTGCCGATTTTAAACTTGTTTCCCCCGCCGATACTATGATTAAATCAAACAAACCGGTGATTGCAGTTTGTGCGGTACGAACGGGAAGCGGCAAATCCCAAACGACAAGACGCGTTTGTGAGATACTCAAGGGGTTGGGACATAAGGTCGTGGCGATTCGTCATCCTATGCCTTATGGTGATTTAACCAAGCAAATCAGCCAGCGCTTCGCTACACTTGACGATTTGAAGAAATACGAATGCACCATCGAAGAGATGGAAGAGTATGAACCGCATATCAACCGCGGTCAGGTAATCTACGCAGGCGTCGATTACGGTAAAATACTCTCCGAAGCCGAGCAGGAGGCGGACATCATCGTTTGGGACGGTGGTAATAACGATACATCGTTTTATCGTCCGGACCTGTTGATTACAGTTGCTGATCCGCATCGTCCCGGGCATGAATTATCCTATTATCCGGGAATGATCAATGTACTTTTATCCGATGTAATCATAATAAATAAAATCGATACCGCCGATCTCGATAATATAAATATGGTCAGAGAAAATGTTCGATCAGTTAACCCGGATGCGATTATATTGGAAGCTGCATCCCCGATAACAGTCGAGGACCCGAACTTGATCGAAGGCAAAGGGGTATTAGTTGTCGAGGATGGTCCCACGCTTACCCATGGAGAGATGGAGTATGGCGCCGGCGTTATGGCGGCGGAGAAATTTGGGGCGGCGGAATTAATCGATCCGAGACTCTATACGGTGGGGAGCATTACCGAGACATTCGAGAAATATCCCGATATAGGAACTTTGCTTCCGGCGATGGGTTATGGCGAAAAGCAAATGAAAGACCTTGAAGCCACTATCAATAAAACCTACTGCGATACGGTAATTATCGGAACCCCCATCGATTTGCGGAGGGTGATTAAAATAGATAAACCAACAGTAAGGGTCGGTTATGACCTTCAGGTAATAGGGCGACCGAATTTGGAGGACATACTCTCCAAGAAATTTGGTAAAAAGTAGGTGGTTGAGTTATAACTTAAGGGACGGGCGGTTATGCCGCCCTTTTCCCGTTTTACATATTGTTAAAGGTTGGACTCGATGAGGAAATCGAGAACGGCGGTGGTGGCATTGGGCGGAAATGCCATATCCCGCAAAGGCGAAAAAAATGATATACATCAACAATTCGCAAATACGCGAAAATCGTTGGATCCTATCGTAGAACTCCTCCGCGAAGGGTATAATTTGGCTATCTCCCACGGCAACGGTCCTCAGGTGGGGGATGCTCTGTTGCGTGTGGAAATGGCGAAGGATGAAGCGCCTTTTGTGCCTTTGGGCGTTTTGGTTGCCGATACGCAAGGCTCAATGGGGTATATGATTTCTCAAAGCCTCGAAAATCGCTTAAGAAGGGAAAACATCAACAAGGAGGTCTGCACCGTAATCACGCAGGTGTTGGTTGATAAGGATGATCCCTCAATAAAGAATCCGACCAAATTCATAGGTAAATTTTACAGCGAGAATGAAGCGAAAAAGATGGCTGAGGAATTTGGCTGGATTGTTAAAAAGGATGCTGATCGTGGGTGGAGAAGGGTTGTCCCTTCACCGAAGCCTTTGAGCATTGTTGAGGGAAATATAATAAGGGATTTGGTAAATAGCGGAGTAATAACCATCACTACGGGGGGAGGCGGAATTCCGGTTTTTATGGAGAAAAACGGCGATTTGGAGGGAGTCGATGCCGTAGTTGATAAAGACTATGCCTCTGCGGTTTTGGGGAATACTATCGGGGCGGAAATATTGATTATTATCACCGATATTAATAAAGTCTATTTGAATTTCGATAAACCAAATAAAAGACCTATCGATAAAATCTCCGCCGATGAAATTGAGAAATATCTCCATCAAGGGCATTTCCCTTATGGTTCGATGGGTCCCAAAATAAGTGCCTCCATAAAATTTATCAGGGGCGGAGGCGAGAAAGTGGTGATAACTTCCATTGAAAATGCTTATACCGCCGTGGAAGGTTCAACAGGAACTTTGATTGTCCCCTAATAATTAATTTATTGCATCGATATTTTTGGAATATATAGAGGTTGGAATACAAAGATTTGAAGCGAGACGGTAAGATTAATCATCCTGAAAATAAATATGATATACCCAAGGCATTAATCGAGAGTATAGGAAAGAGGGGACGGATTTATGAGGTCGGCGGGTCGGTTCGGGATAAGTTTATTGACCCGAACATTGAGCATAAGGATAGGGATTTCTTGGTAACCGGGATACCTTTCGAGGAGCTTTCCTCCCTGCTGAAAGAATTTGGATATATAAATTTGGTTGGGAAATCTTTCGGTGTTATTAAATTTACGCCCTACGGCAGTGATAGTATTTACGATATTGTCCTGCCTCGTAAAGAAGCCTCGACCGGAGTAGGGCATAAGGATTTTCGAGTTGATTTCGATTACAATCTCCCGGTGGTAGAAGACCTGCATCGACGGGACTTTACTATTAATGCTATCGCTATAAATATTATCACAAGGGAAGTTATCGATCCGCTGAACGGCAGGGAGGACATCAAGCGCAAAATAATCAGGATGACTTCGGATGATTCATTTACGGAGGATCCTTTGAGGATGCTGCGAGCGGTTCAATTCGCAGCGAGATTCCGTTTCACCATAGAGAATAAAACCTTACAAGCATTGAAAACAAACGCTCCTCTAATTAAAACAGTTGCCCCCGAAAGAATTGCCGAGGAACTGAATAAACTGCTTTTATTGGCGAAAAAACCCTCGGTTGGTTTCCGTATTATGCGTGATGCGGGCTTGTTGAAGGAGTTCTTCCCGGAGCTTCAAACAACGGTAGGTGTCGATCAACCGGGACCTTATCATCGGTATGATGTGTTTGAGCATATTATGTCCACTATCGATAATTCCCCCCCGATTTTGAGGGTTAGGTTGGCAGCGATTTTCCATGATATTTCAAAGCCTCAAACGAGACAATTGATCGATGGGGGAGCGACATTTTATAGCCACGAGCGCAAGGGAGCAGGTGTAGCGAAAGCTGTTTTGAGGCGACTCCGTTATCCAAACGATTTGATTGAAGATGTTCGGATGTTGGTTTATCGGCATATGTACACAGACCGTGTCTCGGATAAGGGGTTGAGAAGGCTTATCCATAAGGTCGGAGAAGATCGGATATTTGATTTATTGGATTTGCGAAGGGCTGATATAGTTGCTCAGGGACGGGGATTAGATCCAAAGCAGGTAGATGCTTTCGAAAGGCGCATACGAGAGGAATTGGAGAAAAAGCCTCCTTTCTCGGTTAAGGATTTAGCCGTGAACGGAAACGATATTATGAATATTTTCTTGATACCGGGAGGTCCGATGGTCGGAAAGGTCTTGAAATACCTGTTGGAAGTGGTGTTGGATAACCCTGAGGACAATCAGCGGGATATTTTATTGGAAAAAGCTAAAGAATTCCTTGAAAGTGATAAGTGATTTATATATAATAAAACCAATTCATAAAAAGATTGCAAAATATTTCACAAGAGGTGATAGATGAAGATTCATGAATATCAGGCGAAGGAAATTTTCAGGAAATTCGGTATGCCCGTTCCGGAGGGTGAGGTGGCGACGACCGATAATGAAGTTGGTAGGATCGCCGATAGGATAGGCAAGCCGGTAATGGTAAAGGCACAGGTTCATGTCGGCGGAAGGGGAAAAGCAGGTGGGGTGAAATATGCTGAAAGCGCTCATCGTGCTTGGGAGATTTCCAAAGAAATTCTTGGAATGGATATTAAAGGCTGCATAGTGAAAAAGGTTTTGGTAACCGAAGCGGTAGAAATAGCCAGCGAAGCCTATATCGGAATGATAATAGACAGGGCGGCGAAGAAACCTGTTATGATGGCTTCCCCTGCCGGTGGGGTGGATATCGAGGAGGTGGCGGCAACGACCCCTGAAAGGATTATGAAATTGTATGTCGATCCTTTGTTGGGTTTACAAAACTATCAAGCGTTGAAATTGGCACGCTTTATATATGATGATATAAAAATAGCCCGCAAAGCATCACAGGTCATTATGCAGCTTTATCGTGCTTTTATGTATGTGGATGCTTCCCTCGCCGAAGTAAATCCGTTGATTACTACTCCCGACGGTGAAGTATTGGCTATCGATGCGAAAATAAATATCGATGATAACGGTCTATTTCGCCATCCAGATATCGAGGCGATGCGTGATTTGGATGAGGAAGATCCCAGCGAAACGGAGGCGAAAAACGCCGGGTTATCCTTTGTAAAACTCGAAGGGAACATAGGCTGTATAGTCAACGGTGCCGGACTGGCAATGGCGACGATGGATACGGTGAAGCATTTCGGCGCTGAGCCTGCGAATTTCCTTGATATCGGAGGCTCTTCCAATCCGGAGAAGGTTATCAATGCGATGAGGATTATTTTGAAGGATAGCAATGTAAAGGCTATATTATTCAATATATTCGGTGGAATAACCAGATGTGATGATGTCGCCAACGGGATAGTAGCCGCTGTTAAAGAACTCAATCCACCGGTACCGATCGTTGTCCGCTTGACCGGAACAAATGAGGAAGAAGGACGAAAGATATTGGAGGAAATCAATTTAGTGGCGACCTCCTCGATGGAAGATGTCGTTAAAAAAGCGATTGAATTAGCTGCGTAAAGTGAGTATTCTTGATTTGATATCTTGATTTTAGAATAAGGAAAAATTTATGGCGATATTTCTTAAAAAGAAAAACAAGGTGATTATACAGGGAATCACCGGGAGGGATGGTTCGTTTCATACCAAACAGATGATCGACTACGGCACACGGATAGTCGGAGGTGTTACCCCGGGTAAAGGGGGAGAGAAGGTTCACGGCGTTCCGGTATTCGAGAGTGTGGAAGAAGCTGTGAAGGAGACGAAAGCTGACACCTCGGTTATCTTTGTTCCTCCGAAATTTGCGGTGGATGCTATTTATGAAGCTGTTGATGGCGGGATTAAATTAGTGGTTTGCATAACCGAGGGTCTGCCGACTTTGGATATGCTGAAGGTTTACCATTATGTGAAGCTCAATGGGGTTCGCTTGATCGGTCCCAATTGTCCGGGGATAATATCCCCCGGCTTATCCAAAGTTGGGATTATGCCCGCCCGGATTCATAAGAGGGGAAAAGTCGGTGTTGTCAGTCGTTCGGGGACTTTGACCTACGAGGTGGTAAATGCTTTAACCGAAAAGGGCATCGGGCAATCGACGGTTGTCGGCATCGGTGGGGATCCGATTATCGGCACGAACTTTATGGATTGTCTTGTTGCTTTCAATGAGGATGCCTCTACCGAAGCAATTGTGATGATTGGGGAGATAGGCGGTACCGATGAGGAAGAAGCCGCAAAGTATATCAAGAAAAAAGTTAGAAAGCCGGTAGTGGCTTTTATTGCCGGCAGGACAGCTCCTCCGGGTAAGCGTATGGGTCATGCGGGCGCCATAATTTCCGGCGGAAAGGGGACCGCCGAAGAAAAGGTCGAAGCGTTAAACGCAGTCGGGATACCGGTTGCTGATTTACCGGCTCAAGTTGCCGATATAATGGCAGAGAAGTTGTCTAAAATAAAAAAAAGGCAAAAGTCGAAAACCACCCGAGAAGTTAAGAAAAAAAACGCCCGAAAATAAACAGGAGGCTGTCGATATCAAGTTTAGGAGCAGCTATGGCTGAAGAAAATCAAATACAAAAGGTCGAACCCGCCGAAGACGGGGAAGAAAAGGCCAAAAAAGAAAAACCGAAAAATCCAAACCCGATAGTAATTTTTCGTCGATGGTGTAAAGCTTGTGGGATTTGTATAAATCTATGTCCTAAGGATGTATTCGATGCCGATGAGGATGGTTATCCAGTTGTAGCCCGACCCTTTGAATGCACCCAATGCAGTATCTGTTGGTTGCACTGTCCCGATTTTGCTATTAAATCCACTGAAAAGTAAACTGCCATAAGGCAGAGGTGAGATAATGTCTGAGAATAATGTTAGATTGTTTCAAGGTAATGAAGCGTGTTCTTTTGGCGCTTTGGCTGCGGGCGTAAATTTTTTCGGAGGATATCCCATTACCCCTTCCACCGAAATAGCGGAGATCCTCGCCCGCGAACTCCCTAAACGGGGAGGACACTTTATTCAAATGGAGGATGAGATAGGTTCCATCGCCGCGGTAATCGGCGCTTCAGTTGCCGGAGCCAAAGCGATGACGGCAACTTCAGGTCCGGGCTTCTCCCTTATGCAGGAGAATCTCGGCTATGCATTTATGATTGAAGCCCCCTGTGTGGTGGTAAATGTTCAGCGCGGGGGACCATCGACCGGGCTACCCACAAAGGTTGCCCAAGCGGATACTATGCAGGCGAAATGGGGATCGCATGGCGATTATAACCCGATCGTGCTGACTGCTTCCAGCGTCGAGGACGCTTATTATAAAACGATCAGAGCAGTCAATTTATCCGAGAAATACCGCAATCCGGTTATCCTTTTACTCGATGAGGTATTGGGGCATATGCGGGAAAAAATTCATATCCCCGAGGAGGACGAAATAAAGATAGTAAACAGGCTCAAACCTACCGTCCCTCCGGAATGGTATCAGCCGTTCGAGATTACGCCTACTCATATCTCGCCGATGGCCGGTTATGGCGAAGGGTATCGTTTTCATATGACCGGTTTGACTCACGACCCTTGGGGATTCCCAACCGCTAAATCCAGCGAGATTAAGGAGAAGATGGATAAGCTTATGCTTAAAATATCCCAGAATGTCGATGATATAAGCACTTATAAAGAGGAATTCATAGAGGATTCGCATATCATTGTCATCGCTTACGGGATAACCGCCCGTGTAGCTCAACAAGCGGTTAGGATAGCTCGCCATAAAAGATTTAAGGTGGGATTATTCCAACCGGAGACCTTATGGCCATTTCCTGATAAGGGGTTGAAGAAGGCGTTGGAAAACGCAAACTTGGCGATTGTCGCCGAGCTTAATCAGGGACAAATGATTCGTGAAGTACAGCGGTTAGCTCCCAAAAAGACGAAAATAGTTGGGGCATTCAGATATGATGGAGAATTGATAACTCCGGATGAAATAGTGAATAAAATTAAAGAGGCGAATTAAATGGCTGTAGCATCAACAGTAGTATATGAATATCTTAGGGGGAAGAAAAAATTTCCCCATGTATGGTGCCCGGGATGTGGTATCGGCATTATTATGGGTGCCTTATTGAGAGCGATGGCTGATCTCGAAATAAAAAAGGGTGATGTGGCGATGATTTCAGGAATAGGCTGTACTGGAAGGATGCCTGTTTATTGTGATTTCCATACTTTGCATACGACTCACGGTAGGGCGATAGCGTTTGCCACCGGCATCAAACTGTCCAAACCCGACCTTAAGGTTGTCGCAATCGTCGGCGATGGGGATGGTTTGGCGATAGGCGGAAATCATTTTATACACGCCGCTCGCCGTAATATCGATATTACTACTATTTTAGTTAATAATAAGATTTACGGGATGACCGGCGGACAGTATTCCCCCACCACTCCAACAGGTAAATTTGCGACCACGGCTCCCTATGGAAACCTTGAGCATCCCTTTGATGCTTATCTCCTTGCGAAAGGTGCGGGAGCCAACTTCTTCGCCCGCAGCTCGGTTTACCACGCGACACAGCTTCAGGTTTTAATAAAGAAAGCTTTGCTTAAAAAAGGATTCTCCGTAGTGGAGGCGATGTCGAACTGCCATACCCTTTATGGCAGATTGAACAAAGAAGGTTCCGCGGTACAGATGATTAATTGGTTCAAAGACCATGCTGTTAATGTAAATATCGCCAAGAAAAAAACTCCGGAAGAATTGGAGGATAAGTTTATAACTGGCGTATTGTGGGAGGATAACAGACCTGAATATTCCGAACAATACGAAGCTTTGATAGACAGACTTGGGGGGAGGAAAAAAGAAGAAAAACCGGAAGCCGAGGTGGTGAAACAATGATTAAAAAATCCAAAAAAGATAGTACCGATTCGAACAGAATAGAAATTCGCCTTTCGGGATCCGGAGGGCAGGGATTGATATTTGCGGGGGTTCTTCTTGCCGAATCGGTGGGGATATATGAGGGGAAAAATGTGGCGCAGACGCAAAGCTATGGTCCCGAAGCAAGAGGAGGTGCATCACGCTCGGATGTCGTGATCGCGGATGGACCTATTTATTATCCCAAAAGTATGAGCTTGGATATATTAATTGCCCTTACCCAACAAGCTTGTGATGAGTATTACCCGGCTTTGAAGGAATACGGGGTATTAATTGTCGATTCGGGTTTGGTTCGTCAGCTTCCGACCGACAACGCTTACGCGATACCTTTTACCCATATTGCTCGCACCGAGGTCGGAACTCCGGTGGTCACCAATGTTGTTGCTTTGGGTGCTCTTGCGGCTATTACCGGTATCGTAAATGTCAAAAATTTGGAAAAAGTTCTGTTATCACGGGCGCCGAAAGGGACCGAAGAGAAGAATAAGCTCGCCCTGTCGGAAGGTTATAAAATAGGTAAAGAGTTGCTTAAACAACGGGAAACTGAGTTGGTGGAGAGGTTTTAACATTTTAAGCCGAATGGAAATTCGGGATTAGTGTTCTTTGAATTATTCCGTTGCGGGGAATGATCTTTGGATAATCTATAAGCGCTTTTATATAAAGCTTGGCGTGGCGGTGCGATGGGATTTTATTATCGAGAAGGAGTGAAATTGGAAAAAACATTACTAATTATAAAACCGGATGCGGTCCAGCGGAATTTAATAGGCGAGATTATCCGCAGGGCGGAGAGAGCTCGTTTCAAGGTTGTAAATATCCGTTATCTGCGAATGGCGAAAGAAGTAGCCGAGGATTTTTATCAAGTGCATAAAGGGAAACCTTTTTATGATGAGCTTTGCAATTATATGTCTTCGGGAGCCATAGTGCCGATGGTTTTAGAGGGTGAAAATGCTGTTTCGGGTGTCAGGGAGCTTATCGGGAAAACAAATCCGATTGAGGCTCATCCGGGGACGGTGCGATATGATTTGGCGGTAAGTTTGACGAAGAATTCCGTCCATGCTTCCGATAGCCCTGCGAATGCTGTCAGGGAAATAAAATTCTTTTTCCCGAGGGAGGATGTTTAAATTCCCCATTGAAAAGGAGCCGTTTTGGGAATAAAAAGACTCAAAGTATCAAATTTCAAAAGTTTCAAAAATATCGATGTAGAACTTAAGGACCTAAACATTATTATTGGTGCTAATGCATCGGGCAAATCAAACTTTATAGAAATATTCAGATTCTTGAGAGATATAACCTTGCACGGCCTTAAAAATGCGGTTTCAATGCAGGGGGGGGGGGAATATTTAAAAAATATAAGGTTGAGCGACGAAATATCTATTGAGATAAATTACCCTCTTAAAACTGGGCGGATTTTCCGAGAAAAAAAGCAGATTCAGGAATTTTCAAACATCGAGTATAGCTTTATATTAAAAGTGGGAAAGGGGACTATGGAATATTTTGTAAAAAAAGATTCCTGTAAATTGCATTACAACTTATATAAATTGAGGGCGGAAATAGGATTAAGAAAGGGTGAGCAAATAGGTAATGATATAGTAGAAATGAAAAAGCATGGATCGCGTCTTAGCCTTAAATGGAATAAGAACCTCGGGATAAAAGAAGAAGATATAATTCCGCCTTTTATAGAAAAGGAAAAGTTACCCGCCCCGAAGCTTTTGATAGAGTTAATACCTTATTTGTTTATCCCCGTTTTAATAGAGATATTCCCAAATATTGCGATTTATGACTTTGATACAAAATTAACGAAAAAGGCATATCCCATAACCGGGAAAAATGACCTCGAAGAAAATGCCGAGAATTTGGCGATTGTTCTAAAAAATATATTTGATGACAGAAAGAAGAAAACAAAATTTATGAATTTAATGAAGGATATCCTACCTTTTGTTAAAAGTCTAAAGATTGAGAAATCACAGGACAAATCGCTTCTTTTAAAACTAAAAGAGACTTATTCGAGGGAAAAATTTCTACCTGCTTTCTTAATGTCCGATGGCACAATGAGTATTGCCGCCATAATAGTCGCATTATATTTCGAGAACAGACCATTTATCATCTTTGAAGAGCCGGAGAGGAATATCCATCCAAGTTTAATTGCTCAATTGATGGAAATGTTAAAGGACGCTTCCCAAAATAAGCAGATTATAGTAACGACTCATAATCCAGAATTGATAAAATATGCTGATCTTGAAAATATCTTTTTAGTCTCGCGGGATAAAGAAAGCTTTTCTACTATTACTAAACCCAAAGACAATAAGAGGGTTCAGAACTTCCTGAAGCACGAAATAGGAATAGACGAATTATATATCGAAAATCTTCTTGAGGGCTGATTTGGGCGGAAAGAATTTATATGTTTTCATTGAAGGACCGGATGATGAGAGATTTTTTAAGGATATTATAATCCCCTATTTTGAAAGTGAATATTGTTTCATCAAGATAATAAAGTATGCTCGAAAGAAGGAGAATCAAGTAAGGGATTTCATTAGGGCCATCGATAAGAAACGAGATGATTACCTGTTTGTTTCAGATATGAATAATTCTCCTTGCATCAGCAAGAGGAAGAAAAAGATTCTATCCAAATTTTCGAATTTAGCGCAAGATAAAATAATAATTGTAATTAGGGAGATTGAGAGCTGGTATTTGGCTGGATTAGACGCACAAAAAGGGAAAAAATTAAAAATAAAAGTTCCAAGATATACTAATGATATTCACAAGGAAAAATTTGAAAGCATACTGAGTAAGAAAAACCCAAATGAATCAATGAAGAATCTAAAGATAGAAATACTAAAAATGTTTTCGATAGAAATAGCCAAAAAGAAAAACCGGTCGTTTAGATATTTCGCCGAAAAATTTTCAATTGTCGAATAAAATGTAATAAGATACTTTCTTTGTATGTCTGAGCATTTCGAAATCCCTTACGGTGATTATTCCCTTCCATTGGAGATACCTAACAATGTCCCGGTTAAAATTATTGGCGGGGATTCGTATTCAAACTCCAATTCGGTCGACATCGGAAAAGAATTAATTTCAGGAGGGATAAAGGAATTTCTCGATAGCGCCGAAGATCTTTTAATCATTGTTAATGACCATACACGTTTTACCCCCTCGGGGCGAATACTCCCCCATATAAAAAGTCTATCTAATCTATCTAAGAGGAAAGGCAAATTCGAGATATTAATCGCCACGGGAACCCATCGTTCTCCTCACAAAGATGAATTAAAGAGAATTTTGGGACCGACATTCGACGAGTATTTCCCTTATACGCGAGCGCACAACTCCATCGATAGCGAGGCTCATTATCTCGCGGGAACGGTATCATCCGGGATAGATGTCTATCTTGATAAGGCGGTGGAGAAGTTTCACAATATAATAGTTGTCGGGTCTGTGGAGCCTCATTTTTTCGCTGGTTTTACCGGCGGCAGGAAGGGAATATTCCCGGGCGTCGCATTTAAGGATTCCATCATCAAAAATCATATAAAAGCTATCGACCGCGATGTTCAACCGTTGGAGCTTGATAATCCAATCCATAGGGATATGGATGAGGTTATCGACTTATTGGTCGATAAAAATATATTTTCCATACAAGCCGTGCACAATCCCGATAGGAGCATAGCCGGTTTGTTTTGCGGGGATATAAGGGAATCGTTTTATAGGGCGGTAAAACTTGCGGAAAAGATATTTGTCAAGGAAATAGATGATTATTACGATATTGTTCTTGCCATAATGTTTCCGCCGTTGGATATAGATTTGTATCAGATACAAAAAGCCTTTGAAAATACGAAATATGCCGTGAAACCCGGGGGGACCTGTATTTTGGTTTCCAAATGTCGCGATGGCGTGGGACCCGATGATTGGTTGAAAATCTCTGCGAGATACAACAGTCCTGCCGAAGTTTTGGAAAAAGCTCAGGATGTTAAAATGTTTGGCTTTCATAAATTATATCGCCCGGCAAGATTTATGGACAGATCGAAAATTTTTGTTGTTTCCGATGTGGAGCCGTTTTATATCAAAAGTGTTTTTCTAACTCCGAAGACCGATTTACAAACCGCCTTTAATGATGCCGCCTCATATTTATCGCCTCCATATTCGGCTTTAATCGTCTATGATGCCGGTCAAAATGTAATTCGGGTCAAAGCGAAATAATAATTGCCTTCTTATCCGCAATGAATTATAATCCTTTGAAAATTGTTTCGTAGGGAACTTTCATATTATAAATTTCAATCGGAGGATAAAATGAGAAAAAAGATAGGTATAATCGGAGCGGGGCATGTTGGCGAGAGCACTGCAATGTATCTTGCGGAACGGAATATCGCCGATATCATTTTAATTGATATAATCGAGGATATGCCGATGGGGAAGGCTTTGGATTTGACCGAAGCCGGTCCGATTCGCGGTTATGATTGTAAGGTAATCGGTTCTAATGATTTCGGAGATTTGAAGGGATGCGACATAGTCGTTCAAACGGCTGGATTGCCCAGAAAACCGGGGATGAGCCGTGAGGATTTAATTACCAAGAATGCAGACATCATTAAAAATTGCGCGGAGCAGGTGAAGAAATACGCTCCCGATTCGATGATTTTGATGGTGGCAAATCCGTTGGATGTAATGACCTATCACGCTTATAAAATAACCGGTTTCCCCTCCAATAGGGTTTTTGGGCAGGCGGGGACTTTGGATAGTACCCGTTTTAGAACCTTTGTGGCGATGGAATTAGGCGTATCGATGAACGATGTGCAGGCTTTGGTTATGGGCGGACACGGTGATACTATGGTTCCTCTCCCGAGATATACGACGGTTTCCGGAATCCCCATTACGGAATTGCTCCCCGAAGATAAAATTAAAGTTATCTCCGATCGCACCCGCAGCGGCGGCGGTGAAATAGTAAAACTATTAAAAACCGGTTCGGCATACTATGCGCCTGCGGCGGCTGTTGCTTCGATGGTCGATGCGGTTTTATCCGACCGTAAGAGGGTTATGCCTCTTTCCGCTTATTTGAGCGGGCAATATGGGATTAATGATTTATATATCGGCGTTCCCGCTGTTTTGGGAGCGAACGGGGTGGAAAAGATACTCGAGCTGAACTTGACCGGTGAGGAGATGGAATTGCTTAGGAAATCGGCTGGTATTTATAAAGATCAGCTCAAGGTTTTGGGGTATTAAAAAATCCCTTAAATATAATTTCTAATGTGATATCGAAAGAGCCGAAGTTTGTCTCGGCTCTTTTGCTTTTCAATAAAATAGGGTATGAATCAGTCCCGAAATATCCATCGAATTTCCCACCAGTCGTATCCGCCTAGTATGGGATTCAATCCGTTCGAATAATAGACCTGATCCTGAATGTTGTCGCCGTTGAAATAAAATGTAAAATCTTTATAGGTAATGCTGAAGCCTGCATTTATAATCCAATAGTAATCCTCATATTGAGGAACGATTCCGGGGATAAAACGAGCGGAAGTATAATCAATTTCCGCTCCGCCCTCAAATATCAAATCCTTAATGAATAGTTCTTTCCGGAATTTACTCCCCAAATAAACCCTTGTTTTGGGAATGAGATTGTAGGGATAGCCGTCATCATAAGTTATTTTGGTATAACGAACGCCTCCGCTGAATTTAAGGATATCCCAAATATCAGGGGTTTTAAGATGCATGTAAATCGAGATACTTTTAAAATCGCTCGGTGAGAAGTAATGTTCCGCCGCATTCTGATCGACATTATATCTATCGATAATCATATCATCCGATAAGGAGAAAACCACGCCCGATTTGAGAGAGAATAAATTGTTCCGAAGGTTTATACCCAAATCGATACCTCGTTTGCTTCCCGTTTCCCCTTTGGCGCCCCTTTCTCTGAAAATGTAATCTCCGATATTAAACTGTTCCTTATAATTAGATGGAGCCCAATGGGTTGTAAGTAAATCGGGGAATATGGTTTGGTAAAAAAGGGTGGAATAAAATCGGAAACCATTCGATAAATCGATATTAACTCCCAGCGCCCCCGATAATCCGCCGTTGTAAATATCCGCCCTGTCGTATCTCCCCAAAAACAGGAATTTAATTCCGCGGAATTGATATATGTCCCCGAAGATGATATTTCCCCTCCACATATCGGGATTACCGATATATACGCTCTGTGCACTTTCGTACCATAATTTGGATCCGGCGTAAAAATTATGCCGATTGAAATGAGCCTCATATTCCGAAGTCAATCCGCCTGTGGTGTTGATGGTTCGGTAATAAATACTATTGCTTGGATCCGCTGCCGTATATGGACGGCGATTGAGAAAGGAGTTTATCGAAATCGCCGATGAATCGGAAACCATAAATTGTGTCTTTGCCGATAAGGAGATTATATCCCGACTGAATTCGGCGTCTTGATTGTTGTAGTAATTCAAAATCGTATATTCCCCCCTGCCGCGATAACGATATCCCGACAGCTCAATTGGGAGTCGGCATAAATCAAAACCGATATTTAGTCCGAAATAAAGTGCATCATATTGGGAGCGAGGCAAATAGCCTGTCGAGGAAACAATCCCCATTATTCCCAAAAGTTTTGAATTATAGGGACCTTTTTTGGAGATAGTTATTCCTGTCTTATGGTAATCGTTTGGAGCGCGCAGGACCCTTATGTCGGTCAATGGAGCTTCAAGTGAATCCACACCCAATCCATTACTTCTTAATTTGACATCCAATACATCCGCTCCACAACCGAAACCGCCTGTGATAGATGCTGCCCCATTTAATAGGGTTAAAGATTCTATACCCTCCGTTGGAAAGGAATTCAAATCGGGACCTCTGAAACAGGGGAGCGACCAATAAGATTCCGGCATCAAACCGCCATTATATATTAAGTAAGGATTCGTGGAAGGATTACCGTTGAGGATAAAACTCCTTGCCTGCCCGGGAGGCCCGACAATGACCGGGAGAAACGATTCGCCAACCGTAATATTGTTGAACTCCCGATAAGGGATAAAAAGCGAATCGGGATAAATTTTCGGGGAAAATGAGAAAAGATTTTCCACTGTTCGATTGAAGGTTCGTTTAAACTCTCGCTTTGGCTTTTCGCTCTCTTCTTTTTTCGGTTCAACGGTTCGTAAGCTGTCGGGGAGAATCTCTAAGGAACTGTCGGGGGAGGCCGTTTGCGAGGTGTCCGCAAAAACGCTTTCTATGGGAGATTCATCGGCTCTAACCGTGATCGAAGGGGATGATATGAGAATTACAGCCGTTAGGATGAAAAAAAGCTTACAGCTCATTATATCTTAAATTTATCCTTTAATGGTACTATTATCGGTAATAATAACGCAAAGAAAATTATATTGACAGCTATATTCAACAGCATAGCGGGTATGGCTAAAATAAATGCTTCCTTAAATGTGCCGAAAAGATATGCTCCCGAAGCGGTAACGACAATATTATAGAAAGCCGATAATACAAGCCCGATTGTTGCCGCTTTAAGAATTTGAATCGCTTTTCCCCCCGATAAAAAATTTAATCTACGGGAAAAACCGCCTGATGCTCCGATTATGCCCATACAGAATATTTGGGATAACAACAGAGGCAGGGGTGGGAAGATTCCCATATTGTAAGGATTGATAATACTATAGACCGCAGCAGCAATTCCCCCTGCCAATACCCCCGAATAAATTCCCCCAAAATACCCGGCGACGAAGATAATAAGGTTAAACAGCTTGACTTGGGGGATCGCTATGAGCGCATAATTTAGTGCCACCGCCAAAGCGGCAAACAACCCGGCGATTATAAGCCGTAAAAGAGGCTTTCTCTGTAAGCGGCTGTCATACAAAGACCTTACCTGATAACCAATAGTTTTTTAATTTGCGAGACATCGTCGGTGTAGAAATGATATATATAAACGCCCCCGGCCACCAACGCGCCTCTGTCATTGCGCCCATCCCAATAGAGCTGACGCTCATATATCCCGGGAGGGAGTTTCCCTGATGATTGGGGTTCCAATTCCCGAACCAAATCGCCGGCTGTGTTGTATATTTTAATTATCGGTCTTGCCGATTTAATCAGCTCGAACTTGAAATAGGTGCCGCTTTCCCCCTTATTGAAGTCCAATGGGTTCGGAAAATTACCATATATCTTATTCGTTTCGGGAGTTGGTTCTTCGCCGCCAAGCGAGCTATCATATTGGACTACATAGGAATATGTGGGATCGAATGTATAATCGTGAGTGCCAACGGCACAAGGGATAAATAGCACATCGGTATATTTTGTCCAACCCCACATTGTATCCGCACCCACCCCGTCGGTATCCAATTCAATATAATTTATCGTTGGCGGATTAACGGTGGAAAATGGATTTACTCCCATCAGCGGAATCTCCCAAACCACCCTGTCATCACCGTTAAAACCGACCCACACCCCGCCAATCGAATCGGCTATGACTTTGAAATCGATATAGTTAGCCGCCAAAAACTCCGGAGGTGATGGAAACTCATTGCCCGCAAGGACCGTGTCCGGGTATGTATAGAAAAATTTAATCAAGCTATCCGGAATCAACGGGTATCTTGCCGCTTCCGAAAATGTAACCCCCTGATGGATTGTATCCGCCCGCGAACCGGTGAAATAATTCCAAGTGGCGAATTCGCCGAATGCCCTATCCAGATTTGAACCATAAATCGGGTTAGTTAAAACCAAATCCATTGCATTTATAACATTATATCCCGGACTCTCGCCGCATTGCTCCCACATACCCTTGATTATTTGCTGATCAAACCTCTCCGAGAGATAAAGAGGCCAAACGCAGCTGGCGTATTTATGCAGCGCCAGAGCATTATCCGAACCGCTGGCGGTCAAACCCCTTGCGGGATAATTATAAAAGTATGGCAGATAATTGAGATAATCGTTGACCTCGTCGTAAACCTGCTCCTCCATCCAAACCGCGGTGCATTCAAACCACCAGGTCGAATACGGATAGGAGTTGGGATATTCGGTGGCATCGTATCCCATCTGTATCGAATGGAAAAACTCGTGGGCTGTGGTAACCTCGATAGCGGCCTGATAACCGCCCAAATACCAGGAATAATCGTTATCCAATTCTATAAAGCTGGTATATTTCGGATAATCGTAAACGCTGTCCGGGACGGTTTGTCCGAACAATCCGCCGCCCAAATCAACTAAATAAAAATCGTATCTGCCATCCCCTCCTCCGGCATAAAAGCTATCCGAGGGCGGAGTTGTATAACCCATTGTGTCAATTTCGTATGCCCAGCAATGCTCGCAGATATCCCCTACGAAATTGACATAATCGGGGACACCATCGGCGGGATCGACATCCACTCCCGGATTCAATACCGCATTCGTGCCGCTGGTATCGTAATGAATTTTGAAATTCCCCTGAGGCGTATCATAGGAAAAACTCAAAGAAGGCCTTTGCGCCAAAGGATCCATATAGGCCGGAGCTTCGATATCCTTGTTGGCAAGCAGCAACATATATGGTGTGCCGCAATATCCCACGCCGGTCTCCTGATAAATACTGCTGTCGGGAAACATCCCGGGTGATAAACAATTCGCCGCCTGATGCCAAAAATGTTCCGTAAGGTTTTGTTCTCCGGCATAGCCATTGGCCGTGAGCATCACAAAAGAAGAAAGCAGCAGCAAAACTATCCCTTTTATTCGGCTTTTATAGTACATCATCGATTACCTCGATATCTAAATTGGTACATTGCGAACTAAAAATCAAAATGCCGATTATTGCGAAATCTTCGAGTTGACGATATCGGCAATCCGTCCGGAAAGCTCTTCCGCTTCCTTTTGTAATTTTAGCATACTCGCCGTCGTTTGGGAAACGAAATCTTTATCCTCAAAACCGATTAAATTTATCCTTACATTATAAGAAGCGCCATCCACCGCAGCCTTCGCCATCAAAGCGGCAACACCGGCATCGGAGATGGAATTTACATTCCCTTTTTCGGCAACAACAACCGCTGACTTCAATATCTCCACTCCTACCCGCATAGTCTCCAAAGGAACCGAAGCGGCGACTTTGGTCGCTTCAGCCACCGCCTTTTTGCGTTTGGCTTTTTCCTCCTCGCTGTTTTTCGGGAGTTTGCGGGCTTTCATATATTCATTGAACGCTTCGGCATCCTTCACTATCAACGCCGATGCTTCCGCCCTGAGCTTTTCAGTGCGTTTCAATACTTCGGCAAGTTCATCCTTGACATCTTTATATTTCTTCTTGCCCACGGTAAGACGGCAGACCATCGAGGAAAGCGCCCCCGCAAGCGAACCCGCCAATGCCGCCACCGAACCACCGCCTGGTGCGGGTGAGGATGACGCCACTTCGGTTAAGAAATCATCAAGGCTTATCTTATCGGGTGTCGCTTGATTCAACAGTTTGTATTCCAAAATCTGCCCTATCTCGAAATTCTCCAGACGCAGATAATGATCGACCACATCCACCATCGCCTTCAGAGGCGTCAAACCGACTACCTCGCTGGAGGTGATATTGATGCCGTAACGCTCGGCTTCATTTTTGATAGTCTCGAAAACACGGAAAATCGGGGTTTTGGTATGATCGACTAAATTCATCGAGACCTGAACCTGATTACGCTCCTTTATCTCGAATCCCAACGCTTTGCAAAAAGCAAACCCCCCGCTCCGCGAACGCACCGCTTTGGCGATTTTCTTGGCGATGGTCAGCTTGTTGCTGTCCAGATAAACATTATATGCCACCAAAAAGGGTCTGGCGCCGATAGCGACAGCTCCGGCTTTGGGATGCATTTTGCGCGGTCCGAAATCGGGTATTCGGCTGTCGTCGGTTTCGATGGTGGCTTTTATCCCCTCGTATTCCCCGCGGCGGACATCGGCTAAATTGACTCTGTCCGGACGGCGCGCCGCTTTCTCATAAAGGTAAACCGGGATGCCCAACTTCTCCCCGACTTCCGCTCCCAATTCCTCCGCCAACTGTACGCAATCGGACATACTAACCCCCGAAACCGGCACGAAGGGGCATACATCGGTGGCGCCCATACGGGGATGCTCCCCGTGATGTTTTTCCATATCGATAAGCTCCGATGCTTTTTCTATCGCCAGAAACGCCGCCTTTTTCACCCCCTGCGGTTCGCCGATAAATGTTACCACCGCGCGGTTGTGGTCGGCGTCCATCTCCCGATCCAAAAGCGTTACGCCTTTGACCGTCAGTGCTGCTTCGATTATTTTATCTAAAACCTCCGATCTTCTGCCTTCGCTGAAGTTCGGAACGCATTCTACTATCTGTGCCATAGATTTTCCCTTAAAGTTGAATCCTCATCTTCATATTCTCAAACTACCAATTTTAGCAAATAACCATCGAATCGGCAAACTATTTTTTACCTTTGACATATATCGTGCGATGGCGAGTATTTATATACGATAAAAGTACTTAAAAAAACTTGCGGGAACACCTTTTTGCTCATTATATTAAGCCAATGGGGGAGCGATCGATCCCCAGATATAATTGGGAATAGTATCTATGGCTGAAGAAAAAAATCAAAAAATATGCGAATATGAGGGATGTGATAGGTACATCCGGAGATTTGAATATCTGCAATGCGGATATAAAACGAATTAAATGAAATACCTATCGTTGCCTTGAAGAAATCTAAAATTTCAAATATAATTGAAATAGGGAAATAAGGATAATGAAAATAAATAGGAAGAAAAAAACTAAGCTTAAGAAGAAATTCCTGGATCAACTTCAATCACTTGCGAAAGAATTGCATAACTATACTTCTACGAAAAACAATCAATGGGTAATAAAGGGATTTATTGATGTTTTTAAGAATATATATGCCATAACCAGCGATACAAAAATAGTATCAAAGATTATAGAAATTCACCTGTTTCCCAAATTTTTAGAATTTAGCGAAAAGCACGGATATATAATGGAATTTGCTGATAAACAGAATTGGTATCCAGATATAACATTTATTTCCAAAAAGAACAATGAAATAAAATTTGCTGTTGATCTAAAGACAACATATATAAGTAAATATAAAGACAATAAGCCATCGGAATGTAATGGTTTTACCCTCGGTTCGCATGGAAATTATTTTACCAATAGACGAAGTAATAAAAATATTCAATATCCTTATGATAAATACATAGCTCATTATGTTCTGGGAATTTTATATGAAAGGAACCATGTCTCGAAGATCGATGAAACAAAAATATACCCATTAAATGGATTAGAATGTGTTCCTTCTGTTATTAAGAATTTTGTTTTCTTCGCGCAGGAAAAATGGCGAATTGCAGGTGATAAGAGCGGGAGCGGAAATACGGCAAATATCGGAAGTGTGAAAAATATCGGGAAATTATTAGAGGGTAGAGGAATATTTTGGGAATGTTTTGGAAAAAGAGGGGAGAAATGGTTTAATGACTATTGGAAGAACTATGGAAAGATTACTATTGAGGATAAAAATGGAAAAGATAAAAAGATTACATCCCTAAATGAATTTTTGAAATATAGAGGGAAAGACCCTTGTAAATTAAAAAAGAGATAAGCATTATGGCCCGAAGAACATATGTTCCTCCTATAAAAACACAAGGTATAAAAACAAAATTGGTTGAGTGTATTTTGGAACAAATCGATTTTGAGATAACCGGGAAATGGATTGAACCTTTTATGGGATCTGGAGTCGTTGGTTTTAATCTAAGACCCAAAATAGCTATTTTCGCCGATAAGAATCCTCACATAATCAACTTTTATAATGGAATTAATAATGGGGAAATTACCGCTCAGAAAGTAAAAATTTTTCTCGAAGAAGAAGGGAAAAAATTACTTGAGCAAGGAGAGCCATATTATTATAATATAAGAAATAGGTTTAATAAATATGGCAACCCATTAGATTTTCTTTTCCTTAACAGATCCTGTTTTAATGGCCTTGTAAGATTCAACGGAGGGGGGAAGTTTAATACACCTTTCGGGCGAAAACCAGATAGATTTAGAAAAGCATATATAACAAAAATATTTAATCAGGTAAAATATGTTGAAGTATGTATAGGACAATATGATTGGATATTTATCGCACGGGATTTCAGAAAAACCATTTCAGAGGCTACTCCAGATGATGTTATATATTGCGATCCACCGTATATAGGAAGAAATACAAACTATTTTGATATTTGGACAGAAAAGGATGAATATGATTTATACAATTTGCTTTCAAATTTTAAAGGCAAGTTTATTCTTTCTACTTGGTACAAAAATAAGTATCGAGAAAATGAATATATAAATAAATTATGGAAAGAGTTCAATGTAATTACGCGAAACCATTTCTACCATATTGGAGGGAAGGAAAGAAACAGAAATCCTATGATAGAAGCTTTTATATTAAATTTTGAACCCAATAATATTAAAAAACAGGACAAGGAAAGCCAAAATATTACAATATCATTATTTTAATTTGGAATTTAATTGAGACGACGCTTGCGGGAGCACCTTTTTGCTCATTATATTAAGCCAATGGGGGAGCGATCGATCCCCAGATATAATTGGGAGAAATATCCATTATGATTGAAGAAAAGAATCAAAAAATATGCGAATATGAAGGGTGTAATGAACCGATAAATCCCCATTACCCCGACAGTAAATACTGCATCTTCCACGCCCCGAAGGAAGAAAAGGGAATCTCGGTTGAGGATTTCAATCTGCTTATAATAAATGAAAAGCTGAAAAAGAAAGATTATAATTTCAGGGGATTTGTATTTCCGGGCAAAATCAGTTTTTCGGGAAGGGAATTCGATAAAGCGGCCGACTTTAGCGAAGCCACATTCTCCGGAGAGGCGAATTTCAGCAGAGCCACATTCTCCGAGGTTGCCGATTTCGGCGGAGCCAAATTCTCCGGGTGGGCTTTATTCAGGGAAGCCACATTCTCCCAAAAGGCGGATTTCAGCGAAGCCAAGTTCCTATGGGAAGCGGATTTCAGGGAAGCAACATTCTCCAAGGAGGCGAATTTCATCAGAGCCAGATTCTCCATAGCTAATTTCAACGGAGCCAAATTCTCCGTGCGGGCGGATTTTAGAATAGCCAAATTCTCCGTAGCGGTTTTCATGGGAGCCAAATTCTCCAAATGGGCGGCTTTCAACGGAGCCACATTCTCGGAGGTTGCTAATTTTAATAGAGCCACATTCTATATAGCGGTTTTCATGGGAGCCAAATTCTCCAAAAAGGCGAGTTTCGGCGAAGCCACATTCTCTTTGTGGGCGGATTTCAGCGGAGCCACATTCTCCGAGGAGGCGGATTTTTTCAGAGCCACATTCTCTACAAATGCTGATTTCACTGGAGCCACATTCTCCGAGGTTGCGGATTTTAGCGGAGCTACATTCTCCGGGGAGGCAAAATTCTTGAGAGCTACATTCTCAGGCGATACCCGATTTATTAAAACCATAATTTCAGGAGATATGTATTTTACTAATATTTTAGTTAAGGAAAGGACGATTTTCAGATTAAGAGATATTAATTTTGAGCTTAAAAAAAATAGTGATAAAAAAACAAAACCGATTAGGATTATTTTCGATCACGCTACTTTTTCCCCTTTCAACACCCATTTCGAAGGGATAAAGTTAAATAAAAAATTTGAGAATCCCGGAATTACAGAAAAGCCGGTTTTAATATTTCGCTACTGCAATCTAAAGGATGTTTATTTCGCCAATAACAACCTTTCCCTGTTTTCATTTTACAAAAGCTCTTTCGATCAAGCCCGCTTTGTATCCAATAAATATGAAGCGTCCAAAATTATTCTTTTCAAAAGAGAAAATATAATCTTCGAAGAGTTGATATTCCCCCATTTGGATAATAAAATGACTAAGCTAAAAAAAGTTAAAGACTATTATTACTTAAAAGATTTGGAAAGCTGGGGAGAAATAGCCTCCCTTTACCGCCGGATGAAAACCGCTTTGGACAATACAAAAGATTTCGATCAATCGGGGGCATTTTATTTCAATGAATTCGAGATGAAGAAGAAAAACCGGCAAGCCGAACTTAAAAAAGAAGGAAAGATAAAAGCGTTTTTTGGAAATTTGTTCGGCAGGGCAATGCTATATCGCCTCTATAAAATATTCGCCGGTTATGGGGAAAAACCGCTTTGGAGCTTTTTATGGTTATTAGCCTTTTTGGTCATTATCTTTCCCTTACTGAATTTAGGGGCGGGATTGCAAACAGATATTCCTATGAAAGACGGCTTTCTTTCCAATTATTGGCATTATTCTCTTCCTTATACATTTTTCCGCTTAATTCCACAATCATATATCCCTTTTAAATTTGAGGCTGTTCAGCCGGCGGGGAATACATTCGCCAAGATATTTTCAGTGCTGAATACGATTATACTTTATCTTTTCGCGATTTTCACCGCTATGGGTTTGAAGCGGCGTTTCCATAGATATTGATTAAAGCTTTTATAATCGGGGATACGGAATATAAAGCCGACCGTAAAATCTATAACTGGATTATATTATCGGCGCTGTGGTCGTAAAGGCCGCTGTTGGTGAACAGCAGTATCTGGTAATCGGCGGAGATATCCTTTAATATCTCGATTGCGCGCAACGCCCTTTCCGGGTCGAAATGGACGAAGGGGTCATCGAGGATGATAAACGGTTTGTTCTCTTCGGCGATTAAATCGATCAGCACCAAACGGGCGCAGAAATAAATCTGGTCTATCAAGCCGCGGGAAAGATTATCCTTGGAGTTTATCCAATCCTGCTTCTCGGTTGAAAAGACTGAAAAATCGAGATTCGAGCGGTCGAACCTTACTCTGCCATATTTCCCCGCAGTTATCCTCGACAAATATTTACCGACTTTATCCTCCAATGTTTCCGCAGTGGCTTTGAGGATGTCCCGCCGTGCCTTTTCGATAAAACTCGCCGTAACTTGATAAACCTTCAATCGGCGACTATAACGCTGGTACATAACAAGATTGTATTCCAGCCGTTCCTTAAAGGCGATTAAGTTCTCGCCGCCGTTCTCGAACAGCTCCAACTGTTGCTTTAAGGCATTCGTCTTTTCCTTAAGTTTTATGTTCTCGGCATTCAGCTGCTCGACTTCCATTCTCAATTTCTCGAAAGAGGCGGCATCGGGGAGGATGGTCCCCAATTTTTCGGATTGGGCGGTTAAATCGTCAATCTCCGCACCGATACTTTTCAATTTATCCTGAAGCGATTTAAGGCTCCCCCCGTCAAGCAATCTCTCATAACGGGCTGCTTCTTCGTCGATGTTCTTTTGAATCTCATCGACAAAACTAAATATGCTCCGTAAATCGGAAGTGTTTTTGAGCTTATATTTTCTGAGTATTTTATTTGTGGTTTCTTTGGCGGAGATGATTTCCGCTCTGACTTCCTCCAAACGCCTTTCCACAAACCTTATCTGGCTGTTAAGAGCGGTCCTCTCGGCGGATCGGCGCCAAAGCAGGATTATTAAAACAATTTGCGTTAGAACAAAAAGCCCGGACCCGGCGGCGATAATCGGCTGATACATAAATCCCGCCGCCGCACAAACAAATATCATAATGAAATTCAAGACATTTAGAAAAAACAGTAAACCTGTGCCGCCGCCTTCCTCAAGGCTTTGCTCGAGGATTTTCCTGTCGTTTTCGGAATCGGAGCGCTTACCGCCGAGGTATCTAATCCTTACTTCCAATTCATCCACAGTATCGATATCCGATTTATTGATTTCCGGTTTATCGGCTATCTGTTTGCGGAAATCGATAACTTTTCCCTGAGATTTACTCAGCTCATCGATTCGCCCTTTAAGCTCATCATACTTGGATTGTAGCTCTGATTTTTTGCGGGAGATAGTCGCTGCGGTTTCCCATCTCTCCAATAGTTTTTGCTTTTCCTCATATTCGGCGGCGGTTGATTTATGACGGGAGCTGAGTTCGATAAACTCCTTGCGTTTGCCCTCCATCACTTCCAATTCACGGGTCAGCTTCCCTATTTCATACTTCAAATCTTCCGCTTCTTCCTCCAAATGCCGAAGAATCCCCGATGCAGTATCGGAACCTTTTATCTGTTCAATCCGTTCGCTGAGTTGCTCTATAACCTCGCCGGCAACCGTTTCCTCTTTGGCGCCGGTGATAATGCTTTCCAATTTATCCCGCATCGTTTCCGGGGAGGAGGATATCCTATCCATCTCGTCCTGTCGAATGCAGGCTGTTGAGTGGAATAGCCCCTTGTCGGTAATCCCGAGTTTGTCTTCGAGGAATTTCATCCACCCATCCGAGGACTCCACACCTTCCTTCGACCGAGGACTTCGGAGGGTTTGAACCCCGGCGAAGAAGTCTTTGTTGAGGTTGAATTTCTTTTCCCCGTCGGAAACCTCTAATTGGACAGAGGCGCCGCCTTCCCCCCATTTGAATTTTTCCTTCAGCGATTTATCGGGCATTTTAACATCATCGAAAAGCCCGGTCGAGATAGCTTCGACCAATGTCGATTTGCCGGCTTCGTTGGCGCCTTTGATGATATTAATTCCCGGGCTGAAAGAGGTTGCTTTCTCGGAAAATTTGCCGAAGTTCTTTATATTTAATTTCTCTATCCTCATAATTATAGCTCCAACTTCCCCCCAGCCATCAAACGGCATCCCAATTTCAACGATTCCTCCAATATCTCCTGCATTTCCGGGGAAGCATCCTCCATCTGTTCCTTGATAGCCGCGGCAAATTGTCCCGTAATCGTGGACGGCGGGAAGGTTTGTATCAATTTGTCTATCTTTTCCGGCGAGGTATGGTCCGATACCTGCACGAAACAGATGTTGTCCTCCAATTCTTTTTCCAAAAGTTCGGTATCGAAATTCATCCCCGGCAGTTGCAATCCCTCTATCCTGCAACGGATTAGATTGTTATCTCCGGAGTAGGATTCCAATTCTTTTAGTATATCACCGGGGGAGCGCATTATTTCGGTATTCAGGGTTATGTCATACCAATTGGTTTTCCCGATTTTGACCTTTTCAACTTCGACCCCGTTATCGTTTACATCGACGATCAATACATATCCGCAATCATCCTCCCCGAAACAATTCCTCTCCGGCGAACCCGGGCAATAAGCATTGTATTCGGGAATCTCCCAATACGAATAGTTTCCCCCCAAAGCGATATAATTGAAATCGCTTTTCTCCAACATTTTGGGATTAATCGGGTGGAATGCGTTATCCCCGCTATCTTCTTCGGTCTGCATTAGTTTACCATTTGCGATGGCGATATTATATTTCGCCGCCGAACGATTCAACAATTTCGGCAGAGGCGAAACGGCCCGATTACCGCTAAAGTTGGGTTTCGCCCAAAAGGCGGTTTCTATACTTGATATTACCAGTGGATTTTGGTCCTCGTTTGAGATTAGGTGTAAATTATGGGGAATATCGTTCGAGAGGAAATTATCCCAAATCAAAATTTCATCGGCGGTATCATTTCTACCCGGGATTATTATCACCGGAATATCCCCCAACCGTTTTATATTGTCGATAACAAAATCATAAGTCGATTGCGAAACCATTTTGGAGTCGAACAAATCCCCGGCTATGATGAGACAATCGGCGTTACTCTCAAGGGTTAAATCGCATATCGAAGCAAAAGCATCCCTCAGAAACCCCCTCAATCTATTACCGGCACGCCCCATCCCGGAAAACCGCATACCGAGATGAAGGTCGGATGTATGGATTATTTTCGGCATTTTATTATAATTCCCATTAAAAGTTACTTCTCCCTTATTTTATCGGCAGTGGAATTGAATCCTTGATAATTACCACCGGGAAACTTTAACTTTACCGGAATAAATGGATATGGGGAGCATAACGAAAATTTATGGCGAAATAATCGCGAAAGGGTTATAATTAATTACGGTTAATTAATATTGATAATGGCTTATTGATGGAAATTCAAGGTACCGCCGAAGAGCATCATCCCAATGAATTGAAAAAGTTCCTAAATGGGGCTTTGGAGGATATAAAATGTTTCCTATTCCCTCCGAGCTGCATTATATGCGGCTGTTCTCTGCCAAGCGGCTCTAAAATTGTTTGCAACGATTGTCGAAAGACGATTTTTACCTCATCTAATTCGGAGAATCCGTTCTGCCCGGTTTGTCGGTCGTCATACAGCGAGATTTTGGATAAATGCCCCAAATGTCAAAATAGAAGAAGTCCGGGAAAATTGTACGCTTTGAGCGAATTGAATTCGGCACTGCTCAGCTATATTCACGCTTTCAAATATCATCAAAGATATGAAATCGGGATTGAATTTGCGGAATGGGGATATCAACTGTTTAAGGAACATCCTGTCCTGCCGAAAATAGATTTGATAATCCCGGTTCCTTTGCATAGGAAGAAAGAATTATCGCGGGGATACAATCAAGCGGAGGTATTCGCCCACCGTTTTGCGGAGTTAACCGAAATTCCTATAAACGATTCCGCTTTGAAGCGTATAAGAAATACGAAGTCGCAGACACATTTGAATTACAAACAGCGACTTAAAAATGTCAAGGGAGCCTTTAAGGTTATTGATGAGGAGGCTGTAAAGAGGTGCAAAATTCTGCTTTTAGACGATGTGGTAACGACCGGCGCAACGCTTTACGAATGTTCCAAAGTCTTAAAAGGTTCTGGCGCCAAAGAGGTTTTTTCTTTAATTGTCGGCAGGCACGCCGGCTCATATTAGATGAAGTAAATGAAAATGGATTTACCGAAGCCCAACAGCTATCGTTATATTGACGATATTGCTCCTTCCGATGCGGCTTTCGAGGTTTCCGCCGAGAAGCTTGAGGATTTATTTGTTTTATCCGCCGAAGCTATGTTCAATATAATTGCCGATATTAAGGATGTATTCCCAAATCGGAAATTATCGCTAAAATTAGAATCGGATTCGTTGGATGAGCTTTTGTATTTATATTTGAGCGAGCTTTTATACCTTAAAGACACCGAACGAATGATTTTCTCCAAATTCGCAGTTAATATAAAAGGGAAATTTTATTTAGCGAGCGACATATTCGGGATGGAAATCGATGAGCTTAAGAATCCACCGAATATAGATGTAAAAGCGATTACTTTCCATCGCTTTAAGGTTAAACAAACGGAAGATGGATATTATGCTATGGTTATAGTGGATTTATAGGAAGATGAAGGAGCGACAAAATGAGGCTTGAGAAGATATCGCCGTTGATATATGAGATACCGCCAACCGAGAAATCGGGGATGCGTGTGCCGGCGCGTATTTATGGTTCGGAATCGATTGTCAATTCGATGGATCAGGGAGTATTCGAGCAGATAACCAATGTCGCTCGCTTACCCGGAATAGTGAAATACGCTTATTGTATGCCCGATGGTCATTCGGGATATGGATTTCCGATTGGCGGTGTTGCCGCCTTCGATTTGGGCGATGGGGTCATATCGCCGGGCGGTATCGGTTTCGATATAAATTGCGGGGTTCGGCTAATCAGGACAAACCTTACCGAAGAGGAAATCAAGCCTAAAATTAAGGAATTGCTTGACCTCCTTTTCCGTATAGTCCCGGCGGGAGTCGGTAAAAAGGGTATCGCGAAACTATCAAAAGGGGAGTTTGAGCAAATGATGGTCGAGGGGGCGTCTTGGTGTCTGAGAAAGGGGTATGCAACGGAAAGCGATATTGAAAATATAGAAGATGGCGGATGTATAAAGGGAGCCGATCCAAGTAAAATAAGCGATAAAGCCTTCAAACGCGGTATCGAGCAGATCGGTACATTGGGTTCGGGGAATCATTACCTTGAAATTCAAAAAGTAGCCCCCGAAGATATTTATGATAAAAAAACCGCTTTACAATTCGGTTTTGATAAGGAAAATCAAATTGCAATTATGGTCCATTGCGGTTCGAGGGGGTTCGGGCATCAGGTAGCCACCGATTACTTGGTGGAGTTTACTCGGGCGATGAGGAAATATCACCTCGAAACTGGTGATAGGGAGTTAGCTTGCGCACCTTTCGATTCGCCGGAAGGTCAGGATTATTTCTCGGCGATGTCCTGCGCGGCTAATGCCGCCTTTGTAAACAGGCAGGTAATCACCCATCGCATAAGGGAGGGATTTTCCCGGATATTCAATAAATCTCCTGAGGAATTGGGGATGAGTTTGGTTTATGATGTCGCCCATAATATAGCCAAGATAGAGAATTTTAATGTAGGTGGAAAACGGGTGAAATTGTTGGTTCACCGCAAAGGTTCCACAAGAAGTTTAGGGGGATCATCGAATTTGCTCCCATCGCGCTATAAGGGAATTGGCCAGCCGGTATTGGTCGGGGGATCGATGCAGACGGATTCCTATTTATTGGTGGGTACCGACAGCGCGGAGGAAATCAGTTTTAATTCCACCGTTCACGGTGCCG
>JALSTH010000116.1 GCA_026983835.1 Candidatus Zixiibacteriota bacterium | reverse complement strand
AGCGAAAAAGAAGATTAGGGGAAAGGATTTATTGAAGCAGATGGCACAGGATGGTATTACTGTCAGGGCTGCCTCGTTTTCCGGGTTGGCGGAAGAGGCCGGTTTCGCCTATAAGGATATTGATGAAGTTGTCGATGCGGTGAATAAATTGGGAATTTCGAAAACAGTTTTACGGCTGCGACCCTTGGCAAACATAAAAGGATAATAACTAATTTACTTGACCTGCGGGGGAGGAATTTATTATTGATTAGAGAACTGTTTTTATGGAACAAAAATCCGATATAATTAAAAGATAACCTGCATTCGAAGAGGAATAAAATTTGAGAAGAATTGGAGTATTAACATCAGGAGGAGATTCGCCGGGAATGAACGCTTCCCTGCGAGCCGTAGTCCATGAAGCTTATAAAAACAATATCGATGTCATAGCTTTCCGACAGGGATTTAGCGGTTTAATCGATGATAACAGTTTCGAGATACATATTCCCGATGTCGGTGGAATAATACAGCGTGGGGGAACGATTCTGCTGACCTCGCGTAGCGAGGATTTTCGGACGGCGGAAGGGCAAAAGCAAGCGCTGTCGAATATAGAAAAACATAATATCGAGGGGATGGTTATTATAGGGGGGGATGGCTCTCTGCATGGCGCTCAGGCGTTATCGGATATGGGGGTAAAAACAATCGGCATTCCAGCAACGATCGATAATGATATAGCTTATACGGATATGGCTATCGGTGTCGATACCGCCTTGAATAATATTATGGAGGTTGTCGATAAGATTAAGGATACCGCATCATCCTTAAGGCGCACTTTCATAGTTGAAGTGATGGGGCGTAACTCGGGTTATTTGGCGATGGTTTCCTCGGTGGTAACGGGAGCGGAAGCCTGCATCGTGCCGGAGATCGTTCCTGATTACGAAAATATTGTAAATATAATAAAGGATGGCTACCAGAGGGGGAAAACCAATGCCCTTATAATAGTTGCCGAAGGCGCCTCCACCGCCTTTCAGGTATCGAAGAAACTTAAGGATATGGAAGGGATTTCAACTCGGATAACAACACTGGGACACCTGCAGCGAGGAGGCTCACCAACTTGTTTCGACAGGTTGCTGGCAACAAGATTAGGGAGCGCGGCAGTGGAAAGATTAATCGAGGGTGAAGGAGGTAAAATGGCAGGGCTTGTGAATAACCGTATCCAATTAACCGAATTTAATAAGGTTTTCGCCAAAAAGTACGATTATCAAGAAAAACTTTTTGAGCTTGCGCAGGTATTCGGGGAAGTATAGGCCCTTAAAAGCGAGGGGGATATGAAAACACTAATTCACCTTTTTTCTTTATTGTTGTTTGTTTTATTTTTATTTGTAGTTGTTTCGGCTGATCCTATTGTTGTCTCCGGCGGTCCGGACAATGACTATGAATCATGGATCTCCGCATTATCGGATGGAAGGTTAATGATAGTTTTCGATAGAAATCCCGATTGGCAGTCGGGGGATTTGTATTCCACTTTTTCCGTAGACGACGGCAACTCCTGGAGCACTCCTACTGTTGCGATAGCCGATTCGGCCGATCAGGCTACATTATGCTTTATCCAAATGCCCGGCGACACGATTAAGCTATGGTATGCTTCCAATGAAACCGGGAATTATCGGATATATTCCGCTTATTCTATGGACGGCTCGAATTGGGTTAAGAAAGGAATGATTGAATTGGGATGGGAATCATCATACAATTACTACGACCCAACGGTAATTATGGAGGGGGACAGCTCGCTTACAATGAGCTATGTTGTTTCCGGGCTTGGAGTTTTTATTTCTCATAAACCTTATGGCGGCCAGTGGGATACGCTTAGAACGATGGTTTACTCATCGGGTTTCAGGGCAAGGGTAATGAAACATTCCAACGGAACTTATCTTTATACTTATCACCGCCGTTCCGATTCCGGACAATACGATTATGATGTTTTCGTCCGAACCTCGACGGATAGGGTAAATTGGGATGAGGAGATTCGGCTGACCGATAATAAAAACTCCCATGACCCATTTCCAAACGAGGCTCCCGATGGCGCTTATATTATTTATTATGCCAAGTATGAAACGCCATCATATAATTTATACCGCCGAATATCTTATGATGCCGTAAACTGGGGCAACGAGGAACAAATAACTTTTGATAATGTAAACAACACCCAACCCCATTTTTTTATTCGGTCGAATAATATTTATTTGGTCTGGGCGCACGCAGTTAATTACCCCTCGGATCACGATGTGTATTTTGAGAAAACCCCTTATCTTTCGGAGGTTCGAGAGCCTGATGCGTCCGTAAAACCTGAAGGCAATTTAAATGTAAATATCCATCCAAACCCATCGAACCCATCCACATTAATTTCATATACCCTGCCGAATCCTGCTGAAGTCTCAATAAATATTTATGATATTCTAGGCAGGCTTGCGGTGACTCTAATAAATCAAAACCAATCCGCCGGATACCACTCAATACTCTGGAACGGTAAGACTGTTAATAATAAAAAACTCCCTTCCGGAGTTTATTTAATTAACATTGTAGCCGGAGGGATAAAAGAGACGGAAAAGGTCTTGATATTGAGATGATTAAACGTTTTTCTTAAACAACCTTTTGAGGAAGCATTACAAATTTTGTTTTGATGGGTAATTGACAGGAGATATCGTTAATATTAAATTGGCAAAAAAATATGGGAAATAAGGAGCTTTTATGTGCGCAGTGGAAAAAGCAGTTTTGGAAGGACTCAAAAAGGGGATCCAGCAGGAATTGGCGGCTTATCTGTTTTATAAAAAGGGATTGGGGTTTGTAAAGGATGAAGAGTTGCGGGATATGCTAACGAAGCTTGCTTCGGACGAAAAGGATCATTCCCGAATTTTAGAGGGGCAATACGATTGCCTTGTCCGCTCCGAAATGTGGAATACTTATAACGACATCCTCAAAAAGGAAGGATTGCCGGATATCGATGAGAATATGGCGGAGATTCACAACGAGTTAATCGATGAGCTTTCTGAGGCTACTACGCCGTTAAGGGTTTTGGAAATAGCTTTGATTTTGGAAAAACAGGCTCGGGATTTTTATGCTGTTTTAGCGGAAAAAGTGAAGGATCCGAAAGGCAAAGATACTTATATTTTCTTATCGAAATTCGAACAGGGGCATATCAACAAAATCGAGAGGTTAATGGGGGGATATAAATAAATCGGGTCAGGGGGTTCAATTTGGTGGGTGGGGGTATAATGGGGAGAGCCGATAATTGGAAATATCATTTATATAAAACATTATTAAATCTGCGGACAAAAAATTTTCTACCCGCTTTTGAGTCTTAGCCCAAGTGCATATTACTACTAATAGAATCAAACCGAAAATTGGAGCGGACCTTCCCGTGTAAACACACCGAGCAACAGCTTCGTTCCCCATCTTAATTAGTTGCGGATAAACTTGACAATCAGCGAATAGATCTATCCTCTATTATTCAATCGTTTTTGGGCATATGCCTCAAACGATTGATTTTTATAGGACCCGTCATTGATATAATCCAGAAAGAGGATGAAATACTGCGGAGGGAGATAGCCGGGCCGTCTCGTTATTTCATTCCCCTTAGCATCAAAAAATATCGTTGTTGGGTAGCCCCGCACATTCACGCTTCGGGTGAAATCCCTCTCCGTAAGCTCCATACCCCGAAATTTTATATGGCCGTTCCCTTCGCCATCCACCCTTATAGGGATGAAATAATCATTGAGCATTTGAGCGACAGTCGGATCGGACAAAGTAGTGGATTTTAGTTTTTTGCACCAAGTACACCATTTGGTTTCGTAGAAAACAGCCATAGGTTTTCCTGTTGACTTCGCTTCAGCATAACCCTCATTAAATTCATACCAATGTACAAGTGAGTTTTCCTGATCTCTCGTGCGGGAAAACTGAGACGCCTTATTTGAAGTATTTGTCGATGTATGACGATTTACTTCGTTTTTACTATCGCTGCCGCATCCGATTATTAGGAAAGCCGATAGCACAAATACTGCTGCTAAAATAATTAGTTTAAACTTATTCATATTATCCTTCTTAAAAATATCTGTGGTTAAACAGCTGGATGACCATCCAATTTTATACGCCTCACGAGAAACCTCCACTCCCGCAACTTGAACCCACCGTGGAATAGGAACCTCCGATGGAAGCGGCGCATTGAGAAACAATCCTTTTAGCTTCGGAATGGCAATCGGGACATTCAACGGGGTCGTCCCGATGGCTTAACCCTCTCAACTCCTCAAAAATGTTTCCGCATTTCTCACATTTATATTCATATATCGGCATATTTAATCACCACTTATTTTAATTATTTTATTGTTCTTTAGGCTAATTAGCTTTTTATAAGATATATCAAAGCTTCTTATATAAAAACAAAGCCTAAATCGCAAATAATAATTATTCGCAATTTGATATTTTTTAACCGTAAAAGTTGTAATTTGTTCCAAATTAAATTAATTATAAAACCGCCGATGACAAATATGGAAAGCATCTTGTGGTAATTAGTACCGTTGGGTCTTCCAAACTTGACAAATAATGATTTTTGTGATATATTAGTTATTGAATAACATTGGCGAGCTATGGTCGATTATTAAAAGCCGCCGAAATCTTCGGTTATTTGTTCTTTTTTATTTGATTAATTATGCCTTTTTATATCGGATGTTCATTCCTAAACATAAATTCGGAGAGGTGATTATGAAAAAAGCTTTTGTTATCAGTATTTTATTTATGCTTTTTTCCTTTTCGTTCAGTTTCGGGCAGGAGCTATTCTGGTCAAACACATACGGCGGGCCGGATAATGAAAGCGGTAATTCGGTGTGCCAGACTGATAATGGTGGGTATATCGCCGTGGGCAGGACATGGTCTTATGGTGCCGGACAAGCGGACTTCTATGTGGTTGCCACAGATGAAAACGGCAATGAACTCTGGTATGAAACTTTCGGCGGAAGCGATTTCGAGGAACCAGAAGATATTAAAAATGTTGGGGGTGGTGCTTTCGTTATCGTAGGGAGGACCAAATCGTTCGGTGCGGGAGATTATGACATATATGTTGTTAAAATGGCGGCTGATGGCTCTGAAATATGGTCTAATACTTACGGGACTTCGGGTTATGATGATGCTTATTCCGTAGTTGCCGCTCCCGATGGAAGCGGTTATCTTATTGTCGGGTCAACGAATTATTATGGAGGGGTCAAGATTTATTTAATAAAAGTATCCCCTGATGGTGACCTGTTATGGGAAAGGACCATTGCGGGTTCCTCTTACAACGATGGATATTATATCGATACGACCAGCGATGGGAATTATATTATAAGCGGTGATGTAACCCGGGATGTCAATTCTGACTATGATGTTTATCTATCAAAAGTTGATCCATCGGGAAATCAGATTTGGAGCGTTACTTATGATTCACCCAGTGGAACTGCGGATGATGAAGGGTTTTGCGTGCATGAAACCTCCGATGGCGGGTTTATCGTCTCCGGTAGATCCGGACACTGGTATTCAGGCGACGCATTACTTCTCAAAACGGATGCGGATGGTAATATCCTCTGGACAAGACAATATAATTTCTATGACTATGGGGATGAATGCAGTTGGTCGGTTACGGAAGCTGATGATGGCGGATTCATTTTGACAGGTGAAGCTGGCACTGGGGGTTGGGGGAGTTATGATCTTTTCCTGATAAAGACGAATTCTGTCGGAAACCTGCTTTGGGCTTGGTTTTTGGGCGGAAATGAGGATGAACACGGAGCCTGCATCATTCCCACAAATGATGGGAATTATGCTGTCGTCGGGGAATCGAACTCTTATGGAGATGCTGATGGTGACCTGTATTTGCTGAAATTCAGTCAGGAATCAATTGAAGAAGCGGTATCCATCGATATGGCTCCGAATAATCCGCCGGTAGTCGTCCCTCCGGGTGGCTCATTTACATACACCGGTTATCTAACTAACAATACCGAACAGATACGAGGGGTGGATATCTGGATTATGCTCGATGTTCCGGGCATCGGATTGTATGGTCCCATAATGCAAATGAACAATATCAGTCTCGATCCCTATCAAAACTTATCGGGTGCTGTAACTCAGGATATCCCCATTTATGCTCCCGCGGGGACTTACAAATATATTGCTTACTGCGGCGATTATAACAATTTCATCTACGATTCCACTTGGTTTGAGTTCACCGTGACTAATTCGACACAGGGGAACAGCGATAGCTGGGAATTAGCCTGTTGGAATTTGAACAATGAGATTGATAATCCTATAGCCCAACAGCTCCCACAGTCAAATAATCTGCGGAATTATCCCAACCCGTTCAATGCGCAAACTTCTATAAGCTTCGATGTTCCGACAGCGGACAATATCTCATTGGAGATTTACAACATAATGGGACAGAAGGTGGCTACGCTGGTCAACGGCAATATTGAAGCTGGGACGCATACGGTTGTTTGGAATGCGGGCGATTATTCCAGCGGGATTTACTTCTACAAATTAACCGCCGGCAATAAAGTCTTCACCAAACGAATGACACTGCTGAAGTAAAATATTCTTATTTTACCCTTCTGTTGGAGTAAGTGAGATTGATCATAATCAAAATTATAGGGGCAGGCATTGAGCCTGTCCCCCTTCCCTCATATATGACCATAGAGGGATACCTTTTATCTTCCTTTTCCCAATAAAATTTTCGCAATAAATATTAATTTTGACTTGACATTTTCCGAACAAATAGTATGTTAAAGGGTTTACAATAATAAAACAATCCAAAAATTAAAGGTCAAAGGTTATAAAAAAAGGAACTTATATCGTCGAATAGTTAAAGGGTTTTGAACAGAACGAATTATTTTTTCCGATATTAATTAATGCCCTTGATAATCGATAGATGAGTTGCTTTTTTGTTTCTTAAATTTAATGCTTAGGAAAAGCTATGCGACGGATATTTTTGTTTTTTATAATTCTCCTTGTTATAGCCCCCTTAAATTCCTCTTTCGCGAGATCAGCTATCGGGACGAAGCCAATATACCCTAATAAGGGTAATATCGCTTTCTACGAGAAGGATGATAATGGGGTGAGATTTCAATATCGTCCGGGAGATATCACCGCCCGGGATATTGATTCCGAAGATGGGAATTATAGCGTCTTGCAGGCTGAAGATGGCTATACCATAAATCAACCCGGATATCCTTCGCTTCCGGCAAAGAATTTTTATATAGCCTTACCACCTAACAGTAAACCGATTGTCTCAGTCATTGGGAATCCGGGAGCAAAGGTATTCAAATCATTAAAACCACTTCCGCAATCGGGGAGTTATAACACTCCCGCGGGATTTTTACCTGCTAATCCTCTGGTTTCGCAGGAAGTAAGCTATATCCGCGATTTGAGGGTTTTGAAATTGACCGTTTTGACAGCTCGATATAATCCTTCCGATAAATTAGCGGTTGCTTATCAATCCATAGATATCACCATAGACTTTAATGTAAAAAATGAAATAGGGATTAAGAAGGTCGCGGAGGACCGTTTTGCCAAACGGATTCTGAAAAGTCTATTGATTAATTATGAGCAATCGAAAATGTGGCACTATAAACAGTCATCCCAATTCTCGATGATTTCCGGTTCACCTTTCGATTCCTCATCGGTTTGGTTTAAATTTAATACTTCGGATGAAGGAGTTTATAAGCTGACTTATTATGTTTTGTTGAATTCCGGTGTTGATCTTGCCGGTTTGGATCCGAGAACGATAAGGATCTTCGGTTCGCCCTCCAAGGAGCTTCCCACCGATAACAGCGAGGTATATCCGATGTTGACCGAGGTGCCGATTTATATAAACGGTGAGGAAGACGGGAGCTTTGATTCCAATGACTTTATTCTTTTCTATGCCCCGCCGGTGAACGGGTTCGATTATGACAGCACTTCGGGTAAATATGCCTATCATTATAATCATTATGAGAAAAACAATTATTTTTTCCTAACCTTTGGGAACACCCAATTTCAACATCAGCCGCAAAGGTGGGAGATAACCAATGCCGACATAAGCAATCCCGGGTTGCCATCCGTGTCCACTTTTAGGGATTTCGTTCGGGTGGAGCATAACAATCTGCTACGGACAAAAAGCGATGGTGGAATAGGGGATTATTTCGAGTGGTATTGGGAGGAGGGGGATGGGTTCACTTTTTTTAATGATAATCCGTTTTATGATGTTGTAATGGGGGATACCGCTTGGATTTATACTTATTCATACTCCGATTTGCCGACAAATGCCGCCGCCTCCTTAAAATTAAACGGAACCGATGCTGTTTTTGCCTCCCGTGTATCGTATTTAAGCACTTTATATGCCCTTAATCTGCAGGATGGGTTGAATTCTTTCGAGTTTTCTTATGCTGGTAAGGTATCTTTTAACTACTTCGAAATTGAGTATAACCGTTATCTTTCAGTCGATGGAAATTCTTTGCATTTCAGGGGCTCGAAGCAGCCGGGTTCATATATCTTCCAATTGAGTAATTCCGACCCGAATGAAATTCTTTTGGATATTACGAATCCATTGCAGCCTAAAAGGTTGGAAGGTGGTGAGGGTGGAAATGGTGCATGGAGATTTCAATATTCGTCGGATGGACTGGTGACGAGTTTTTATTATACCAATTCGGCTGGGTATCTGAGTGTTTCATCATTGGAATCGTATATCCCCGCGGGGTTAAGGGGTGTGATGAATTCAGCCGATGCGATTATAATAACTTATGATGGTTTCAGAGAACAGGCGGAAGCCTTGGCTCAGCACAGACAGTCGCTCAATGGTTTGAATTATTATGTCGCAAATATTACGGATGTTTATAATGAATTTGGTTGGGGGAGGTCCGATCCGTTGGCGATTCGTTATTTCCTCCGATATGCTTTTGAGAACTGGAGCACGCCGAAGCCGTCATCCTGCACCCTGATAGGGGATGGCCATTACGATTATTTAGATAATATGGGATTGGGTATTCCCTCTTATATCCCTCCATTCGAGGCTACGCCCGGCGGGAGTTTTGATGCTTGGGCTTCCGATGACAATTATGTTTTCTTTGGGGCTTACGGGGATTTTGATAGTGACGATTCCGGATTCCCTGATATGTACATATCGAGGATTTCCGTTAAATCAAACCAGCAATTGGAAAATGTCCTCAATAAGATTACCACTTACGATGCGGATTTGGATCCTGGGGAGTGGGAGAATAGGATTTCTATCGTTGCCGATGACCAATACGGCAAGGATGATTACGATGATGAATGGTATCATACCAGCCAAGCCGAAGACCTTGCCAATGGGCATATTCCTCCTTCTTATGAGATAAATAAAATTTACGCGGTGGATTACCCTATGGAAGAGGGCAGAACAAAACCATTGGTTAATCAAGCGATACTTTCCGCCTTTAACGATGGTTCTTTAATCATAGATTATATCGGTCATGGTAATAAGAATGTCTGGATGCATGAACATACTTTCAAAAGGGATGAGGATATTCCGCGGCTTACCAATCTAAAAAGATTACCTTTGGTATTCGGAGCCTCCTGCAGTATCGGGTTTTTCGATGACCCTACCGAAGAGGGAATGGCGGAAGATTTTTTGAGGGCAAACTCCGCTGGGGGGGCGATTTTCGTTATTGCTGCTACTCGGGGAGTTTATGCCTCCTCGAATGAAGCCCTGAATAATAAATTTTTCGATGAGTTGCTCTACTCGGATTCGTTTTCCGTCGCCGAAGCGTTTTATGTGGCTAAACTCTTAAGGCATTCGAGTAGCAACGATTTGCGGTATGAATCCTTCGGAGATGCGGAGCTTAGGATTGCCGCCCCTATATTGAATGTAGATATAACTTCGGTTGCAACGGATTCGGCTGAAGATACGCTGAATGCATTGGGATTGGTGACGATAGACGGCGAAGTCACTTATGGTGATAGTTCCGTAGCCACCGATTTTAACGGAGTAGCTTATATTACCGCTCACGATGCAGTGCAATTGATACCCTACGGCACAAGTTTTACATACAAGCATGCTGGGAATACCGTTTTCCGTGGTCCTGTAGAGGTATCCGATGGATTGTTCGCCTCGAAATTCCTGATGCCGAAAGACATTGATTACGGTAAACAGACCGGTAAAATTTTGGTCTTCGTTTTGGATGAGGATACGGGGATAAATGGTGCCGGTTATTATGATTCCCTTTATTTGGGAAGAGCTGTTGGGGCCCCCGATGACTCGACCGGTCCGGATATAACGATATACCTTAACGACTCGGAGTTGAAGGGAAACTTTATGACCATAGGCTCCGATTTCACTTTTTCCGCAGTCATTGCCGATTCCAGCGGAATAAATATGACCGGGCAGGCGGGTCATTATATTTCTTTGAGAATCGATGGAGGGGAAAGTTTAGATGCGAATTTGAGTGATAAATTCGAGTATGATGTCAACAGTTATCAAACCGGATCGTTGGAGTATCCCGTCAGCGGTTTGGAGAAAGGAGGGCATTCAGTTGAGTTTAAGGTGTGGGACAATAATAATAATTCCGCTAGGGTGATGTTCAACATAGAAGTAGTGGAACAAGGCGCAACCGAATTGGCGGAAGTAATGAATTACCCAAATCCGTTCAGGTCGAAGACGGTGATTCAATATCTGGTTAACAGAAGCGATGTCAGAAAAGCGGAGATACTGATATTTACTTTATCGGGTCTGAAAATAAGGACAATAAAAAACTGTCCGACCGAAAATTCATACAACTTCGTCGAATGGAATGGCAGGGATGACGATAATGATGAGGTGGCAAACGGGGTGTATATTTACAAGGTTATTGTCGATGGACCGGGAGGTAAGGCGGAGAGTGTCCAAAAAGCATTGAAATTAAAATAGATCGTTACTATATTAAGGCGAAAATAATTGATGTTTAAAAACCGAAAATTCTATAGTTTAATTTTTAGGAGGAGATAATGAAACTAATACTAATCACCTTTTTGGCTCTGCTGATGGTTTCTTCGATAGCGGTTGACACCGTAGCTCAAGTAAGTCAAGCGGGTGTTATCTTTTTGCTTTTGCCCCCTGGCGCAAGGGCTTCGGGGATGGGTGATGCTTTTACATCCATTGCTGATGATGCAAATGCCACCTATTGGAATCCCGCAGGATTGGGGCGTTATCCATTGTCGCCGGCGTGGTTTGAGTATCCCAATAATACCAAATCAAAAATCGGGCAGATAGCGATTATGGATAATGGTATGCCTGATAACAACTACCGTAAGTATGATACTTGGGGATTGTTGGGCAATAAATTGGCGCGCTTCAATGGGGAAAAATGGGTTTATGGGGAGATGTATTATCCTTTTCCGGGGGAGAATGCGGAGGATATTGTCAGGCGTTTCTCCGGAGTCGATAATGACGATAGCATCAAGGTATTGAGGGACAAATTAGCGGTTGCCAATAATAAAATGGATAAATCGGAAGTGTATGGCTTATCGAATAGGATAAAAGCTAATATCCCCGCGGATTATGCTTATATCGACGACATAAAATATTCATTGGAAACCCTTGTTAACGCTTGGGCGGAACTTACTCTTGATCCTGTGAAATTCGACAAGCTGGTAGGGATGACCGATAAGGCTCTGCAAGATGATTCTCTTACCGCCGATGAGTTGGATAAACTGACCTTTGCGATAAACGGGGCGGTTAAAGTAAGGTTGCCGGAAAAAATCGATGTTCCTTATGATTTCGTGTTGCCCGACACATTGACGACTTTAACCTCGGATGCCAAGGATTTATGGGTTGGAACACCTACCGGATTATATAAATACAACGGGAAACGCTGGGTATCGTATTCGACGGCCGATTCGCTGATATCCAATGATGTGACCGATGTCGCTTTTGCGAAAATGCGGACCGTATGGATAGGCACGAGCGAGGGCATTTCCAAATACAACGGAAGAAAATGGATTTCTTACACCACCGAAAATGGCCTTCCGAGCAACAGAATTTTGGATATCGAAGTGGGTAAAAGGAATGATATTTGGGTGATTACGGATAGCGGTTTAGCCAAATATCAGGGAGGATCTTTTCTTTCCTACGCCAACTATACTTTGAATGTAGGGGAAGATTTACAAAAAGCAGTCTGTAAATATATCCACCTGAAGCCCGGTCCCGCTTTGGATGAGGCGGTGAAGATAGTTAGCGATTACAACGCATTTGGTGATTCCGTTCCCGAAAAGGGAACAAAAATCAAAATCCCCTATACCGCAGTTATCAAGGGCGATATTAAATCGATTTACATCGACAGTAATGATAACCTTTGGGTTGCGACGACCGATGGATTGGCCGGTTTCGATGGGAAAGCGTGGAGTTACTATGGTTTCAAGGAATATTCGGCAAAGCAAGGGGATACACCGGAAAGTATCGCCCGCAATCTATTGGGCAAGGCGGCTACCGATAAAAAGGTGCAGCAATTGGCTGTTGGAATTACTTCTTTTAATAATTTGGAAAGTTCCCCTATAAATGCCGGGGAGATTCTTTATATTCCGTCATCGCCGTTGGCTACTGAGATTTTGGCCGTGGGGGGTAATGGAAGTAATAAAGTAATCGTTGGGACAAATTACGGTACATTTATAGGTTCCGGTAATAATTGGAAGAGATATACGCACGCAAATCTCGATGAGAAAGGGGTTGTGAGTCTTGTGGAGAAGGATGGAGAGGTATGGTTGGCTACTCCCGATGAGTTGGTGGTGGCGGCTCACGCTAAGCGCGAAATGTCTTTTATGCACAGTAATTGGTTGGTGGAACTTGCCAATGATATCTATTTCGAATATCTCTCCTATGTTCAGCACATAGAAGGTGTGGGGACAATGGGTGGAGCAATAACTTTCCTTTCATACGGTTCTCAACAGAGAACAGGCGAACAGGGAGAGGATTTGGGAACCTTCTTTTCCTACGAAATGGCGTTGGCGATCAGTTATGGCACAAGAGTTAGTGATAAACTGTCATTGGGGATGAGTGCCAAGTATATCCATTCCCATCTGTCGGATGTGGGAGCGGGACAGGAAAGGGGCAGTGGGACGGCATCATCATTTGCGGTCGATGGTGGAATGCTTTGGAATACGCCCGTCAGGAAATTGAAGATGGGATTGAGCATCACCAATATAGGTCCCGACATTTCCTATATTGATGCGGCTCAGGCGGACCCGCTGCCAAGGAATTTGACTTTGAGTTTGGCTTATGATATTTTTAAAAATCCTTACAACAAGCTAACCCTGATCGGTGAAGGTTCCAAATTGCTCATAGGCTTGACCGATTTCAAGCGGGAAGGTTTGAAGAATAAGATAGCCGAAAGGTTGGAACAGGTGATTGCCCATATAGGAGCTGAATATTGGTATGGAACATTCCTCGCGCTCCGTGCGGGTTTCGTCAACGATAAGGAAGGGGACCAGAGATATTACACCCTCGGCGCCGGGTTGCAATACACCAATTATCGTTTCGATTTCTCTTATATTCCAAGCGCTTTTGGTGATAAGAACCGCTTAGCCAACACAATGAGATTCTCGATGACAGCTAGATTTTAATTAAAGGAGTTTTATCTTGAATAGCCGTAAATTACCATTGATGGTTTTACTTCTTGTTTCGGCAGTTATAACTATTGCGTCGGCTGAACCATCTAAGGATATTCTTAAAATTAAAAGGATCGTTACGCCGAATGAGAATCGAATGGTAAAAGCGGAAGTTTTGAAACGGAAAAGTTTCACTCCGCAGGTTTCCCATAGCAATATATTACAACTCGAAAGGGAAAGGCCCGGAGCTTTGCCTTACGCCCGAAAGGGACTTCCTTTGGATGTGCATCAGATAGATACGCTGATAGCTCTTGGCTTGAGGGTGGAATTTAAAGAGGAGATACCTGATGATGACTCCACGACCGGGAACGGCTTGTTCGATATGCGGGATACCCTCCAATTTTATCAGGAGGAAGGGCATTTCTTCGATACATCTCCCCATAATAAAGCATACTTCTCCGAGCATATGAAGGCGATGGCGCATTATTGGTGGGAAATGTCCGGGCATACGCTTCAGATACAATATGAAATCTGGCCCCCCGGTGATGATTCAACTTATCATCTCCCTTTGACTCTTCGCGAGTATTGGGAAAAATACGGTTATTCCTTCCAAAATGTCTTGGGTGGATATTTCAGCGAAGCGGTTGCTTTGGCTGATTCGGTTTCCCCCGATATCGATTTTGCCCAGCCGGACGGGAGATTAAAACCGATTATAATTTTCCATCCGGGCTCGGATTGGCAAAACGATGTCAATTACGATTCGCCGTATGATTTGCCTACCGGGTTTATGTTTCTAACCGGAAACGGGGTTCCTGTCGATAACGGCGCACATACTATATCCGAAGGAATAATTATGCCGGAGACCGTTACTCAGGATCGACCGGGTATCGAATGGCCTGTCCGAGTGTTGAATTCCGTTATGGCACATGAGTTCGGTCATATTTTGGGTACGAGAGATATTTATTCCACCTGTAGTTTCACGACCCGTGTCGGGGATTTTTCCTTGATGGACAATAACTTTGCCGATGTTGCTGTCGATTTTGGCGATCCGCTGCCGTTGGTTTTTGGGGTGCTCCCGGCATCCCTCGATATTTGGCATAAAGCTTATTTGGGGTTTGTGAATCCGTTGGTGGCAAACGATACCGCCGACATCGAAATAATCGGCTCGGGAATGCCCAAAGATGGGGTTAAATGTGTCAAGGTGCCAATAGACAATTATGAATATTTTGTGATCGAAGATAGGTTGAGAGAGTTCGATTTCGATGCTTTCAACCCCTCGATAGATTACCCGAATGTCATTTTGTTGGACAAAACAACCAGCGTGGTGATGGGACCCGGATATGCTTATATTCAAGGCGATAGTTTGGTGAAGGTTGTAAACGGCGAATATGATAGATTGTTGCCTGAAGGGGATGAGCCGGATACACTCGGCGGTCTGTTGGTTTTCCATATCGACGAGGTCGTCGCTTATCAGGATTACACCGGTAGCGGTTTGGGAAATTGGTACACCAATACCTTACAATGCGATACTACAAGATGGTTTATGAGGGTGGTTGAAGCCGATGACGAGGTGGATTTCGGAAATTCATACCATGCGGGCTATGGTTCCACATTGGACCTGTTTCCGACCGATGCGGTAAACAGCATCACCCCCTTTACTTTGCCTTTCTCTTCGGCTTCCAATTCCGGGGCATATACGGGAATTTCCATCACCAATATAACCGCTGCGGATACAATGATGTTCTTCGATGTTAAAAGGGATATTACAATGTCCGGTTGGCCCCTGATGTCCGTTCCGGGTAAGGTCGCCTCCCACCCGGTTCCGGTCGATATCGATGGAGATGGAACTATGGAGATATTCCAAGCGAAGGATTATATTCTTACCGGATACAACTATGACGGTTCCGGGATAATAGATAACGATTTCACCTTGCGGACGCTCGGATTCGACGGTGATTATATCGATGTTCCCTTGAAAATATTCGCCCTTTTAGCCGACACGGCGAGTTATATCGGAACGCCGTCCGTTGGAGACATTGACGGCGATGGCATAGCGGAGGTTGTTATCGGAGCCGATGATGGAAAGCTCTATGCTTATAGTATTACGGATTCTGACGATGACGGATTGGCGGATATGTTAGATGGTTTTCCTGTGGAAATGGATACCCTCGCCGCCACTACGCCGTTGCTTGCGAATTTCGATGATAATGTGGCTACTGATGAGATTTGTATCGCTTCGGCAAACGGTGTAATTTCAATATATAATTATAAAGGCGAGCTTATTGACAGCACCGATTCGATACCCGGCGTTCCGACCGGGTTGGCTCTCGGTTCCAATATCGAAGAAATTGTTTTCGCTTGCAATCCAGCCGATTCCTCCGATGACAGCTCCTATGTCGGAGCGATAAATTTGGAGCAACACTCACTTGTATGGAAAAGGGGTGCTTCGGATGTTCGATTTTATGAACCTGCAGTCGGCGATTTGGATGGTGATGGAATTGATGATGTTATCGTCTCCAGCCTTGAGGGGGAGATAATGGCTTATTCGATAAATGGGGGAGAATTGAATGGCTGGCCTATCGGCACCGGAGATTATTTGGGGGCTGATGTAGTTATGGCTGATATTAACAGAAATGGTTTTCTGGAAGTTATAGTCCCCGGGAATAACAAAGTGTATTGTTTTAGCTATAACGGATTAAGTTTGGAAAATTTCCCCGTTGAGTTGAATGGAAACGAACCGGTCGGTTTAATAAATTCTCCCATCGTGGTTGGGGATATTGATGCGGATGGTTATCCGGATATTATTATGGGGGGGACGGACCGGGATATCTATGTATTTTCCAAAGATGGGACCTCTCTCGATAATTTCCCATTGGCGGTTGGTATGCCGGTAAATTCCTCTCCTTTCATAGCTGATTTGGACGGGGATGGCGATATCGATTTGGGTGCGAGAGGGGATGATGGTTATATCAACATTTGGGATATCCAGAAACAATCAGCGGATTCCTTGAATATTTGGCCCACTTACGGTCGCGGTCCCGAGCATAGGTTTTATCATCCCGGCGGATTATCGGCTCCAAAGAATCCTTCGGGGATATTATTATCATCGGTTTATGCCTGGCCCAATCCAACTCATAGCGCTGTTTCGCATATAAGATATAAAATAGGTAAGGAAGGAGAGACACGAATCGGTATTAGAATTTTTGATGTGGCCGGTAATCTGATGGATGAGCATCATATTACCGCACGGGGTCCGTCTGATAATGAATTTGATTGGGATTGCTCCTCTTTCGCCTCGGGTGTTTATATCGCCCGTGTGGAGGCGCAATACGGAAGTGAGAGCGAATATAAATTCACAAAGATCGCAATTGTTCGATAATGGGGACATAGAACGGCTTTGAAAATATTTTATTCCCTTTTTAGGAGGTTGTTATGAAGTTTCCGATTAAATTATCCCTTTCCGGGATCGTTATAATACTAATTTTCCTTATTAGTCAATCGGCGATTGGGTCAACGGATATTCAAAAAGGGCAAATCACCGAATATTTCGATAATATCTCCACCCAATCCAAGTTTTTGGCTTATAATGGCAGTTCTTCAGAATTACAATCCAACTCATCCAAAAGTGCGGATTTATTCGCATATGAGAAGAAATCCACGGTTAAGGCATTTTTTCTGTCGTTGGCTGTGCCCGGTTTGGGCGAATATTATGCTGGTTCAAGAATTAAGCCTTTCGTATTTTTTGGGGCCGATGTCGCCTTATGGAGCGGGCATATAATATATCACAATAAGGGCAAAGACGGGGAGAGGACATACCGGGCTTACGCCGATGCTCATTATATCCGTGATAATTATGATTTATGGTGGAATACCTTGGATTCGACAACGCAGGCGAGTTATTCGCATAGACTCCCGCCGACCAATAATTATGAGTACTACGAAAATATCGGGAAATATACCCAATTCGTTGTGGGGTGGGATGATTATTCCCCGGGGGATTCGATTACGCCTCACCGTTCTCATTATCTCGACTTGCGGAAACAGGCAAACGATCAATTCGATACGGCGCGGGCTTTTATGGTAGTTGCGATGGTCAACCATGTGGTATCCGCATTTGATGCGGCTTTTACGGCAAAATCACATTATAAAAAAGGAGGAGGTAATTTGTGGAGCGATGTTCGTGTTCGAATGGTTCCGAGGATAATGGATAATCAAGTCCTTGCACAATTAACTTTCTATAAGAAATTCTGATTATGAGAATGAAACTTTTATTGCCTTTAGCGGCATTCTTTCTAATTACGACGCTTGTGTTGGGCGTAGCCTATGGGGAGGAAAATACCTCGGTAAGCTCTATGATGGCATCGGAGATAAACTCCGCAAAAAGCGATGGTGACACGGGCATTGATTTCAATTGGTCTAAACCTGCGGAAAAAAGCGGGAAAAAATCCGGACTAAAAGCTGGATTTCTGTCCTTGATGCTTCCGGGAGCCGGGGAGTATTATTTGGGGAACAAATCCAAAGCGGCGGTTTTCCTTGGCGCCGAGGCGGTGATATGGAGTGGTTATTTGGCATTCCATACTTATGGCGGTTGGCTGGAGGATGATTATAAAAGCTATGCGGCAGAACACGCGGACGCAAATATCAGCGGTAAGGATAGTAAATTTTTCGATAGGATGCAATTTTACGAGAGCAGGGATTGGTATAATGAAATAGAAGGGCTTCGGTATGGCGAAGCATATCCTTATACCGATTTTTATTATTGGCAGTGGGACAGTCAGGTCTCGAGAATGAAATATCGGGAAATACGGAATAATTCCAAATCTGCCTTCAGAAACGCTACCTTTATGATAGGTGTTTCGGTGTTAAACCGTGTAGTTAGCTTTGTTGATGCTTTGAGGTTGGCGAAAAAATTAAATAAAGCCGAGAATTTCGAGATTTTCGGAGGGTGGAGGTTTGATTACAATGCCTCCCCCTTCGGCTCTAACCCGAGGGCATCCGTTAAATTAGTTAAAACCATAAATTAGTCACTTCGAGTGAGTATTTCACCGAAATTCTTTTTATTATATTTAACGCTCGTTGGAATAACCCTTATCTCCTGCCCGGCGGGGAGCGATTATAAATCGTTAAGCAAAATTGATGATAGACCTCCCGTAGGTTTTAAGTTAGTAAAATATATCGGACCTGCCATCGATGGAACCCGAAACTTGGATTCTCCCGTTGATATATCTTTTAGCGCCGGCGGGCGTTTGTTCATTTGTGATAACGGTAATGACCGTATAGTTAGTTTAGATAAAAATTCGGGATTCCTTCGCGAGACGGGAGGGGGCGGTCTCGGCGAAGAACAGCTTTCTTCTCCGATAGCTATCGCTTTCGATCATGGGTTGACATTGTTGGTGGCGGACAATCAACAGCGAAAGGTAAAGCGATTCGACAGGAGTCTCAATTTCATCGATTGGTTTTATCAATATACCACCGAGGATGGATCCACCGCTGATGTAGGAAAACCTATGGGGATATATGTATCATCCTCCGGATATATTTTTCTGAGCGATGGAGATGATAACCGGGTTTTGGTGCTGGATGGTTTTTATAAATTGCAACAGGAAGTCGGGGGATTTGGATATGGTAATGGGGAGCTTTCCTCGCCACGGGGGATAATTACCGATCCTTCCGATAAAATTTACATTGCCGATTCGGAAAATGGAAGGGTGGCGATTTACAATAATTTAGGGGAATACTTGGGAAGCATCGGTGATGCTCAATTGAAGGGTCCCATCGATATTGCACGGGATAGATTTGGTTATATCTATGTCTCCGATAAAACACTTAGGTCGATTTTGATATTCTCGCAATATGGAGAATTCCTTATGGAATCGGCTTCTTCGGGTATTGTGTTCGGGAACCCGATGGGAATGGCTTTTTCTCCTGCCGGCGAATTATATATCGCTGATGAGAAATTAAACCGAATTGTCATTTTAAGTATTTCGAGATAAAAACCGGTGATAATTAGTTGCCGATTACACTTAAAAAAAACTTCATTATTCTGATTATACTCCTTTCCATATCGAATATCTCTACATTTGCCGCTTCAAGAAGGGAAATGGTGTTTTTGGGAAACGGCACCAAAGGTCCTTATTTATTCTCGTCTCGCCCAACAGCTTTTCATAGCGATTCAGTTTGGGTAAATGGAAATTTGCGTGAGCGGGCAAATGATTATAAAATCGATTACGACAAGGGATATATCTTTTTTTCGTCTCCGATAGATGATAATTCCAAAGTTGTAATCACCTTTATCCCGATATATTTCAGAACCGAGAATCCATATCATTTATATAAACCGACTCCGATTGATCTAATGCGGAGTTTTTCGGCAGACACACTTCCGAATGTTTCCTTATCGGAAAAGCAAAAAGGGGTTTTTATCCAACCCGGGCTTAAAATAGGCGGCAGTAAATCGTTATCCTTCGAATTCGGGAACGGGATAACACCCGATATTTCTCAATCGCTTGACTTATCGATTAGGGGTGCGATTACAAACGGAGTTGAGGCGACCGCTTATGTGTCGGACAAAGGAACTCCGTTGACTTCCGGTGGTTCGAGCGGAACGATCGAGGAATTGGATAAATTCTTTGTGAGCATCGCCACAAAAAATCTTACGGCTACATTAGGTGATTTTTATATAGATTTCGATGATTTGGAATTGGCGAAGTACAACAAAAAGTTGAAAGGGGTTACGGTTGCCTACGACGATGACATAAATCGGGTGATGTTTTCGGGAGCATCATCTTCGGGGAGATTTACAATCGATAAATTCGAGGGTAGAGAAGGCGATCAAGGCCCGTATTTCCTAACCGATGCCGCCGGTTCCGGAGGTATTTCCGTTTTGCCCGGTACCGAAAGGGTTTATATCGATGGAGAGAAGTTAATGAGGGGTTCGGACAACGATTACACCATTGATTATTCCAACGCATACCTCATTTTTACTCCCAAAAGGCTAATTACTTCGGACTCCCGTATAGAAGTGGAGTACGAATATGCCGATATCGATTATTCGCGTAATTTTTATTCCTCCAGATTACAACGAGAAATCGGCGGTGATAAAATTTCCTTCGGGACAACTGTCATCGGCGAGACAGATGATAAAAGCAATCCCTTAAATGTAGAACTATCCCCCGATGACATCGAATTGATAAAGAACTCGGGCGCTTCCGAGTATGCTTATAAATCGGGGGTGGAAGATGTTGGAGCCGACAATGGAGAATATAACCGTCTTTCCGACTCGACGGGATATATTTACTATACTTATGTGGGTCCGGATTCCGGCGAATACAAAGTCGTCTTCTCCAATGTGGGTGTGGGTAAAGGGGATTATATTTACGAAGGTCGAGGTATATACAAATTCGTAGGTGTCGGATTAGGGGAATATGCTCCCCTTATCAGGCTTCCTATTCCAAAATCGCATTATTTGTATTCGATTGATGGAAAGTTTAATCCATCGGAGAAACTATCATTTAGTATGGAGACCGCCTATAGCCGCGATAATCGCAATCTCTTTTTGGGTGGGGATGCGGTTTATGATGATCCGGGTATTACCCTAAAGGGTATATATACCTCTAAATCAAAGGATTCTCATTCGCCGCTTGATTTTTCATTGGGGGGTGATTTCAGGCATACGGGGAAATACTTCAAGCCGTTTGCGGAATTCAGAGGGCCTGATTATTACAATAAATGGAACCTGCCGATTGATTATACCTCCGCCGTCGAGGATATGGGGGAAGCCAAGGCGGTATTCGATTTATTCTCTAAATATAATTTCCGATTTGAAGGTGGAAGACTTTCGAGGACATCGCAGGGATTTTCTCAGAGGTGGTCGGCCGGAACGGAATTGAAATTGCCGTTCAATATTAATTATCGTGGTGATACAAATAATGCCGAATATTCTGCGGGAACCGATGCGGCGCAGACCGATACGAGCGATATAAACAAATTAAGCGAATCTTATTCCGAATTGGAAATTGATGGAAAAGTTGTTATTCCTTCATTCTCGTATAAATATCGCTATAAGGCGGGATATAAGGGATATTCGATATTAAACGGCGAAAGATACAATATCTATGAGGCTGGTTTAACCGTGAAGCCTTATTCGAGGATCAGCAACAAGATAAGCTATAGCCTACAGAGGGACGATATTTTCGATACTCGTTGGATGCGTCGCGATGATGCTATTACCTTGAGGGAATATGTTTCCTTTTCCGATATCCCCGAGGGGTTGAAACTGAACTATGAATATGTTTTTCGGCATAAGTTTTATAAGGAAATCTCAGGGACCGATAATCGCCAGCATCTGTCCTATTTGACAGGTTCATATAACAACGGTCCGTTTGATATCGATTATATTCACAAATACAATCGCACCAGATCCGCGCTGAAGGTGGAACATTATGTAAAGGTGGATGAAGGCAAGGGGGAATACCGTTATGAAAATGGGGAATATATCCCCGATCCGTTCGGCGATTATGTGCGGATTGTTGAGGATGCGGGGGAGTATGTGCCGGTTTCGGAAATAGACAACAGCGTCCATATTAGATTTGATGGGCGCTCGATGAAAACATCTCAATCGTCCTTTAATAAAATTAAATTGGAAACAACCATCGACTCCAATCAACAAACCAAAGAAAGCGGTTTAAGGTTATTGGATATTATAAACCCTTGGAGGAAGACGGATAAATCGGCGCTTGTTAATGAGCAATTAAGTTTCGTTCAGGATATTTATTTATTCCCATCGCTGAAAAACCGCAGGCGGGAAATACGGTTCCGTTATCGACAAAAGGTGAATGTTTCTGCGGGAGGGACTTTTATCGGCGAAGCTGATGATTTGCGTTCGGGGGGTATCAGGATTAAATATCCGCTTCGCAGGACGACCGCCTTGAAAACCGAGTTGTCCCGTGAACATAGAGTAGTTAGCGGAACATCGGTATTGAGAATAGATTCTTTCGATATCCTCGTCGATGTTACTCATTTGCCGACAAGTGCGTCTGAGGTCGGAATGGGGGTGAAATTCCGCAATGACAAGGAGCATATCACCGATTTTTCGGTTCAACTTTATTCCCTCTCTCCTCATCTCAGATGGAATGCCACCCACAAGAGCCGTTTGGATTTCAATGGAGAGTATGTTTATGCGCATTCTGCGAAAATGGATTATTTCAACTATCGAATCGCCGAGGGGAATCGTAAGGGGAGCAATTATCGTTTGACTTCTAAAGGGACTTTCAAAATCAGCGCAAATAGTTTCGGGGAAATATCATATAATCTTATCAAGCGTTCCGGAGAGAGCCCCCGTAATTTTGTTAGGGCGGAGATTAAATATAATTTTTAATATGAACAAATACCGTAGGATATTCAGTTTCACATTGTTGGCAATTTCGCTCTTGACGGTATCTGCCTTGTCATTTGAGTATAAGCTCGAAGGAGATAAAGCCGTCTCGGTTTATGAAATTAAAAAATCGATCGATCTCGAAAAACCGCAAACAGATCGGGACTCAATCAAAGCGATTATCGAAGGGATAAAAACAGCTTATCAATCCGCGGGATACTTCGATTGTCGTGTTCGTGCCGATACATCCGATATCGGGTTTTTCCCCGATACTGTTGTTTTCCGCATTGAAAAAGGGAATTTGTTTTATTTTGGGGAAACTTCGTTGACAGGTTTAAATTCGATTTCTGAGAACGAATTAGGTGATTATATTGGCGAGCTTAAAGGAAAAAGGGCTGATGATGATAATCTCAACGAATACCTTCAAAGGATACTTCATTATTACGGAGAAAGAGGATATCCCTATACCAGCGTAAATGTTAGCGATTTTGCCATTGTTGACAGTAATGGGCTTGTCGATTTAACTATCAATATTAACGAAGGTCCCCGAGTTTATACAGATAGCGTAATTATTCTTGGGAATAAGGTAACCCACGATTATGTTATCCGTCGGGAAATACAATTGCATAAAGGCGATGTCTTTATGCTTGGCTCTTTGAGATTATCAGCGGAGAGGATTAATCGGCTTGGGTTTGTATCTATTATCGGAGAGCCAAAATTATTTTATGGGCGGGAATTGTCGAAAGGGATTGTTGTGTTTAATATAAGGGAACGAAAAAGTTCGACTGTCGGCGGGGTTTTCGGGTATGTCCCTTCCACGCGGACGCGGAAAGGATACATAAGCGGGGTTTTGGATATAACCCTGAATAATATTTTAGGCACCGGGAGAAAAAGCAATTTATACTACGCCACGACAGACCCGGAATCAAAGGAAATCCGCTTCAGTTATACCGAGCCGTATTTTTTGGGTTTGCCGTTTTATTGGACCTTATCTGCCGAGCAAATAGACCGTGATAGCACTTATATAAAAATATCCGGTGGAATCGATATCTCTTATAGGCTGGGGGCGTACACCGCATTAGAAGCCAAATTAGCTACCCAAAGGACTACGCCCGGTAAAAGAGGGCTTTATCCGGAGGAACATTTTACGGGAACTTCGGTTGGTGTAGCGGTTATCGGCGATTATTCCGATTATCCGCCCAATCCGCGGCGGGGATATTCTTTTGATATTGCGGTTAAATATCTAAAAAAGAATTATTATCGAACCGGCGATTATATCCCCCCCGAATCGCAGTCGAAAAAGACATCTGCGGAAATATCAACAGTAAGGATTTTCAGAATATCCGCGAACTCGATCCTCCATTTCTCAGGAAAGGTGGCTGGGCTGAATAAAACGGATATTTATTTGCCTATTTCGGAGAGATTTCCTATAGGTGGTAGGGGAACCGTTAGAGGGTATCTCGAGGGTCGTTATTATGGGGCGTTAATTGCGTATATTCGTAGCGAGTATCGGCTTTTATCTGGACGGGATGGGAGGATATTTGTATTTTCGGATAATGGTTATTACTATTTCAGGGATAAAGAGAACAAATCCCAAAACGCTATCCTCACGGGATTTGGGATGGGGGCGGCATCGATGACGCCCTTGGGGATATTTACCGTTGAGTTCGCTTGGGGCAAAGGCAATTCCTTTGGCGAAGGCAAATTTTATTTTGGATTGGAGAATCGGTTTTGAGGCTGTATGGAACAGTTAAAATATTGAGGCCATTAAATGGAATTATATCCTCAATAGCGGTTTGGGTATCCTATTTAATAGCCGGAGGGGGATATAATGAATTATCGGGAATAATTGCCGGGACCGCCGGATTTGCCTTTGCGGGTTTTGCCAATGTGGTTAACGATATTAAGGACATCGAGATCGATAAAATCAATCGGACAAATCGTCCCCTACCTTCCGGGATAATATCCGTTAAAGCCGCCATAGTCGAAGCGGTTATTTTGGGCTTAATTGCAATGGCGATTAGTTATCAATTGAGCAAAAGCACATTCATAATCGGGATTATAGCAATTACCTGTATGCTCTTTTACAACCTATACCTTAAGCGAACCCCGATAAGCGGGAATATTATTGTTGCTTTTACGGCATCTTTGGCGTTTGTGTATGGAGGCTCGATCTATGGCGAATTTCGAAAGGTTTTTCCAGCTGCCGTGATGGCTTTTATTCTACATTTGGGCAGGGAGATCGTAAAGGATATTGAGGATTATGATGGGGATAAGGCATTGGGGGCGAAAACATTGCCGATTATTAGGGGAAAGCATTATGCTAAAAGAATCGTTTTATGGATTTTGGTCTTATTTGTTGTGGTTACCGTTCTTGTCCATTTTGCGGGATTTTACAATCAAACATATTTATGGGCGATTTTGGGATTGGACATATTGATTGTTTACATTATCTATTGCATAGAATCTATAAAACGATTTAACGCTTCTTTGATTTCCCAGTTATTGAAAATCGCAATGCCGTTGGGAATAATAGCTATTTATTTGGGATGTTTATAGGTTTCGGGCGTATAAATATGGTTATGCGATAGACATAGCTTAAGGCAAATCCCTTGACATAATTAAGTAGCTGTGATAAATTCAATAATTGCTGATTGATGATGATTTTGGAGGTTTTTATATGAAGAATGTTTATGCGGTGGTGTTGGCAGGTGGGAAGGGAGAGAGGTTTTGGCCTCTCTCCAGATCGAGTCAGCCTAAACAATTACTCCGCTTGACCTCAGAAAGGTCTATGATCCAAGAAACGGTGGAACGGATATTACCGATTATCCCCTATGAAAATATAATTGTTGTAACTGGGGAAGGCATCGGGGAGAAAATCAAAAAACAAATACCCGAAATCCCCGATAAAAACATTTTGTTTGAACCTTTCGGTAAAAATACCTGTATAGCGGTAGGTTATGCCGCCGCTTATATTTATGATATAGACCCCGATGCGGTGATGATTACACTGTCCTGCGACCATTTAATCCGCCCTGCGGAAAAACTCAATCGCGCCTTGGAGGCGGCGATTAAAGTAGCGACAACCGGCGACTATCTGATAACGATTGGAATTGTCCCGACCCGCGCCGAAACCAGCTACGGTTATATTCAGGTTGCCGATATTTTTAACACTGTCGATGGAATAGATATCTATCGTGTAAACACATTCAAAGAGAAACCATCCCGCGTTTTAGCTCAGGAATATTATTATGACCGAAGACATTTATGGAACTCAGGTATATTTATTTGGACGGTAAAAGCTATCCTCAAAGCTATGGGAATGTATGCTCCGGGCATTAATAGTCATCTCGATGAATACAGGAAATATTTGGGATCAGCCGACGAGAAACAGCGGAAAAAAGAATTGTATGAAAAGGTGGAAAACATTTCCATCGATTGCGCAATTTTGGAGAGGGCGGATAATGTTTTAACAATTAAATCCGATTTCATTTGGGATGATGTAGGCTCTTGGTTGGCGTTGCAGAGGTTCAAGGAGAAAGATAAACATAACAATGTCGCTGTCGGAAGGGCACTATTGACCGACACATTTGAAACCACGGTAGTAAACGATGAAGAGGATGGGATAATAACGACTTTTGGTGTTTCGGATTTAATTATTGTCAGAACTAACGGGATTGTAATGGTCGCCCACAAAACAAGGGCTTCGGAAATAAAGGATTTGGTGAAGCGGATTTCCGAGAATGAGGATTTGAAGGAATATTTGTAGGCGGTGAAATGATTCGCTCCAAAACATCATATATATTTATCCCGCTGATAATTCTTTTGTTTATATCCTGTGCGGGGATATCGCCCTATTATGAGGAAGGTTCACAGAAGGATAAGCGAACACGAGCGGAGAAGGGGTTTAATCCGATGGGATTCGAGGGGGATAGCGATGTGGTCCCTTCCCCTTTATCGGCGGAGAGCGATAGTCTTGTCTCCGGATTGGATAGGTATAAATTGAGATCCGATTCGATAGAATCGCCTGCCGATACCGTAAAATTCGTTTATCGCGTCCAGATATTCACCTCCCGATTTTTGCAGGAGGCGGAGCGGGTAAGAGATGAGGCTACTACTAAATTCGAGGAAACTGTCCACATGGATTTCGATGCCCCATATTATAAAGTGAGAATCGGCGATTTCGAAACTATGGAAGAAGGGGAAAGGTTTTTGGGACAGGTACGGGATCTTGGCTATACGGATGTTTGGTTGGTGAAAGTCCGCCTTGAAGAATAATGATTCCCAATAATATAAAGGAGGTGGAAGATCCCATCACCCAACGCGGGGTTTGTCGATTGGAACGGATATTGGAGAAATTATCAGATCACATATTGCGGGGAAAAGTAGCCGCAGTTCCGACGGAGACCGTTTATGGGTTGGTTGCGGATGCTTCTTCAACCTATGCCGTAGATAAAGTTAGGAGATTGAAGCATAAGCCGAAAGAAAGCCCTATTCCGATTTTTATTCCTAAGGGTATTAATCTACAACAGTTTTCCAAAGCTCCATTACCGATATTGAATATTCTCGAGGAAGCATTTTTGCCGGGACCTCTGCTTTTGGTCTTTGATGTTTCCGATGAAATGGTTGAATTGCCTGTCTGTTATAATCGGAGAATAGGTTTTCGTAAGAGCGGCTCGGATTTAGTTAATGATTTATTGGAACGCACAGGTAAATTACTTACGGCAACCAGTGCGAATATAACCGACAGGCCTCCCTGCACTACATCGCAGGAGGTAAGGGAGATTTTTCCGAATGCGGAATTATTAATTGTTGGATCAAAAAAAACATCCTTTTCTTATAATAAACCCTCAACCGTTGTTTCGATGGAGAATGACAAATTGATTGTGTTGCGCAAGGGAGTTATACCGATAAAAAAAATAAAAGAGGTTTTGGCGGAAAAGGGAATTAAGCAAGAGGTTATGGAACTTGAAGGATAAATTCAGGGTGCTCTTTGTTTGCACCGGCAATACCTGCCGTTCGCCAATGGCTGAAGGGATTTTAAGGAAAATACTTGAGGATAGGGGGATTGACAATATCGAAGTATCATCGGCTGGCATATCCGCGGAGGAAGGTTATCCGGCGGCAAGGAATGCTGTTATAGTGAGCCGTGATTGGGGAATCGATCTGACATCACATATTTCACGCCAAGTTTCGGAGGAGATGATAAATTCCTCTGACCTGATCCTCGCAATGTCTTCGGAGCATTATGACAAACTAAAACAATTCCCATCGGCGGATGAGAAAGTATTTCTATTGAAAGGTTTTCCTAAAAGACCCAATGATATGAATATGGAAACGGTTGACGATCCGATTGGGGAATCGCTTCAGGTATATTCGCGGGTTTTTCTCGAATTGGATGAAATCATAAGAAAGATACTCCCCAAAATTATTGAATTGAGCAAAAAACCTCAATAATGGCTAATAAATGTATTCGTTCCCTTTTATTTTTCCTGTTATTTACTTTATGTTCACAGGTTTCATATTCCGGAAAGGATATTATCACTCCGGAGGATAAGGATATTTTCCCCGATGATTCGACTGCTACTATTGTTGACAGCTCCGGTGTCGATTTAAATTCGGTGGATACACTTTATAATTCCCCAAAATGGTGGTCCCGCCATATAAAGAATGAATCTTGGGGAGTCGGTGAAAGGTTTGAGTTTACGGTCCGTTATGGTCCCATTAAGGCAGGTAGCGCAGTAATGGAGGTCGATAGGGTTGCCGATTGCGGGGGGTACCCGACTTATCATATTGTTTCCACTGCCAAATCGAGCAGGTTTTTCTCCTTGTTTTTCAGAGTCAATGACAAAGTTGAAAGTTTTGTTGATACCGCCGGGATTTTTACGCGGCGGTTCGAAAAACATATTCGCGAGGGGAAATTCAAAGCCGACAAGACAACAAACTTCGATCAAGTCAAGCACCTTGCTATCACCGGCAAAGATACTATAAAAACATATCCCTTTGTTCAGGATATGCTGTCGGCTTTCTATTATGCGCGGACCTTAAAGATGGAAGTGGACAAACCTATTTTTGTAAATAATCATACGGACAGGAAAAATTATCCGATCGAGGTTAAGGTACATCGTAAACAACGCGTAAAAACCAAAGCGGGAACTTTTAATTGTTTGATGATTGAACCTGTTTTGCGAACTGCATCGATTTTCGAAAATAAGGGACGGTTGCTGATTTGGGTTACAGATGACAAATACAAAATGCCGGTGATGATGAAAAGTAAGGTTTTTATAGGTTCGATAACCACCGAACTTGTATGGTATCGCTTGGCGAAAAAATGATATGAAAAAGAAACGAAAGATGAATTTTAGTAGGGTTAAGACTTATTCGATTGACGATCGCCCTACGAAATCGGAAGTGGGATCATTCGCTAAAATCCCTTCCCTTGATTGGAGAGTAGGTGACTTCCTCGACGGTTTGCCCGAGTTCTTAAAGGCTTCCGAGTTCAAAGGATTGCTTGAAGATATACACCTCGCTAAGGTTAAGGGTAAGGCTCGGATATTATTAATGGGAGCGCATTCCCTTAAGGTGGGTCTTGCGCCGATTATTGTTGATCTGATTGAAAATGGGTTTATTACCCATTTGGGTGTAAATGGGGCGGTGTTAATCCATGATTATGAATTTGCTTTTTATGGACGGAGTTCCGAGAATGTTGCGGAAACGCTCTCGATGGGGATGTTTGGAATGGTTGAAGAGACTCCTCAATATTTAAATTCAGCGGTTTCCGCTGCTTCTGATGAGGTGGGATTGGGGGAGACGATCGGGAGTGCGATTCTCAACGATAATCCTCGCTTCCTTGACATTTCTGTTGTTGTTGCTGCGGTTAAAAATAGAATACCGATTACGGTTCATATCGCAATAGGAGCGGATACCATACATCAGCATCCTTCCTTTGAAGCGGGTAAATGGGGAAAGCTCAGCGGTAATGATTTCTATACGCTTGTGGAGAGTTGCCGAAACTTGGACGACGGTGGAGTGGTCATTAATTTGGGGTCGGCGGTAATTCTGCCTGAGGTTTTTCTAAAGGCTTTGAATTTGTCGAGAAACTTATATGGAAAAATTGATAACTTCTCCGCGGCTAATATTGATATGATTCAGCATTATCGCCCGGTAACAAATGTGGTTAACCGTCCGACATCCGGCGGAGGCAACCGCTACACGATAACGAGTCATTTTGAAATAATCCTTCCTTTAATAGCTTGGGGTCTGAAGTATTACGATAAAATCGGAAAATGACGGTAAGCGCGCTATTTCTCAAATCCGGTATTGACAGGTTCTTTGGGTAATTGTTTTAGATTTCGCGATGCGGTTATCATTGCGGTTGACGGAACATCCCTGCCGACTACTTCCAATTGGAAATCATCCCCCCAAATTTTCCCTTCACCATCAAGCAACAAACCAAAAGAAATGTTGTAGCTTTCATCGGCAACATCCAAAACAATCTGATACTTGGTCCAATCCGTAGTCCCTTTTATAGGTCTGTTCCTCATATTATCGAAACTAAGCTGTTTATTTCCCAACCCATCCACACGCATCCACATACTCGCCCATTTAGCAACATTCTTAGTCTTAATATATGCCGTCAGTCGTACCCTTTTGCCCCGATAGTTAATGGACCTTATTTTCTGAAATAGTGTGCCGAATCCTTTGGGGTCGGGTACTTTGTTTGTTATGTACCCGCTTGCTTTTCCACTATGGGTTATAGTGGTATCGATACCTACTTCGTAATTTTTTATTTTCGCCCCCGGTCTCCATCCTTCGGGGATGCGAGCGTTAGCCGAAGGTGTGAATTCAAAAGTGAGCAAACCTAACAGCAGAATGAAAGCGGAATGCTTTAGTGTTTTGGTAATCATATATGAGCCTCCAAAAGGGTCGTTAAAATCCAAATCAAATTATCGCACTACATTACATTAATTTTCTTAAAATACGAAAATCCATCTAATTCTTCAACAATAAAATATCATTATCGATCCGCTTACCGGTTTCAGCAATATCTTTTATTGACAATTTCACATTATTTATTATTATTAAAAAAGGCAGATTAATATCTTCCTGTCCATAAATCGTTTTGCGCTCGTCAACCAAAAAAACAGTTTCCCTTATTTTGTGAGGCTTTATTATGCGTAAATTTGTGATAACTTTCCTTGTTCTCCTCTGGCCTCAATTTGTATTTGCTATCTTTTGGCCCGTCGAGCCTATCAATCAGCCCCACGCACTTGGAAATTATTGGGGTGAATATCAAAATTACTCTTGGGACCCATATCTTCATCCCGGAATAGATATTTTCGGCAATCCCGGTGATTCGGTATTCGCAGTCCGCCCCGGATTTGTCAAGGCGGTATTAACCACCAGCGGTGAATGGCATTGGAGGGTTGCTATAGGAGATACCGACGGTCCGGATAGCTGTAATGGTTGGTTGTATGCGCATCTCGAACAATCGAGCATAGCGGTTAATGAAGGTGACTATGTTGCGCAGGGGCAATATCTGGGGCGATTGGTGGAATGGCCTATTTATAATTTCCATCACTTGCATTTCGCCTGTATCAGAGGGGGTGGTTGGACCTGGACCTCCGACTGGCTTTTCGTGGGCAATCCTTATGATTCTCTGGATGTTTTCAACGATACCGCACCGCCGGTGTTTTATAATGCTTACAACAGCTACCGTTTTGCGATAAGTGATAATAATAACACTTCTTATTATTTCAATCCCGGAGGTTCTATACAGGGTACGGTGGATGTTATCGCCAAGATCGATGACCTTGTGGGGAGCGATTATTGGCGTGTAAATCCTCATAAAATTGAATACACAGTCCATAACGATATGCTGAGTTTCGGACCGATACTGTCGTTTAAGTTTTCCGATAGGCTATATTGGGAGGATAATATAGATGTGATTTATCGGGATGATGCAGTATGTAATACCCGCGGTGATTATGATTATCGGGATTTCTATTTTATTGTTACCAACACCGATGGGGATGGTGTCGTTGAATCCGATGATGCTCCCTGTGGACTGAAAACGACCGATTTTCCCGACGGGAACTATTGGTTTGTGGTTACCGCTTCGGATGGGGTCGGCAATACTACCGCAGATAGTATGACCATTGATATGGAGAATAATCCGACTTCACCAACATTGATCTATATGATTGCTGAAACTATCCCGATTATTATCCCTTCCGATGGAGGGTCCTTCCGTTATACGGGGATTTTGCGGAATAATACTAATTATGCGCAAAACAAGGATGTATGGATAATGCTTAACCTTCCCGATGGAAGTCCTTATGGTCCGCTGGAGATTTATCATAATGTAGCCTTAAATCCGGGCCAAACGATATCACAGCAAAATATAGTTCAAAATGTCCCTGCTTATGCGCCTGCCGGCGAATATTCCTATATCGCCTATACCGGGAATTATCCATACACGGTTCTGGATTCGGCGGTAATCCATTTTGAAAAGAGCGTTGGGACTTCGCAAGGTGCGGGTGATTGGCAACTGACCGAATGGATTCATTCGGAAGGGGTTTCGGATGGTTATGCGGACGGTTCCATATTACCGGAAAGCAATACATTGTCGGCAAATTATCCAAATCCGTTTAATAATTCAACTGTCATTCGTTATAATAATGTGGAGTCGCCCTCGAATCTTCGGATATACGATATATCGGGGAGACTTATTTTATCTACTCCAATTAGAGGTAGCGGCGAATTTATCTGGAGGGGCGCTGATAATGACGGTATCGTTGTTCCTACAGGAATTTATTTTTATAGAATCAGCGGTAAAACTGTAAGCAAGACATTTCGGATGACCTTGTTAAAATAACATAAGAAGACCTCATGATTTGCTATCCTTGAATCGAATTCATCAATCAACCGATATGGCTATTAAATCCCGCTATTGATTTGTATGCAGAAATTATCTCACCGCTCCGAATAATCCCTCAATAATCCTCTCAGCTTTTGTCTGCCTCTGAAAAGTCTCGATTTTACGGTTCCTATGGCACAACCCAATATATCCGCCGTCTCTTTATATGTGTGTCCGGATAAATCGAAAAGTACTATAGCCTTACGGTATTTTTTAGGAAGTTTATTAAGCGCACTTTTTAATTTATCATTGATCGAATCAACTATTGATCCGTTTCTCGGAAATAATTGTTGCCTCTCTCCTATGGTTTTCACTTCCAAGTAATCGGATTGGGGATTATTTTCATAATCCCATCTGATTTCCCTTTTCCGTCGATGATAATTATTTATGAAAATATTCATCATTATCCTTGAAAGCCAGGCACGAGGATTAGTCCCCGGTTCAAATTTATCGAAGTATTTCAAAGCCCTGAAAATAGTATCCTGAGTTAGATCCTCCGCCTTGCATTTATCATCAGTTAACTTATAAGCCATAAAGAACAGACTTTTTATGTGCTTTATTATATTTTCCTCAAAATCCTTACTTCTTTCGGAGACCTGTGTATTAATCAAAATTTTTCTTACTCCGTTCTCAAGACATCTTCATTAAAGAAATGAGTTCCCCGATTAAACCTTCCCCGAGTCTTCGATATCTAATCAGTAGCTATTTTGGGGAACATATCGGAATTTATTTTGTAAATTACTTTGACCTGCATAAGCTTGGTTGTTAACTTAAAATGGAAAGGAAAATGAAAATGAATAAAAAAATCCCGAAAATTACGGTAATTACCTTAACTTTAGGTATGTTCCTGTTCATCCTCGTCCCAAGCTCGGGCGCCTCCTTAAGGAGGGTTCATAGGCCGCCATTGGGATGGGTTAGTTTGGATTTGGGATATCTTAGTTCCCCCGATTTGGGTAGTTATCGCACATATTTAAATAATTATTATTTTCAACAAGGATCGACTGATAGGCTTTCCAATTTTGGCGGAGGGGTAGGAATGAATTTCGAATATAAATCCTTTTTTACTCCGCATTTCGGGTATGGTTTTTTCTTTTCCTTCGGTAGTTTCTCCACCGATCAGGTTTTTAATTATTATGACGATTACTCGAATCCCTATCAGTCATACGAAGAATATAATTTAAAATCCGCACGGATAGGGATGGATTTATCTTTTTCTCCGATCAATACGAGAAGATCCCGGGTGGTGCCATATTTCTCGGCGGGCGGGATGATTTCCTCCGGCACATTGGAGTTTCTATACACCGAAGTTGGCCAGGGGGCGAGGTATGATATGTCTTATCGGGAAAGCACTTTTAATTTCGGTTATCGTTTTGAAGCCGGGTTGGTCATTCCCGTGGGCAGACGATTTGCGTTCAAGGCAGTTTCCCGTTATAGCAGTTCGGAATTGAATTTCGATGCCTCCTTTGACTCAAATCGAAACATCGACATTGAAAGCAATCAATGGTTTGTTGGGGGCGGATTGGTCTATTTTTATAAGTTATAGGGAGCTGAATGCGATATGTAAACCTGATTATCGGACTTATAATAATTTCAACCTTCGGTTTTTCCTGCGGGCCCAAACCGCCGAAAACCAAAGGTAAACCGAAAGCTGTATGGGTTCCCTCGTTAAGTGCTCTATCGGCGTCATCGTTCAACGGAGAAACAGTTCTTAAATGGAAAACGGACCGAGACATAAACCAACCATTCGGCGGCTACGATATTTATATCGTCCCCAGTGAGGGAATCGGCAAAGACGATGTATCGAAATTTAATGATTCCCGCTATCCCGGGGATACTGATGCCGACCCGCAAACCGAATCATTCCAAACTACGGATGTTAAACCGGGATTTGTTTATAGGGCGTGGGTTATCGCTTATTCTTTGGATGGTTCCGCCTTCTCCACCAGCGATACGGTTTTATTCCGTCCGCTTATGCGTGGGGAGTTTACCTTGAATTTAAGATACTCCAAAGATAGCAGCGGTTATGATTTCTCCCGGGGGAAATATGTTCCCGCAAGGTCCCGATGGAGCGATATTTTATTTTTCGCCGGCAAGGGGAAAGCCAAATTATCAGCGCCATCAAAATTGGACTATGGCTTATCTCCAACCGAATTCATAGATTTGGGAAGGGAACTGACATTCGAGAAGGTAAGGGAATATCCCAAACGGGAGTTTTCGGGCAAAACATCGGTGCGGTTGAAGGTCGGAGATTTTTATATTCTGCGGACTGCGGACAATCATTTCGCCGAACTGCTCTGCACCGATATTTTTGGGGAAATGGGGCGGATGAAAGCTAAATTCAAATATGTATATAACACCGTTAAGGGATCCTTGATATTCCACTGATGAATCTTTTCGATGATTTTGTCGCAGTCGATATTGAAACCAGCGGATTGGATAATTCAAAAGATGAAATTATCGAAATAGGGGCGGCGCGTTTCAATTCTTTAAGACCGATTGAGGAATTTTCCGAGCTTATTAATCCCTTTATGCCCATATCGGATTTTATAACCGAGCTGACGGGAATAACGAATGTAATGTTGGAAAACGATGGGAGGCCTGCGGATGAGGTAATCGATAACTTCAGAGATTTCATCGGCGATTCCCCGTTGGTCTTTCACAATGGGGCATTCGATATTTCTTTTTTGGAAAAGTTTATCTCCACGATAGGTGCTTCTTTCCTCGATACAAAAATTATTTCGCGAATATATTATCCATTCGCCAGATACCACGGTTTGAGGTCCCTTGCCGAAATGTTTTCAATTGAGAATAAGAATACACACCGAGCATTATCTGATGCCTTGGTTACCGGTGAGATAATGGTGAAACTTGTGGCGCTGCAAAAGTATCTGCCTCTTCACCTTAAAGATAAACTCGCTCTGTTTTGCTCTGTTTGGGGAAATAAGGCAATGGCGGAATTCTTTTCGGGGGAGTTCTCATTACCGCAACAAAAGGAATTTGAAATAAACCTCATACCGCCGGGTAAGATACCAAAAAGCAATATACTATCCGGTGAAGCGGATAAAAAAACCACCATCGGTGAATTAAAAATTCTTTTCGGAGCTGATGGTGTCTTGGCGAAGGATTTGGATAATTATGAATACCGTTTGGGGCAGGCCGAAATGGCACAGGATTGTCTTGATGTTTTCGGCAGGGACAACTTTTTGTTGGTGGAGGCTGGAACCGGAACAGGTAAATCATTTTCATACCTTTTCCCGTCGATGATGACCGCCTTGGAGAGGGGAAAGGTATTTATCTCCACAAAGACTAAAAATCTCCAAAAGCAGTTGTTTGAAAAGGACATTCCTTTTGCTTTGAAATATTTCCCAAGCGATTTGAAAGTCTCGCTGTTAAAGGGGAGGGGAAATTATTTGTGTCTGTTAAAGCTTTATAATTTGTCCATCAGCACGGGAATTATCAGCCCGCAGGAAGTACCTCGAATACTTCCATTGCTATCCTTTGCCGAATATTCCCGCACAGGCGATTTCTCCGAGATAACAAGCGAATTCAGCGGGAATTTCAGCTTTTATTCTCATCGGTTTTCCGTCTCAGATGGTTTTTGCACCGGCAATAAATGTCCCTTTTTCAAAAAGTGCTTTTTATTCAAAGCGAGAAAGAAGGCAAAGGGTTCCTCCGTTGTAATCGTGAACCATTATCTTTTTTTCGCTGATTTGTCCTCGGGTGCGGATATTCTAACTGATTTCAAAATCGGCGTTTTCGATGAAGCACATCAATTGGATAATGTTGCCCGAGATTATTTGGGATTGGAATTTTCACCGTCGATACTTAATCCGATATTGGAATTTTTAAGCGGTGAGAGGATTGATGGGATCGATGTTTTATCCGTCCTCCGGAATAAAATCTCTAAAAATGTAATAATGGATCGGGACATTGAAGATATAGAAATTAAGGTGGATGGAATAAAATCATTAGCCAAAACCATCTCCCGGAGCCTGCGGAATGCGTTTGAAGGAATATCCATTAAAGCTGCAAGAAGCGGCGCAGGGAGAAAGCGCAAGAGAAATGACAACGGTATCAAGATACGGTATCGCTACGGTGATGAATTTCAAGCCCATATTCAGGAAACATTGGAACCGCTTTCCAAACAAATTCAATTACTTTATAAGGCTTTGTCCGATTTGGTGAAAATCGCTTATGATAAATGTGGTGAGGATATCTCCGAGATTGAGGATGTTTTGGAGATTATCAATCAGAACGCCGAGAATATCAAACAAGCTTATGAGCATCTGTGGGAATTGGCGTTGGGTGAGGATAACAAATGGGTGTATTGGTTCGAGACAGGCAGAGGGCGGAGTCGTTTCGGAATCCTTAAGGCGTCGCCTGTAAATATAGGTGAGCTTGTCTATAATACAGTTTATTCCAAACTGAAATCGGCGGTCTTCACTTCCGCGACCCTAAAAAGTAATGATGATTTTGAAAATATCGAATTTAAGATAGGGTTGAACTTGGTCGATTCGGAGAGGGTGGTTGAAAAGTATTACCCTTCGCCGTTTGATTTCAAGAACCTGCTTAGGGTTTTAGCTTTGAAATTTATGCCCCACCCCGATGAATCAAATTATGCGCTTGCTTCCGCGGAGATATTCGAGCTGTTCGCTAACACTTTGCGAAAAAATATGATGGCGCTGACCACAAGCTATTCCCAATTGGAAAGTTTGTATCAATTAATATCCGCAAGGCTCAAGTCTCTCGGTTATAATGTAATTGCTCAGGGTATCAATGGAAATGCGGAAACTGTTGCCAAAAGTTTTTCCGAATCAACCAAACCGACGCTTTTAATCGGGACGGATAGCTTTTGGGAGGGTGTCGATTTCCCGGGCGAAAAATTGGAAGTCCTCTTTATATTGAGACTTCCATTCGCTGTTCCGACAGAACCGATAACTCAAGCTGTAAGCGAATATTTTCAATCATTGGGGATGGATGCCTTCAAGGATTATAGTCTCCCGGAGGCGATTATTAAATTCCGACAGGGCTGTGGGAGATTGATTCGTTCCAGTACCGACAGAGGTATAGTAGTGATTTTGGATAACAGGATATCGACCAAATATTACGGGCGATTTTTTATGAAGGCTCTGCCCGTAAAATCTATTATAATGGAGAATTACAACGACTTGGAGGCACTACTTTTTGGGGTCTCTATTGATGATACATAATAAATAATTACGGGATATTTATGTCTAATGATAGATACAAACCGGTTTTGGTGATTTGCGGACCTACCGCCTCGGGGAAGACGAGGATAGGTATTGAAGTAGCGAAAAAAATGAATGGAGAGATTATCTCGGCTGATGCTCGTCAATTCTACAAAATGATGAGTATCGGGACGGCTCAGCCCTCATTGGAGGAAAGAGCGGAGATTCCTCATCATTTGGTCGGTTTTGCCGACATCAATAATCATATCTCCGCCGCTGATTTTCGTAAGTTGGCTATCGAGTGTATTGAAAATATCTATGCTCAAGGTAATCTGCCGATTTTTGTCGGAGGTTCGGGATTGTATATCAGGGCTTTAGAGGAAGGGTTCTTCGAGGGTCCGAAGAGAGACTCCAAGTACCGTCTCTATTTGGAAAATAAAATAGAAAAGGAGGGCATTGAAACCATCTATCGAAAGCTCGAAAAGCTCGACCCTGAAACAGCAACTCGTCTTCATCCGAACGATAGGGCGAGAATTGTCCGTGCGTTGGAGGTTTATAGGAGCACAGGCAGGAGTATCACTGCCCTTCAAAAGGAGGGGAAGTATCCCCAAACCGATTATGATTTTATCAAAATCGGGATACGGTTGCGCCGCGACACATTATATCAAAGGATAAACGAACGGGTTTTGAGAATGGTTGAGGATGGGCTTATTGCGGAGGTGAAAATGGTTTATGAGAACCTTCGTCCGCAATCGAGCCATCTGTTCAAGACGCTTGCTTACCGGGAATTTAAGGGATATTTGGATGGGGAATACGATTTGGATAGGGCTGTCTATCTGACACAGCTGCATACCAGACATTATGCGAAAAGACAGATGACTTGGTTTAGAGCGGACAAAGATATCAAATGGTTTAATCCTGAAAAAATCGGTGTCGTTGATAGGATTGTTAGGTATTTCCGAAATAGAATCGGAATTTGATTAATCCCTCAACCTCAACATTATATCAGGGCTTATAACCGATTATCAGCCCCGTAGTACCGGATAATCTTTCGTGTTTCGGATTCACAAATCCCGCCCCTTTTAGCCAATCGAAATATTCGCTCTCAGTATATGTCCCACCTTCAAGCGTGGCTACCAACATATTTAATGCGAATATGGCTGCGATTTTTGGTTTTGTTCTATCCTCATCCAAAATAAAGTCCTGAATAACAACCCTTCCCCCGCTTTTTAATGCGGAAAATGATTTTTCCAAAAGCCTCTTATTTTCCTCGATGTTATTCATATGGCAGATGGCTGATAAAAAGACCAAATCGAAACCATTGCCGAATTTATCCTTGTGGAAATCACCTGCTCGCACATTGATACGGAGGTTCAAACCCGCATCATCGATATAGCGGCGGGTAAGAGGGACAACAGAGGGTAAATCCAAGACTGTCGCCTTCAAATTCGGATTGTCGCGAGCGAAGGTTATGGAATACACGCCCGAACCACCCCCGATATCCAAGAGATTCGAAACACTACTCGCATCCAATTTTTCAATCACCTCCGTAGCTCTTTGTAATCCGTTATGGTGCATAGCGGCGATAAATGATTCCGTCCATTCGGTATCCCTGTCATCCCTTTCTTTATAATCAACTGAACCGCCATTGCGTATGCAATCGGTAAGGTTAGACCATTTAGACCATAGATTTGCGAAATGCTTCAGGCTCATTCTGGAATTATAAGGTGATTTATCCGTTAAATAATCCGTAGCAAGTGATGAATTGTAGAATTTATTATTTTCTTTGATAAGCAGATGCATTGACACCAGCGCATTCAAGAACATCTCCGTAGCCCGGTGATCGGTTTTCAAGCGAGAGGCGATCTCTTTTGAATCGGCGCCTTTATCGATTGCGGAAAAAATATCCAATTCGACAGCGCTTAAGATAATACGGCTTTCCATAAAAGAACGGATAACGGCCATAAAATCATCGGGTATAACCCCTTTTTGTGCATTTGGTTTCATATCATTTTCTATCCATATATGTAAATCCGTTATTTGTCAGATTAGAACCTGATAGCGAGTTTTACCGTTATTTCATCTAAATCGGCTGATTTCAAATCTTCATTCATTTCGATATCGAAATCCATTAATTGCGCATCCACATAAGCATCGAACATCGAAAAGAATATCGCCGCTGCCGTGAACCACATAAATTTATTTCGTTCGCCATTATATTTTCTCCATTTATTGAATACATTGGTGCGCCTTTCGTTCCAATAATTCTCATCGAGAGGTGCTGTACCTCCATAATCAGAGACTAAAGAAGGGGCATCCGAAAATTCGAGGAAGGTTTGCCGAAACTTCCTTTTATAATATTCCGCTTTGTCCCAATTATGGATAAAATAATAAATCAAAACTCCTTCCCCAACGGAGATAACCGAGCCTTTGATATATTTATGATTATAAAACTGCCCCCAGCCGGGAAAGGCGGCGGAACGAATCAAAGCTCCTGTCGGGTTCGGATTAAAACTCTTTTTTTTAATTTTGGATTTGCTGCTATCGGCAGGTGAATCGGAACTATTTCGGTAAATTCCTTTTTCTTGATTTACATCGCTCTGAGCAAATAAAGGGCTTACTCCCCATAAGGAATAACTTATTGCAAAAAATACAATTAAGAAAAATCCTTTCATTGAACAGAAAACCTATTCCGTTATAACTCGCAGTGAATTAGGTTTTATCCTAATAAGAAACTCTTTCCCTTTGGATTTGTATAAATCGCCGTCGAGATTGTATTCGATAGGCGCTGAAGTGTTTATTAAAATCTGTCTCGATCTATATAATACCGCATTGCGATTATCGATATGTTTCCCCAAAAATGCTTTCTGCAAGAGATTAACCGATTTATATTTCCCCACGCATCTAACCAAACAAATATCGAATAAGCCATCGTTTTCAATCGAGTAAGGAACCCATTTAAACCCTCGTCCGAAATGCTTACCGATTCCTATCGAAATTACCTCATAACGGTTGTCCAATTCCGTATTGTCCAATTTTATTTTGTATTTCGGACATTTGTAATGTGAGGAGGCTTTGAAACCATAATAGATAATATCTTTCAGGGAAGCTTCCCTTTGTTTTTTATTTATGAGTTTCCCGAATTCAACACCTATTCCTATTTCCAAGCCATTGATAAAAATACCGTCTCCGATTGAGCCGGTATCGAAAAGTTTTGTCTTTCCGCGGCGAATCATCCCGACGATATCGTTCAAGGAACGATTTTTGGAAAGGGATTTGTAGAAATTATTTTGGATTCCGACTGGTACAGCCGCCAATGCCGCTTCGGTCCCCAGTATTCCCGCGGCGACTTCCCGAATGGTACCGTCCCCCCCGACCGCTACAACTATATGGAACCCATTTTCCACAGATTCTTCCGCTAATCGAGTAGCATCACCCGGTCCGTTCGTGAGGGAAAAATCAACCGAGCTGAAAGCACTTTCGAAATGCTTTCTTATCTCCGGAAGATTGATATGTGATCCACCAACGCCTGCGGATGGATTAGAGATAATTTTTATGTTCGGGTCATTATTTCTGTTCATAATTATCAACCATCGAAGTAATTAACAAAAACAACCCCATTATTCAAGAGAATAATTGAAATAACAGTAGAAATAAAAGCTCAATTCCTATTAATGTTTGCAATTTTATTAATGAGGGATATCTGAAATTAATTGACAATGGTATGGACTTCCCCCTTATTATAGCTAAATAACAGGCTTAAGCCCGTGGTTGTGACGCCATAAGGAATTTGATGATTTATTCTCAATCGACAATTTACGCTTTGGAAGCTCTTCGATATCTTTCCTCTCTACCAAAAGGAGAAGTAGTTAAGACGAGGGATATGGCATCGAAACTGAATATACCGAATTTTTTTTTAGCTAAAGTACTTTTGACTTTGGTAAAGCACCGATTTATCGTTTCTATAAGGGGACCTCGGGGAGGGGTGAAACTGGCGGTTGACCCGAATAAAATTACCTTATATGATATATTCAACGCAATGGGGGGAATGATTGATTTAAATAATAAATGTATAATTGGTTTGAAAAATTGCTCTGATAATACTCCTTGCCCTTTCCATTCGGAATGGTTAAGGTTCAAAAACGAAATGATACGAAAATCAAAAAAAATTACTTTAGCGGGAATTTCGGGAAGAATCGACAACTCCTTTTCTCTCTGATTCCCGAATCTATATGCTATTATATGAGCAACGATACCGATAACAAGCCTTCTCGCACCGAACTTGTTGACTTTTGGAAGAGGAAAATAACATACCTTCGAGTTTCCCTCACGAACAGATGCAATTTTCGTTGTAAGTACTGTTATGGGAATCCTGATTTAAAAATTCCGAAGGATGACCGATTACCCAATGAATATTTAATTCGCTTAATAGAAATTACCGCTTTTTTGGGGATTAATAAAATTCGATTTACCGGCGGGGAACCACTACTTAGGCGGGATATTATCGATTTAATCGCAAATGTATCGTCAATCGAAGGGATTAAATCCATCGGAATAACTACAAATGGATATTATCTGGCGAAATATCTCCCCGATTTGGCCACCGCCGGATTGAGCAATGTTAATATCAGTTTGGATACCTTGAATAAGGATACATTCAAAGCAATAACCGGCGTGGACGGGTTCGAGAAGGTTTATTTAGCCATTGAGTTAGCGGAGCAAAGCGGATATTTCCCTTTGGTAAAGGTGAATACCGTAGTTATGCGCTCAATAAATGATATGGAGATGCCCCGCTTCACCGAATGGGCTCTTAAAAGAAAAATCGATTTACGGTTTATCGAATTTATGCCGACGGCCGACTCCGGTTGGGGGAAGAATCTGTTTGTCGGCGAAGATGAGATGAGGGAAAAAATAAGGCTCAATCTCGAAGCTGACCCCGAATCGGGGGACAATATCGGGCCTGCGAGACGGTATCGCTACAAGGATTATCCCGGGCGGATAAGTTTTATTTCCGCAGTTTCCCATAACTTCTGTGATAGCTGTAATCGACTCCGTTTAACGGCAAACGGCGATTTAATCGGTTGTTTGTTTGGGAGAGGAAAACTTTCTTTGGGCAATATGATGAAAAAGGGATTAAATAATATAGATATTATGGAAAGAATCTTCGAGGCGGTAGGGGACCCTGAATTCAAAGGTATTCGGGGAGGGTTCTTCGCCCGCGAACATAAACCTTTGATGCGCTCCGTCGGAGGATAAACCCTTAACATATAACGCAGGTGTTAAAATGTTTACAAGTATCAGTAGTTTTAAGGAGCTTTGGGGGAATGAAACGACAAACACAAAAAAGCTCCTCGACGAATTGACCGATGAATCATTAAACCAAAGGGTAGCCGAGGGTCATCGCACATTAGGACAGATTTCTTGGCATATCATAACTACAATCCCTGAAATGATGGGTAGAACCGGGCTTAGTATCGAAGGACCACTTGTCGATGTCGCTGTCCCGAAGAGTGCGGAGGAGATAAGAAAGGGATACGATCTGGTTAGCTCATCCCTTCTGAGTCAAATTGAGGATAATTGGAACGATGATACGCTGAAGATCGAGGATGATATGTACGGCGAACGATGGTCACGGGGCTTTTCCCTATTTTTGATGATGTTACACGAAATCCATCACCGCGGACAGATGACGGTGCTTATGCGTCAGGCGGGCTTGAAAGTTTTTGGTGTTTATGGTCCCTCCAAAGAGGAATGGGAGCAGTTTGGGATGAAGCCCCCGGAGATTTAACGCATTCCTATAAAAAAGAGATATTGGTTTACTGTCAGTTATATTTAGTTTTGGGTAGCCATTGAACTTCCGTGCTTCGCCTTTCAAAATTATCCCGATACTTACGATGTTATGGGTTATTCTTGCCGGCTGCGAAAATATATCCGCAGCGGAGCATTTCCCGCCGATTCCGAGCCAAGCTGATTTTGTCGTGATGCTCGAATGGGAAAAATTATCCCGGGATACCGCTTTAAGTTGTTATTTCCAAAAATTCGAGGATAGTATCGGCTTCGTTAAAACAATTGATATGGAAGGGAAAAAGCCCTCCTGCTATGCCTTTTCCATCAAACAGGAATCGTTTGCACATAATGCCAACAGTCCCGTCGGAACGCTTCTTAAAAATGGGGCGATAATATTCAGGGGTGAGTTGGATTACAAGCATGCAATGGAAAGCAGTTCCAATTATGATTGGAGGGGGGCCGATATTAATGGTAAACGCCTTGGATATTATTCTTCGGGCGACAGCTTATATCTTTTACCGATTAGGGATGGCGATATTGCTCTGACCTCATCAGCCAAGGTGCTTTCCGAGATTGCGAATATACGGGGGGACAAGGAGACGGTTATTTATCGGCACCATATTCTTCGAAGCCAATATGATGATATTTCCGTGGGGGAAGGAAAAACAGTTATATCGGTTTGGGGATTAATTCCACAATCTTTGAAGGATAGTTTAGGCTCCAATTGGGGAGATATACGAGCTTTTATGAAGATTTTAAAACTCAATAATATGGAATTTGTCCTTGAGTATGTCGATTATGCCGCCGAATACGGGATATCCATTAATCCGAATGGCAACAATTATCAATCTATATTGTACATAAAAATGAAAAATCCAAGCTCCGCTATGATTCTCTCCGGGGCGATAAAACTATACGATAAGCTTGCTTCCGTTCTCCCCAAAAGCGATTCCACAGGCGATTCTTTTGAGATCCAATCCATATCGACCGAAGGGGATATCGTTATATTAAAAGGCATTATTCCCAAAACAAGTGTCGGTAAGTTCATCGATTGCCAACGGTAATCGTAATATTTCAACTGACCGGCTAATTATTTCCTTCGCCGATAATTTTAATCCCGATGAATAAAATTTTTACAGAACGAATTTGTGATTCGCAGAGTTAATATGAATTGCAGGGAGGAACTGAGATAGTTCCCCTTTACCATCGGGGTGGATAAGGATATCCACCCCTTATTTATCGACAGTTTAATTCAGAATAGCGACCTATTAGGACGGAATTATACGATATATTTTGCTTGACAACGAAGGGAAATTTAATTTACTAACGAATGCTTTCTACCGGGAAGTGCGGGGGTGTAGCTCAGGAGGTAGAGCATCTGCCTTTTAAGCAGGTGGCCGCAGGTTCGAGTCCTGCCACCCTCATATAATTATAAAATAAAAGCCGAGGAGCTATGCTCTCGGCTTTTTTGTTTTTATGATGCAAAATCCTCGTGGTAAATATTTGTTTGTCAAACTGTAGATTTTAATGATATATTTCATTGTGCTATTATATTATGAGGTAAATTTCCGTTTAAATAGAACTATCCGCTTTTGAAACGGCATAACAGCAGGATGTTGTATTAAACGGGAAGTATTTTTTTGAAACTTTAATTGAGAATAATCGTCAAAAGAATAAATGATAGGAAGGTGATTTATGGAGAATGAAGCAAATATCACTGCCGAGAATGGGAATCAAAAACCTATGGGAACCCTTGCCCGAATGATTAACATTTTTTGGGAACCATCAAAAGTTTTTGAATATATCAAATCGAAACCCTCCTGGGTTGCACCTTGGATATTGATATCTGTTTTTGCCATGATCGGACTTCAACTAACTTGGTCGATAAATATCAAATCGCAACTCGAAAAAATTCGCAATACACCCGGAATAACTGTGGAGCAAATGCAAACTATAGAAGATAAGATGGGCGATCCCAATTCTTGGAGCATTAACCGTACCCTTGCAACGGTGGGCGCCCCCATCGGGATTTTAGTGGTATTTGTAGTTGTGGCTGCGGCGCTTTATTTTACCGGCTCGGTAATAGGCGGAGGGAACTCAACCTTCAAACATAATCTTGCGGCTTATAGCCATGCTTCTCTTATCGGCATATTAGGAACCATAGTCACAGTATTCCTCGTCAAGATTAAAGGCACACTGGATATTTCCCTTTCTCCCGCCATATTTCTGCCTGCATCGATGTATAAGTCCTTTATTTATAATTTTCTGAATCACTTTGAATTCTTTACGATTTGGGCATATATATTAACCTCTATCGGATTTGCGACTATTTATGGATTTTCAAAAGCAAAGGCTTATATATCCGTCGGGGTTTTGTGGTTGATTTGGATTCTGTTGACAAGCGCTCTTACGAACACATTTAGTGGATTATACATATAAAGATTATATAGGAGAACTCTATGCAAAAATCCTTTAAGCTCCTTAGAATTACAATATCCCTTATAATAGTATTTGGTTTTGTGGGTGGTGTGGTCGGCTTCGTTCGAGCCGAAAAGCTGACATTAGAAGAATGTATTGCTTTAGCGAAAAAAGGGAATTTGGAACTTCGCTCCGCATATAACAGTTATCGATCTTCAAAGGAAAATGTCTGGCAATCCTATAGCGGGATTTTACCCCGTATAGATTCTTGGATAAGCGGTTCGAGAACGGTAATAGGCCCTACCGGTTATCTCCGTTGGGATCAGAATACAAGTCGTTTTGTCAATGCTTCCACCGGCATCTCTGTCAGCAAAAGCTATTCCGCAGGCATATCATTAAGCGAGACTATTTTCAACGGTGGGGCGAATATCTATAATATTTATAGTGCAAAAGCGGATAAGGAGTCAAAGCGTTATCAATATATCAAAACGGAAAAGGATATTATATACAGCGTCAAGGAGAAATACTATAACTTGTTGAAAGCCAAAATGATGGTGGATGTCCGTAAGGATGGGGTGAAAAGGGGTGAGGAGCAGTTGAAATATGCACAAAGCAGATATGAATTGGGGGCTGCCTCCATATCCGATGTCTTAAAAGCCAAAGTCCAATATGGTCAAGACAAATTGGATTTGGTAGATGCGAAAAATACATACAATTTAGCGAAAGCCGATTTGAATAATATTCTAAACAGACCTATAGATTCGGATATTGAACCTGTGGATGAGTTTACAACCCCAAAGGTCAATTATGATTATGAGTCTGCATATAAAGCCGCTTTGGAAAGACAACCGATCCTTCTGCAAGCTTCACAGGATTTAAAAACTGCGAAGTACCGAAAATTATCCGCCAGGGGAGGTTGGTTGCCGTCCCTATCTGTTAGGGGATCTTATGCTTGGAACGATGAAAGTCTCCATTTGGGGAAAATATTTGATGAGAATTATCAATGGAACATCACCGGGACACTGAATTTCAATATATTCGAGGGGTTTCAGACAAAAGCTCAATATAATTCCTCGAAAATAGCATATAAAATGGCGGAGGATAATTTTCATTCCGTTCGGAATGCGGTTGCTTTGGAGGTTATGCAGGCTTATCTCGGTATCCAGAAATCCAGAGAAAATATGAAATTGACTGAGGAATCCCGCAAATCCGCAGAAGAGGATTACAATATTGTTAAAGAGAAATATACTTTGGGGGCAGCGACAATTCTGGATTTAATCGACGCCGAAGTTAGTTATAAACAGGCTGAGGCAAATCATATTCAAGCGCTGTATGACTACAACCTTGCGGTCAGCCAACTTGAAAAGGCTATAGGGTTATAAATAATATCCCTGTTGCAAATAGAATAGCACGGAGTTAAGATATGGCGAAATCAAAGAAGAAGAAAATTATTATCGGAGTATTGGGAGTGGTTGTATTAGCGGTGTTGGTGGTTTATGTGGTAAAGAGCAATAGGGTGGAAAGGAAATCGGTTAAAGTCGAGGAAGCTAAAAAAGGAGACATTACAGCCATTGTAACAGCTACCGGTCATGTGGAAGCCAAAAAAGAAGTTAAAGTTTCCGCCGATGTAATGGGCAGAATTATCAAGCTACCGGTCGTCGAGGGTCAAAAAGTCAAGGCGGGGGACCTATTGGTTCAAATCGATCCCGCAACATATGAAGCCGATGTCGCCCGTGCTGAAGCTTCACTGACTTCGGCTAAGGCTCTTTTAAATAAAGCTCAATTGGCATACAATAGAAACAAGGGACTTTATGAGAAGAAGCTGATTTCCAAAGAGGAATTCGACCTATCCTACAGTGATCTGCTTTCGGCACAAGGGCAGGTCGCTCAAGCCGAGGCAAGCCTACGGCAGGCGAAAGACCAATTAAGCAAAACCACAATTCGTTCCCCTATTGATGGGATTATCACCGTGCTCAATTCTGAGGAAGGCGAAAATGTTGTAATCGGTACTATGAATAATCCGGGGACGATTATAATGACGGTATCCGACTTATCCCAAATCGAAATAAAGGCGGATGTCGATGAAACCGATATCGCTTCCATAAAATTGGGGGAAAGAGTAAATATCAAGCTCGATGCATTCCCCGATACCACCATCGAGGGAGTCGTAACGGAAATTGGAAACTCCGCCAAAGGGATGGGATTGGGGTCGCAGGATCAGGTGGTAAATTTCTTGGTAACGATTCAAATCCTAAAGCCGATAGATGGGATTAGGCCCGGGATGACTGCGACAGTGGATATTATCACCGCTGAACATAAAGGGGTGGTTTATATCCCAATACAAGCGGTTGTGATGAGAATTCCCCCCGAAGATTCCACCTCCGAAGGCGATGCAAAATCAAATATCGACAAAACCTCCGCTGAGAAAAATTTAAAAACCAAAGGGAAAAAAGAAGCTGTTGAAGGTGTCTTCGTCGTAAGAGATGGGGTCGCTAAATTTGTTTCCGTAAAGACGGGGATAGCGGACCAACAGAATATCGAAATAAAGAAAGGGGTTTCCGTCGGTGACAGCATAATTATCGGAAGTTTCAAAATCCTCAGGAGTTTAAATGACGGCGATTTCGTCAAACCAATTAAGAAACCGAAAAATAAAAAATAACAGAGGAAAGCTTTGCTTATTATCACGAGAAATCTTTGGAAAACTTATCGCGTCGGATCCGAGGATGTCCACGCATTACGGGGAATAGATTTGGAAGTTGAAAAGGGGGAATATTTTGCTATTATGGGACCTTCCGGTTCGGGGAAATCAACTTTGATGAATCTAATCGGTTGTTTGGATACGCCAACTAAGGGAGAATACATACTTAATGGCAAGGCTGTTTCTAAGATGAATGATGATGAGTTAGCGTTTATTCGGAATAAAGAGATAGGGTTCGTATTCCAAGCCTATAACTTGCTTCCCCGGGCAACCGCCCTTCATAATGTCGAGTTGCCCCTCATTTACAGCGGTAATGGGAGCAAGGACAGGATGGAGAAGGCTAAAAGAGCTTTGGCGATGGTCGATTTGGCGGACCGAATAAATCATAAGCCCAGTGAATTATCCGGAGGACAAAGGCAGAGGGTGGCTATCGCTCGGGCATTGGTTAACGAGCCGTCCATTATTTTAGCTGATGAACCTACCGGAAATCTGGATTCCAAAGTCAGCCGCGAGATTATGGAAGTATTCGGTAAGATCCACGATCAAGGCAATACGATTATTGTGGTTACCCACGAGCAGGAAATAGCTGATTACACCCAAAGGATAATATATCTGCGGGATGGGAAAATAGAGAAAGTGGTAAGGAAATAGCTATGCGGCGGGTGTGGGAAAGCGTAAGGATTGCCTTCCAATCTTTATTCGCCAATAAATTAAGATCTATCTTAACGCTTATAGGGATGATTATCGGGGTAATGACTTTGATAGCGATTGTCTCGGTTATCAATGGGATGAATAACTATGTCTCGGGGACTATAAATGCGATGGGCTCATCAACTTTCATAATAGATAAATATGGGGTTATCACTTCGGAAGAGGATTATTTCAAGGCGCAAAAAAGAAAGGATTTGGTCGCCGCCGATATAAGCGCAATTGCCAAGAACTGCGAAGATTGTGCGATGGTTGGTGGCGCAACGAGAAAAATTATTATTACCGTAAAACGACGAAATTTAAGTATTGGCGGTACTTTCCTTCAAGGAGTTACGCCCAATTTCCTCGAAGTTACGGATTATGATATCGATTATGGGAGGAGTTTCACCAAATCCGATGCCCAGAAGAGGAGGTCGATGGCGATAGTGGGACCTGATGTTGTGGACAATCTTTTTCCGGGAATAGATCCTATCGGTAGGAATATTAAAATAAACGGGTATTATTTCACCATTATCGGGGTGGCTAAACCGAAAGGATCCACATTTGGAGTAAATGCCGATAATTGGGTGGTTATTCCGTTGACGACTTATGAGAAGTACTTTTCAAATCAGGAGACTATTGTGATTTTTGCCAAAGCCTCAAGCTACAGCAGGATGGAAGATGCTATGGATGAAGCAAGAGTTGTTTTGCGCTCGCGCCATCATATCAAATATTCCGAGCCGGACGATTTCGATATGATGACCTCGGAAGGTTTAATCGATATGTTTCAGAATTTTACCAGAATTGCTTGGATAGTTTTAGTCGGGGTTTCATCTATTTCGTTGATTGTGGGCGGAATTGTAATAATGAATATAATGTTGGTAGCCGTTACCGATAGAACCCGTGAGATAGGTATTCGTAAGGCAGTTGGTGCAAAGAGGCGGGACATAATGTGGCAGTTTTTGGTCGAGTCGCTGACCCTATCCCTCGTAAGCGGAATACTTGGAATTTTATGCGGAGCGGGAGTTTCGTTATTGGTTGCGTCTGCTACTCCTATTCCGTCCTCGGTGGAGTTGTGGTCGGTACTGGCGGGGGTAGGTATATCGAGTGCGATCGGTTTATTCTTTGGAATATACCCGGCTATGAAAGCGGCAAGGCTTGACCCCATTGTAGCCTTGAGGTATGAATAGTTATGAGACTTAGTGAAATAACCGACAGCATCCTCTTGGCTTGGGGAGCTATGGTGGCCAATAAGATGCGCTCCTTTTTAACTATTTTGGGGGTGTTTATAGGTGTTACCGCGGTTATCGGGATGGTAAGTATTATTCAGGGGTTAAATAATAGTATGGCTGAACAGATTGAGTCCTTCGGTTCAAATGCCATATATGTATCCCGCTATAAACCGGGAATCCAATTAGGGATGAGGAATGAGGAAGAGCGAAATCGTAAACATCTGACTTTGGAGGATGGGTTTGCGATTAAGAATTACTGTCCGTCGATAGAAGCTGTCGCTGTTTCCAAAATCTGGTGGCAGCCACCCGACGGGAATTCGGTGAAATATAAGAACAATGAAGTTAAACGCTTTCAATTGGAGGGGGTGCTTCCGGATAATCAGCTTGTATATACTCTGACTCTTTCCGCCGGGCGATTTATTAATCAAACCGATATGCGTTATAAAACTTACACAGCTGTTTTGGGGGCTGATATTGCGGAGGTATTGTTTCCATATTCCGATCCCCTCGGTGAAATTATAACGGTTAATAATCATAAATTCTCCGTAATCGGTGTGGTGAAAAAACGAAAAGCGTTGTTAGGACAGTCATTGGATAATTTTATTTTAATACCGATGACAACATATCTAAAAATTCACCCTGCTGATGAAGGAGTGTGGATAGGAGCGGAGGCGAAATCTCCGGATTTGATACCGCAAGCGATCGATGAGATAACCGAACTCCTCCGCAGGCGAAGAGGTGTCCCTTACGATAAACCCAATGATTTTGCTGTTTTTACTCAGGATGCTTTATTGGATATTTATCATCAGATTACCGATGCCATCTATATAGTGCTGATTATAATCTCCTCCATCGCGCTATTGGTCGGAGGGGTTGGGGTGATGAATATAATGCTTGTCTCGGTAACCGAACGCACTCGGGAAATAGGGATAAGAAAAGCTATCGGCGCAAGACGGAAAGATATTTTATGGCAATTTTTAATCGAGGCTATGGCGATGACCGGAGTTGGGGGATTATTGGGGATAATGTTCGGTTTTGCGATCGCTGCAATAGTAAGTGCCACAACCCCTTTATCCGCCGCAATCTCTATCCCTTCGGTTATAATAGGTTTTAGTTTTTCCGTTGGTGTTGGTTTATTTTTCGGAATATATCCCGCTACTCGGGCCGCCCGCCTCAACCCGATCGAAGCTCTGCGATATGAATAGAAAACAATAATTTAATTTGTATATGACCGATGGTATGATATATTAAAAATATAGACACAAAATCGGTTTGTCGGCGTTAAATTATAAAGCTGGGTTATGTTTTTATTTCGGACAGATTTTCTTTCCGGGTCGAGGGTAGAGAAGATGATAACGGCAAAATTGAAAATCGTATTAATTCTTTTGGGAGTATCGCTTCTACTATTGGGATCTTCCGGCGCCAAGCGGCACGACCAATTCAAAGAGGAGCCGATAGGCACTCCTCACTTCGCGGTTGACTATGCGGTATTTATGGATTTGGGCAATAATTCAAAGTATAATATCGAATTGTATGCTAAGATACCCCTGAAATCGCTTTATACTATTATTCAGGACGGAAAAGAGATTTCGAAGTATGAATTTGCAATCATTATCCGAGATAAGCATGGTAAACAGATTACCGGTAAAAGCTGGGATAATAAATTAGAGAATGATAAGGAGAGCTTAAGGGATGTCAAAAAATCGCCTGCTATATTGGAAAAACAAGTTTTCAACCTGCCTCGCCAACAATATTCCATAGAGTTTCTGCTGACAGACAAGATATCCAATAGTCAAAATAAACATATAATTAAAATCGATCTGAAAAGTTATGGAAAAAGGATGATTATCTCCGGGGTGGAATTTGTGCAAGGGAATGTTCCCCAATCCGATATCTTGGAAAATAATTTCACGAAATATGGGGAACGGGTAATCCCTTTGGTTTCGAGATCGTTCGATAGCGAAAGCGACGCACCGGAATTTTATTATGAGATATATCCGAGCAAAAATACCCCCGATATACTAAAAGCAAAATATAGGATTATAAGCACTCAAAAAGGGGGTATGTATTCTCAGATGGAAGAGGTGGTTTTGCAGGATACCACCGAAGGTGTAAAGCCCGTTATCGAAAGGTTGCATATAAGCCAGCTGCCGCCGGGAGAATATATACTGGACATCGAGTTGTGGGATACCGCCCTTAAAAAGAAATTTGCCGAGAGAAAAGCGGATTTCGAAATCGGGTGGTCATTAAAGACTTTGGTGGAGAATGATTATAAGACCGCAGTCGATGAGTTGAGATATATCGCCACCGCCGCCGAAAGGGATTCCCTGAAAAAGGTCCCTAAAGACAGAAGGTTGGAGGCTATTAGAGATTTCTGGAAAAGACACGATCCGACTCCTTCCACTCCGGAGAATGAGCTTCATGATGAATATTATTCCCGTGTGAAATACGCCAATAATAATTTCTCGGGATACGGCAGGCCCGGATATTTGACCGATTTCGGGCGGATTTATATAACTTATGGTAAACCCGAAGAGATTGAGCGCCACCCGTTCGAGATGGATAGCATACCTTATGAGATATGGTATTATTATCGTTACCACAGAAAATTTATCTTTGTTGATAGGACTGGGTTTGGTTCCTATGAATTGGCGGACCCATTTTCGGAAGGTCTTAAGATACAGTGACCGAAGGAGATTATATGTTTATTATTAAAAAAACATTTTTAAAGGTAATTCTAATATTATTTATTTCAATATTTATCACGAATACCTTAAAGGCTCAAACGGAATTAGCGCTTAATGTGGATACGGCTTGCTATCCGGAAAGCGACAATCCGCATCAAACTTTATTGGAGGTCTATTATACCTTTCCGAGACACCAGCTTAGATTTATCCCCAAAGGTGATAGTTTATACGAAGCGGCGATGGATATTACAATGAGGCTCGATTCAATCGCCGGAGATTCCATCGATGAGGTCAGTTGGAGAGGAATAACATCGATAAGGGACTTAAAGGAATTAAATAACGAAGAGTATAAATTCTTCGACACCGTTCCGGCATATGTAGATCCGGGTGATTATTATTTAACCGTTGGTATTAATGATGTCAACTCCGGGGTCAATGGTAGGATTAAAAAGAGGATATCCATCCCTGATTTCAGTGGGGATGGGATTAAACTTTCTCAAATCGAGTTGGCTTACACATTAAATCCGGACACCTCGAATGTGCCGTCGGCTAAGGATGGGACATTGGTTATCCCCAATGCTTCGAGGGTGGTAATTCCAGAGGAGAATTTCCTTTTTTTCTATGCCGAGTTACATAATATGGCATACAGCCCGGATACGATTGGGAAATTTAGGGTCGATGTGAAAGTATTGGATGACGCCGGAAATTTGTATAGGAATTTTTACTCCAAAACTTTTACTAAACCGGGAAGTACCGCGGTTATATCGAACGGCATCAATCCATATCCCCTGCCAGATGGATTTTACAAACTTCAAATAACCGCAACCGACCTCGAAACGAGGGATGAGGTAAGTAGGACCAAGCGGTTTAGAGTCAAACACTCTGGATATTATGCAGTCAATCCGCTCGTCAGAAAGCTTTACAGCAAGCATCCGGAGGCGGAGAGGATTAAAGACGAAAAAGATGCTAAATTGGTAAGGAAAGAGATATTATACATCGCCTCGCCTGAGGAGCTTAAAATATATGGCGAGCTGAATATCGAGGGAAAAAATAATTTTATGAAGAAGTTTTGGCGGGATAGGGACCCCGACACTACCAATGGTTATAATGAATTTGAAGTTCAGCATTATGCTCGTTTGGATTTCGCCAATAAAGCTTTTGCCAGCAGAAGTTATAGCGAAGGTTGGGCGACGGATATGGGAAGGGTCTTTATACTCTACGGTCCCCCCAGCCAGAGGGAAACCCACCCGTTGGAGATTGACACGAGGCCTTATGAAGTATGGTATTATTACAACATACCCGACCAACCCGGAGAGAGGATATTTGTTTTTGTGGATTTTCAAGGGCAGGGGGATTATCGCTTGTTCCACTCCAATGTCAAAGGGGAGAAATATGAGAAGGACTGGCAGGAAAAACTGCAAATCTCCAAAGTAATCCGCTGATTCCAACTGGAATATTATATATTATATTAACACCAAAAACGGTAAAAGGAAGTTGAGTTGGTAAAGGTTGAATCTCTGCTTAAAATATTTAGGGATAAAAAGAGGGGAGAAATAATCGCTGTTGATAATTTGTCCTTCGAGTGTAAATCGGGGATGATTTTAGGAGTTTTGGGACTAAACGGGGCAGGCAAAACAACGACCCTTCGGATATTGGCTACACTGCTGAAGCCTACTTCGGGAACTGCGTTTATCGACGGTATTAATATCTTGGAAAAACCGGATAGGGCTAAAGAGAGGATAGGGTTTCTTTCCGGGGATACGGGACTATATCGCCGCTTAACTCCCCGTGAGTTGGTTTGTTATTTTGGCGAGCTGTATGATATTCCCAAGAAGGAATCCAATAAGCGATTGGAGAAGTTCGCCGAACAACTCGATATGAAAGAGTTTTTGGATACCAAAATCGACAAACTTTCTACCGGCCAAAAGCAAAAGGTCTCTATAGCTCGCACTATGCTGCATAACCCCAAAGTCCTTATAATGGATGAGCCTACCGCTGGTTTGGATATTATCGCTTCGGAGAATATTGTGCAGCTTATCTATGAAGCCAAATCTCAAAACAGAGCGGTCATATTTTCCACGCATATGATGTATGAAGCTCAAAAGGTCTGCGATGAAATAATAATTATTCATCGCGGCAAGCTGATCCGTTCCGGCAGTATAGATAAAATGCGTTCCGAAACGGGAATGGAAGACCTCGATAATATATTTATCGAATCGATTCGCGAGGTGATATGAACAAAGTAAAAACGATATACAAAAAGGAATTCCTGGATGTTTTAAGGGATAGGCGGACACTAATCTCGATGATTGTTGTGCCATTACTCCTTATCCCGCTGATGACCGTCGGTATGTCCACTATTGTCGGTTCCCAATTAAAGAAAACAAAGGCGGAAACCCATAAGATAGCTATCGAGGGTGCCGATAATTATCCGCGGCTCTCGGAATATATTGCTTCAACCGATGGGTTGGAAGTTGTTTCGGTTGATGATTATAAATCGGCGATTGCGGACAAATCTCTGGGAGCGGCGGTAGTTATCCCCGAATCGGCGGCGACCGCGGTGGAAATGGGAGATTCTGCGGTTGTGAAAATTTATTATGATGCGGCGGAAATAAAATCCCAATTCGCTCGGAATAGGATAACCAAATCAATTGCCGCCTTTAAAGATAGCGTTGTCTCCGAACGGTTAAAGGTTCTTGGTGCGGATGTCCATATTTTAAATCCGATCTCTGTAAGGACGGAAAATGTCGCTTCGGAAGAAAAGATGTCCGGCTACGCTTTAGCGATATTCCTCCCTTATATAATTATTATTTTAACAATGGTCGGCGCAATGTATCCGGCTATTGATCTGACGGCTGGGGAAAAGGAAAGAGGAACACTGGAAACTATACTTGCTTCACCCGCTTCAAGGATGGAGATAGCTGCCGGCAAGTTCCTGACAATTTTCACCGCCTCAATGATTACTGCTTTGATTTCTTTGATTTCCCTCACCCTAACCGCGAAGATAGGTATGGCGAATTTCGAGGCCGGAAGTTCGGATATAGCTTTCAAGATACAGCCCTTAAGTTTTATTGTGCTTTTACTTTTGATGCTGCCGATATCCTGCCTTTTCTCCGCGACCTTGATGACTATTTCCCTGTTTGCAAAAAGTTATAAAGAAGCACAAAGCTATCTGACGCCGGCAATGATGGTTGTGATCATACCGTCGATGATTTCATTTGTCCCCGGCATCGAGCTAAATTTTAAGTTAGCATTGGTCCCAATCGTCAATATCAGTTTGGTGGCGAAGGAAGCCCTTATGGGAAACATTCAATGGGGTTATATCGGCTTGGTATTTTTATCGACTGCCGTATTGGCGTCATTATCGGTTTTCATAGCTAAGCGGCAATTCGACCGTGAAGAAGTATTATTTAGAATTTGAGGGTATAGGATACTATGGATAAAGTTGCCCTTTTATTGGAAGCCGCAGAGACCCTAAACTCCGAATTAAGGATTAAGCCGTTGTTGGAGAACATCCTCAATCTTACCTTGCGGTATTTGAATGCGGCGGCGGTTTCCGTATTCCTGATTAACCCTAAATTAAATAGGTTGGATTTATACCTGAAGGCGGGTGAAGATAACCCCAAGATATGGTCTTCCCATTTAGCTTTTGGGCAGGGTATCGCCGGTTGGGTTGCAGAGAAGGGGGAACCTGTTATTACCGATAATGCCCGCTCCGATCCCCGGTTCTTCACCGGATATGAGAATATGGCGGATTTCAAAACGGGTGCGTTGATTTGTGTTCCGATAAAACGGCGGGAAAAGGTTTTGGGGGTTATTGAGGCGCTAAATCCCGAAGGTGGGAGGTTATTCGACCGGGAAGATTTGGATATTTTGATAACCTTGTCAGGCCAAATGGCTATTTCGCTTGAGAATGCGATACTTTTAGAGAAATCGGAGAAAGATAGGCGGGAAAAAGAGATACTTTTCGAGATAAGCAAAAAACTGAATACATCTTTAAGTTTGGATGAGATTTTAGATACAATTATAGATAGCTTATCCGAAGTCATCGATTATGATATGGCGGGGATATTTCTTGTAAACCGGAAAACGGGGGATTTGACCCCCCAATTCGAGAAATCCAAAACGAGGGGTGGGGATGAATTGCTTCGGAAGAATATCAAACTTAAGTTGGGGGATGGGTTGGTTGGCTGGGTGGCGAAAAACGGGAAAAGCGTTTTGGTCCCCGATGTAAATGCCGACTCCCGATATTTTAAGTTCAGGAAAAATACATCCTCCGAGATGGTGGTGCCGATTAAAAGCGATAATCACATTGTAGGGGTATTTAACATCGAATCCGATGAGGTCAACAAATATACCGAAGAAGATATTACACTTTTAGAAGCCTTCGCTTCTCAAGCTGGAGTGGCAATCGAGCGAGCCCGTCTTCATAATGAGATTTTAAGTAAGCGTGAGCTTGAAGAAGAATTGAAGATAGCTCGGCGGATCCAGCTATCTTTCCTTCCGCAGGAGCAGCCGCAGATAGACGGTTATGATATCTATGGATTAAATCATTCTTATATTGAAGTCGGCGGGGACTATTTCGATTTCATTAGAATCGTGGAAAATCAATACGGTATAGCCATTGGCGATGTCGCCGGTAAGGGTATCCCCGCGGCATTGATTATGGCGGCGTTCCGTGCCAGCCTGATAGCGGAAATAAGGAACAACTATGCCATAAGGACAATTCTTTCAAAAGTAAATTCCCTGATTTATGAAAGCGTGGAATCCGGAAATTATGTAACCGCCGTCTATGGCGTTTTGGATTCCCAGAATTCGATTTTTACTTTTTCAAACGCCGGACACAATCCCCCATTACTGTTCCGATCGAAAGGCAAAGTCGAAGAGCTTTCCGAAGGCGGAGTGGCATTGGGAGTTATTCCCAATTGTAATTATGTGGAGAGGCCTGTTTTCCTGAATAACGGCGACCTGATTTTATTCTATACCGATGGGGTCACGGAAACATTCAGCCCTTCAGGGGAGGAATACGGCACCGATAGATTAATTGATTTAATCAACAGCTCCCGAGATTTACCTGCGAAAGAGATTTCAAACAAGCTGTTGAATGATTTAAAAACTTTCCGCGATACAGCCCCTCAATCAGATGATTACACCGTGATTATATTGAAAAAGCTTTAAGTATCTTTTGGGTTCTGAGCAGACGCAGTGAATTTGAGATAACCATAAGAGAAACTCCATTGTCGGCTAAAACCGCCATCCACAAAGTCGCCGCCCCAAAAAATGTCAAAATCATAAATATCGCTTTAATCCCCAATGCGAGGAAGATATTTTGTTTTATAATTCTCATCGTCTGTTTCGACAATCTGATCAGGAATGGAATTTTACGCAAGTCATCACCTATAATCGCTACATCGGCTGTTTCCAAAGCGACATCGGTTCCACCGGTTCCCATCGCAATCCCCAAATCGGAAGTGGCTAATGCCGGAGCATCATTGATACCATCACCAACCATAGCGATTCTAAAACCGTCCGCCTTGTGATCTCTTATGATTTCAAGTTTATTTTCCGGAAGAAGCTCCCCGTAATAAGCATCCGAGCCGACCTGTTTACCGACGGCCTCCGTTGTTCTGTGATTATCGCCGGAGATTATAAAACTTTTTTCCACCCCTATTCGCTTAAGTTCAGTGATTGTCTTGGCTGCTTCCTGCTTGACACCGTCTGCAATCGCCAATAGTCCATACAAGTTGTTCTCGGTTCCGAGTAGGATTGCGGTTTGATTGCTATTTTCCACTTTCTCCAAAATCCGATGTACCGAGCCGTCGCAAATTCCTCTCCTCTCAAAAAATGAATGATTCGCCAAATAATATTTTTTCCCTTTGATTATCCCCTCCACGCCGGCTCCCGTTATTGCGGAAAATTCATCAACTTCCTGCAAACGAATACCTCTCCCTTCAATTCCATTTATTATTGCTTCCGCCAGCGGATGCTCGGAATATTTTTCCAAAGATGCCGCCAAGCCCAATATTTTCTCCTTGCTGAAATTATTGAGAGGAATGATATCGATTAGGATTGGCTTTCCATAGGTGATGGTCCCCGTTTTATCGAAAGCGAATGCATTAATATGGGCTGCCCTTTCGATATATGCCCCTCCTTTAATCAAGACCCCGTTTTTCGCAGCTGCCGTCAAGCTGGAAACAAAAGATACGGGAGTGGATATAACGAGGGCACAGGGACAAGCGATAACCAGTAAAACCAAGGATCGGTAGAACCAGCTGTAGAAAGGCTGATTGAAGAACAAAGTGGGAATAACCGAGATAAGGATAGAGACAACTACTACGGATGGAGTATAATACTTCGCAAATCTATCCACAAAAAGCTGTATCGGTGCCCTCTTCGATTGTGCCTCTTCTACCAAATGTATTATTCGGGCGATAGTTGAATCGGAATAAGGTTTGTCAACTTTGACTTTAAGTATGCCATTATTGTTTAGACTGCCGGCATAAACTTTATCCCCGCTTTTTTTCTCGACAGGCATTGATTCTCCGGTAATCGGAGCTTGATTGACCGATGAAACTCCACCAATAACCTCCCCATCCAAAGGGATGGCTTCTCCCGGCTTTATTATAATTGTCTCACCAACGGAAATCTTTTCGACATCGGTGATAATCTCCTCATCACCTTTGATAACCAAGGCTGTTTTAGGCGTTACATTCATCAGATCGGAAATAGCTCTCCGAGCGCGATTCATACTCCTTCGTTCGAGCAAATGAGACAGCGAAAACAGGAAAACAACCATCGCTCCTTCCTCCCATGCGCCTATCGCCACCGCTCCGATAACCGCTATGGTCATCAGAAAATTCATATCCAAAACCCCGCTGAGGGAAGCCTTTATCCCCTTGATAGCAATTTTATATCCTCCCGATATTATCGCCACCGACAAAATCCCGATTATCAGCGGTTCGGGGAGATGTGATAATTTCATAATAATCCCCAAAACGGCGGCTATTCCGGAGATCACAGTCGATATCATATCGGTATTACCTTGATTTTGAGGCATATTTTTCGATTTGGGGTTAATCGGTACCGCCTTAAATCCGACTTTTCCTACTACTTTGATTATTTGCTCCAGATCGGCCTTTATCCGCACCGTCAAACGCTCATTTATCAAATCAAACTTTATATCGCTAAGTGATTCCAGCCCTTCAAGCGCCTTCCGTATTATCCTTTCCTTGTCGGCACAATCCATCCCTTCGACTTTGAGGGTATATTCATTTTCTTCTATCGCAGTTGACGGATATCCCAATTTGCCCAATTTCTCCGTTATATTTCCTACGACGGTTAATTTCGGGTCGAAATCGATTTCCACAGTCTGGGATATAAGATTTATTCTGGCTTTCCCCACCCCTTCCATTTCCTCCAGCCCATTTTCTATTTTTCTGGCGCAATCGGTACAGTCTAAACCCTCGACCGACAATTTGCAGGACTTATTTCTCTCTTTTGATTCCATCTAACACCTATATTAGTATTTATAACTAAGCCTATTGTTGAGTAAATACTCAACAATTGCTTTCTGATGAATGTTCCCGAGCTAAAGCCAATAATGCCGGGATATGATAATCGTTCAAAGAATAAAATATTTTCCTCCCCTGCCGAAAAGTCTTTACCAGATGCTTATCCCTCAACAGCTTCAGTTGATGAGACACCGCAGATACGCTCATCCCAACAAATTCCGCTATTTCCGATACTTGAATACTCCTCTCCAGCATTGAATATAAAATCTTTAAACGGGTTGGATCGGAAAGCACAAAAAAGATTTCCGCCATCCGCATTAGTATCTTTTCTTTCGGATCGCTTTTCATATCAGCTCCTCTATTATTGAATGAATGCTCAACAATAAGATGTACGAATAAAAAAGTCAATAATAATTTATGGGTGTAAAAAATTCTTTTTGAGGAAGAGGAATAAAAAAGGGGAGGATTTTAAATCCTCCCCATCCGAAAGGGTAATTTGAAGTTTAGGGAACATTATTTGATTAAGATCATCTTTTTAACCGCTGTCTTGTTCCCTACATCCAATTTATATAGGTAAACGCCTGCCGAAACCGGAGCGCCGTTGTTATCGGTAGCATCCCAAACGACTCTATAAGGCCCGATTTCGGAATACCTGTTGTCAATCAGAGTTTTAATCTTCTGGCCCCGAATGTTATAAACTTCCAAAGTAACCGAAGCATCTTCGTATAGGTTGAAGCTTATATTGGTGGTCGGATTAAATGGATTCGGAACATTCTGCTTCAACTCGAATACTCCGGGGACATTTCCGTCCGATCCCGGGGTTTGAGATTCGTAAACGGGGACGAAATTCCCCTCGGGGAGCTTCCAATAGCTGATATCACCCATATTGCCTTTGGCAGTCCCATTAACCCAGAACATAAAATAGCTTACATCATAATCGTCGTAGGGCGAAGAGGTATGGCGCATACGGGCGCGGTATTTGTATTCGCCTACGGGAGCGCCGCCGGGAATATTTTGTGTGGAGTTGTAAGTAAGGGTTGCGTTTGGTCCGATATAAACACTGTTGACATTCATCAAAGGACCATATTCTGAACCATCAGGTAATATCAAATCGATCGTAGCTCGAAAATACCTGCCGGTACTCGTGTTGTTATAGGCGGTCACGGTAAAAGAAAAGCTCCCCCCCGATTGGGTGAACACACGGGCGTAGGAATCATCATTGGTTTCCAGAATTACCGAGAATGGATCCTGCATTCCGTAAATAGCCTGTATCCCCGCGATATCATCGGAATATAAATCACGCTTGTAGGTTTCACCTTCATTGGAATATGCGTACATCGTAGCATAATAATATGGGGAATGATCTAATTGAAGATAATGCCCAAATTCGTGAGCGGCAATATCCCAAACATCGAATTCGTTATAGGAGGGTCCCATATAGGCGTTGAAATTCCACGCACCATCGTAGAATATCATATCGCATTCGGTCATATTCCCGGAGCTTACCCAGTAATAAGTAGCAGCTATGGCGCTACCGTTGCTGGTAGGCGAAAAGAAGACGATATTCCAATTGTCGTATAATACACTATTGCGGGTGGTAGTCCCGCCGTAAGGGAATTCAAATTCAGCCAACCCCCAATCCTGCCAGGCTTTTGCTCCCTGCCAAAGCGCATTTATCTGATCCTCATCACTCCCGCAGCCCCCATCGGCGCAGTTGGGGTTGAAGTATATGTTTTCACCCATCGGATCGGTTTTATAGGTCCAATCACCGTCTCCAATTACATACGCAAAAACTAATGTCGGAAGGAGAACGATTGCTATGATTATAGATAGTTTTCTCATCATCTTATTCCTCCTCCCTTAACGGGCTTTTATAATTTCGGTTAACTCATCGATATACTCCCGATATGTCTTTCCGTTTTCGAGAAAAGAACCATTTACAAGAGTATACTTGCTTAAATTCCAGTTGGTGATCTCCAACATTCCATCATCGGCATTTTTGAGGAAAACCAAAACTTCCTCGCCGATTTCGAATTTGGGAGAAATACTGACCCCCATAGTTACCTCTCCTACTGTGCCGCCCTGATATTTGAAAATGACTTCATCGGGCGTTATCCCCATTACTCGATCAGCGACCCTTATAGTGGCATAAGACCAAATCAGTCCGTCGCTTTCGTAATTACTGGTGATTGATATTATCTTACCGGTAACAATTACATCGGAATGCGCAACCATCCAGCGATCCGAAACAGGATACATCGCTGAGTATGAAACGGTTGCTGTTCCGAAGAGGATAATTGTTCCCAAAAGCAATATTATCGCCTTTTTCCAGCTTAGCATCATTATCTCACCTCGTTAATTTAACATTCAGTTTAATTTAATTATAAAACTTATTCTGTTATTTATTCATCACCTCCTAACAAAATTAGATAATCGGTTTAATCTTGATATGATTTTGCACTGGCAAAACTAATCTCTAATACATAATAGTTCAGGGTTAATATGAGCCTATATTTCGACATAGCTCCTATAATTATGAGTCAGGACAGCATTTCGAAGGATGATATAATGTTTTCAAGGAACATTCGGTAAGTTAGGGCTACACAAAGAAGTCGAAGAATACTGTTTAATTGCTATTAAACTTTATTTTAAATAATAAAACACTAAATTCTACCTTAACAAATATAATATACACTTAAACTTTAGTCAAGTATAAAAAAAACTATTTCTCCTCTCCTAAGAAGCTTAAAAATATAAACTTGACTATATTACTATATGTTCCCGGGAGGGTTATTTTATTATTGGTTAAAACGGGAATGCTTTTATGGAAAAATAAAAAGCGGGAGACGGGATTCGAACCCGCGACCCCAACCTTGGCAAGGTTGTGCTCTACCAGCTGAGCTACTCCCGCGGAAACTTAAATAACAAATGTTAATATAAAATCAACTTTTGGCCTGTCAAGTAAAATGTTATCCAAAATCGGGGGAATAATCGCAAAGTGTATTTCCAATTTTTATAGATGGGGATCAAGCGAAGAATCTGAGTTTGACGGAATTATTATATTTTTGATCTTAAGTAGCGCCTTATTTTGGATAAGGGCGCCTTATGTTCCTTGATAATCCTTTTAATCTCCGTTATTTTACCCTCAGCAGCCTTTTCTCCCAAGGCGATGCATTCGTTTATCCTCTGAAAAGCTGCCCAATGCACATCCTCCACTTCCGGTTTGATAACAATATCAGCACTTTGCAACAATAGATTGCTTAATTTCAAATTAGCAATACTGTCGGCGCGGAATATTATCTCCAATCCGTTGGAGAAATCGTCCACCCTTTTAATTGAAGTTGGGAGATATACCGCTATTACCAAATCTGCGCCTAACTTCCTACAGGCATCCACCGGTACATAAGAAACCGGACCTCCATCGGAATAATAATTTCCATATCTATGCAAGGGGGGAAAGAAGCCCTCGATAGAAGAAGAAGCATAGACGGCATCTATTAACGGTCCCGTCGTGAAAATTTCCTCATGTCCTTCGGTCAAATTGATTGCCACAGAAGCAAATGGTGTTTTTATGGTGCTCATCTCGTGGTGGCAATTACAATTTTTGAGAAAATTCATAAGAGGTTCTCGTAGAGTAGATTCCGGCTCGAGGCTGATTTTCCGCATTGCTACGATCGCCATATATTTCTTTCTGATATGATAGGACATTTCGGAAAACAATTTCTTCTTGTAATCCTCCTCCGGCTTCGATAAGAATTCGAGCCAACCGCCTTTTATTTTATGTTGTTTATAGAAATCCTTTACCAATTTTTCGAGTTTGTCCGCATCAGGATTGCAGGCATAAACGGATCCGATGACAGCACCCATCGATGTGCCGCAAATAATATCAATAGGGATGCTCTCTCTTTCGAGTATTTTAAGGACCCCTATATGCGCTAATCCTCTCGCTCCTCCTCCGCCGAGAGCAAGCCCTACTTTCAATTTAGACTCTCCATTAAATCCAGTTAAAAAAAGAGGCCAACATTTATCGGTTGACCATTTAGCTCAACAACTTATATAATACCCGTATGCGCAATAAGTCAACAATATAAAATAAGCGGCCGTTAAATGGCGTTTTGATTCTTATAGGGTAATCACTTCGGTGATTTTATTGCCCCCACCAACATTCCCGAAAAACACGTGCGGTAGGCCTTGGTGCGGGCGGTACTTGACAGGTGGTGCAAACCGAACTGGTCCTACCGGCAACATTTATTTTAATAATTGTGTTTCCGCATTTGGGACATTTTTCGCCATATTTCCCATAAATTCTGTGTTGAAATTGGAAAGTGCCTTTTTTGCCCTCTTCATTACGAAAACTATCTATGGTTGAACCTCCTGCTTCAATCGCCGCTAAAAGGATTTTTTGAATTGAATGATATAGTTTTATTATCTGTTCTCGCTCTATTTCGTTGCTCAAGTTCATCGGGTGGATCCCCGCATCGAAAAGTGATTCATCAACATAAATGTTCCCCAATCCGGAAATCACAGCTTGACTTAATAAAAGAGATTTAATCATTTTTCGGTGTGATTGGATTATTTCCACAAACTGTTCCTCTGTCATCTCAAGGGGGTCCACTCCTAAACCGGAAAGCTTCTCATCCACAAGATAATCACCAGCAAAACTGTAAATAATTTTCCCGAACCGCCTAACATCATTAAAGATTAAACTATTATCGTAATTCTCAAAATCAAAGATTAAGTGCGAATGTTTGGGCAATTCGCCGTTTTTGGGCAAAACCAATAGTTTCCCGGACATACATAAATGCATTAGAATCTTATGGCCTCCAACAAACTCTATGGAAATGAATTTCCCATGTCGTTGGATTTTATTAATCGTTTTGCCCTTAAACCATCGTATCCCGTAAGGGTTCATACCTTTGATTATGGAAGGAAAATTTATTTGGATATTAGATATGGTCAACCCCCTAATTTTCTTATTCAGTCCCCTAACAATTACCTCGACCTCAGGTAGCTCAGGCATATCAATCCTCAGTAGTTTGCTTTATTCACACATTATAAAGTTTCGAGCAATAATAATCACCCTGATATTTAATTCGGACAATGTTATAGACAATTTTTCCGAAAATCGTGTAAGGGAAAAATTGTAGAAATTATGCTCAACTTATAATGCCGAGCCAGTCCTTCATTAGAAAGATCACCCTGCCGATTAACAGGGAAACACGAGCCATTACGGTGAAACCGAATGTGGAACCGAATCCTATCATCAAAATCCAAATTCCGACCTTTGCCGCTCCTCCAAATGCGCCTTTATGTTCTTTGGAGAAGTAAAAGTAAACAAGCCCGGTTATCACACCTATGGCAATAAAAAGGCTTCCGACATCCTCCCACGAGTTGAAGGTTATAGGAACCATAGTTGCCTGCAATTGTCTGATAATATAATTCTGCAGGGATAATGGTATGCTTGCTCCAACTCCGATTCCCCATAGCATTGCTATCGGGTAACGGGCTATATATGCCCATTTATTGGAGAATCTCGTAAATAATAATATACCCATAAAAGCGGGAAAAATCAAGAGAAAAATCCCTAACTTACCCGGAACAAGTTGCCACTGTCCCTGAATCAACGGATCTAAAAAAGTTTGCTTAAGGGATTGTCTGATAATTATTACCAACCAATAACCGGCGGAAACCCCAACCGATAAATGTTCCACAAACTTGTAAAATGGATTATCCTTATATAAAAAGGAAAATATACAAAGGGTAAGAATTGCTGCTAACCAAATGCCCGGATCGGTACTCATCGGTTAATCCCTTTTCGTTTTCGGATGACAAAATACGCTATGTTGCCGATAATAATAAATAGCACTATGACTAAATGAACGAACGATTGTATGCTCATTCCCATCGTTGCCAATCCTTTGTGATGCACTAAACTTTCATATTCGGCAGCCCCTTTCAACCCGCCGATTATCCCCACTATCTGCCCGGAATTGAGGTAATGATAATAATCCGCCGCCATCACCGCCGTGACCCCTATCGCCAACGGAAACCCATAACGCTCGTGTCCGAAGAGAACCCAATAATCGACGCCGGAAGTCGCATTGATAGTCAATACCAATTTGGTATCATTGAAATTTTTCACCCCCCTCATCATTGGAAGAGAATCGAGGGGAGTGCCGTAATAATCGGTTGGAAACGATTGTCTGAAATCTTCCCCCATAGAGTTAATAACTGCCGCCGGATAAGGTCTATAACCGAGGAATATATAATCTTTGCCATATTTCTTGTTCATCTGTTTAGCCATATATTTTATTTCCTGCTCGATTAGAGTAACCCCGGTGACATAAAATCCACAGGCGACCACTCTTAGATTCTTTTCCCAGCAATGGCGCAAGACGGCATATAGCATCGGTTCAAGTTCCGCCATCGTATCCGGCGCATACTCACAGGGAACGACTATAACCGATCCCTCGGGGAGATTCTCTATGAGATTATAAACATTCCTGACCTCGGGAGTGATATTAATTGGGATATTAACCTTAAATATGAGCGGAAAGATTACCGATAAGAATATCACCAAGAAAATAATACGGCGGTCTAATTTGATTATTTTCTCAAAAATTCCCATAGCTCTTAATCCGACCCCATATATGAACGCTCGATACCCAGCATCACCTTAAGAGCGGTTGCCGCTGCTCCCAAACCAACTCCCATAAATATCGCACGTTTGGCTGCCACATTGGGGTAATTGACTAAAATCTCCGCCATTTTCGGAAAGATCCCAAAAGAGATTAACGATCCGATAGGAACCCTGCCCAACATAACAATAACCGCCGCCAATAAAAGGATTGTGGCTACCACTGTTCTGGCTCGGAATGCACGATAAGCCGCCGAAGCGATAAAAAATGCGAGTAGGGCAAACATCGTAGCAGAAATCGGAGCTAAAATGAAATTGTACAACCATTCGAAAACGGGAGAGTTCTCGGACGCAATTAAGCCCACCAAGCTCATACCGACTAAGGAAGCCAAAGTAACGATCGAAAATCCCCAGTTTTCCTTTTTATGTTTTATTTTTTCCCAATGGAGCATTATCAAACTTATAATGCCCAAAATCATTGCGAATACTCCGATAATCTGTATCCATATATTGCTGATTTCATACATTATCTCGAAACTGCGGTGCGGTATAAAATACTGCAAGGTTAGGATAAAAGCGCAGATAAAAGTTATGGCAATCGGTAATTCTCGTTTCATAACTACATCACATTTACATCAAGTAGCCTTATAAAAAAATCCGATCCGAATACCGAGGCGACGACAACCCCTATTATCAGAAAAATAATCACCCCGGCCTTTCCCCAATCCTCAGCCTTTAAGGTCGCTAATTTCATAGGGTCTTTTGATAAATAAGCAGAGGCGGCATATAGTTCCTCCCCCATTAAAGTGTAATCGCAGGCGGCAACGAAAAACGGTATTTGAATTGCCTCATCGGTTCCCGCTATTTGGATTGCTCCCGCCTCGAAACCCGTTTCCGCCAACATTAACGATTCCGCATAGAATTTGCCCAAGAAGAAATTGGCGGCCGGCCTATCTCTCAGCATAATACCATTCACCGCCGCCGTATATGGGAATTGCTCCTGCGTTATAAAAAATATCTCTTTGTCGTTATATAGATCAGGCCTTCCCGCATCCAAGTATGAGGCTCTAACTACTTCCTGGGCCACTATCATCGTTTCCGGAGCATAGCAGGGAACAATAATACGCGTTTTATACTCGGCGGTTATTTTTGCAATGTGTTCTAAAATAGTAAAAGCCGCAATAGTGGCAACATCGGATGCCGCTCCGAGACCCGGAACGAAAAGTATAGGTTTTCCCATCTCAGTTGCTCTACCTATGGCATCGTCGATTGCGTTTATACCGGAGATAGGGCGAATATATAGCTCACCTCCCCGCCGGGCAAAGATCAAAATGCCCAAAGTCAATGCACAAAATAAAATGGTGACGACAAAAGTAGTCGTTTTACCGGTATGGAACCAATTCCCTTTTGCCTGTACCGGTCCAGCTATGTTGGAAATTATTTCGGTATTGGCATACCCGATTCGATAATAATAGGTTTTTCCATCTTCGATGTTTTGGATGTCGAAAGATTTTGATTTCCCGATGGGGACAAACTCCACAGAATCGAAGTTGCTCCTTAAGGAATCCGCCCTTAAGATTTTATATCCGGTTGGTATGGCAAAAGAACTGTCAAAGGATGGTTTTTTCCAAATAATTGTAATACTTCGCCCATGATCGTTGGGGGTGTCCATCACTTTTTCAATAGTAAGGTTTGGGAGTTTAGATTTGGTTTGCCCTTCGCCGGCTATCGCTTGGATAGGGAAGATTATGATGATGGATAATAAAAAAACAATCGGTAAATTCTTAATTCCGTCAAGCATCTTATATAATATAATGACAATCCAAATTACAGTCAAACTAAATTATCATCAACTATTTAAGCGATACTCTCTTACAACTTAAGGAAACCGATATCTTTTTATTATGTATGGATTTTAGCATTCCGCTATTGCGGGAACTCCGAAAATGAGGTATTATGGAAAATGTAATAAAAATAGAAAATGATGATCTGGTTTACTCTTTTTAATGATTGACGAGTTGAGAGTTTGCATATAGAAAATATTGAATCGGAAAAGAAAGTTGATATACCCAGAGGAGCTTGGTTCGATGGGTGGTTTTATGCCAAATTCTTCGATTCGGATAAATTGGGGTTGAGGAAATATATCGTGGAGTTTGTTGAAGATGGTAGTTCGATAATCGATATCGGATGTGCCACCGGAGGATTAGCTCTGAATTTGGCACCAAGGAGTAAATATGTAGTAGGGGTTGATGTTTCCGAAAAGATGATTAAGCAGGCACTTAAGAGAAGGAATAAACTTGGGTATAAAAATCTCGATTTTATCTTGATAGATGCGCTGGATTTATCAAGTGAAATTGATAATACATTCGATTATGCGGTATTGTCTTTTGTAATCCACGAGATTCCCCAGAAAGAGCGAATAAGGATATTGACCGAAGCGATGAGGATTGCCGATAATATAATTATACTGGATTATCACTTTCCGCAACCTCAAGGGTTTTGGGGTATTTCCATAAAATGGATTGAATTTTTCGCTGGTCGGGAGCATTATAGATGTTTTCGTGATTATCTTCAAAGAGGCGGATTAAAATCGATTTTTGGGGAGATGGGATTGAGGATTATCAGGGAGGGGGTTGATGGGAAAAGGGCATTTTCAACTGTTATCGTGCAAAAACAAAAGTAGTTATTTTCAGGAGGGGATAATTTTATCAAATATTTTGTATTTCACGGTCTTTTTGGGATTTTGGTTGCCGATATTTAATGGTGTTGACAGTTGAATTGTAGTATTATTCTTTAATGTAAATTTCCAACCATTGGAAGAAAATTTATGTTTTATGCCGGTGGAAATTTTATTACAAATTTAAAAGAGATTAAAGAATTGTTGAAGTTGTGTGCTTATTAATTATCTCCAATTAAAATTATATGGAATTTGAAAAGAAACATTTACGGTTAGAATGAACATAGAAAGGGTTTATAATGGAAATTTTCGTTATCTTAAGTAAAATCGATCCGGGGGCTTTTGCTAATTCCAAAGAATTCAAAGCCGCCGCCGAAGAGGTTCATAGGGCAATTGAGCAGGAATGCCCTACCCTGAAATGGAGGGAAAGTTATGCGCTATTGGGGGATTACGATGTAGTCGATGTAGTTGAAGCTTCCTCCAAGACGGAACTGCTTCGAGCGGTAGAAATCATCAGGACGGTAGGCAAAGCCTCCACACAGAGTTTTTCTGCGATTCCTTGGGATGAGCATCTAAAAAATATGTGAACGGTACTTATTTAAGATATAACCCGATTCCGCTTATAAAATCCAAAGGCTCGATCGGAAAATCTGTTATGAAATTGTTTTCCCTGCAAACGCTCTCGTTTTTGAGCATTAATAATTGATAGCTTGTTAACGGGAGGGGTATTTTAATCCGCTCAACGGTTTTAAGGGAGAAAAGGGCTAACTTAAATGGTATTTTGATAATGACCACCCTTTTATTTAAAACCGAAGCAATCGAATGAACAATATCCAAATAAGTCATCTTTCGTGAACCACAGGTTTCATAAATTCTGTTATCCCAAGGTCCGGAGTTAATTGAGAGAAGAATAGCGTCCACAAGATCGAAAATAGATATCGGTTGCAGACGATACAACCCGTCTCCGAAAATCGGCATTATCGGGAATCGTTTGATGATACCTGCAAGCATATTAACGAAACCATCTCCCGGACCAAAAATAATCGAAGGACGGAATATAACATAATCCAGTCCCGAGCTTTCGATTTCCTGTTCCCCTTTTCGCTTTGTGGTGAAATAGGGGGTGATATCCGATTTGCCGACCCCCAAGGCGCTTATGTGGATTATCTTCTTGACTCCCGATTTAATGCAGGCTTCCACTATATTTGATGTTCCTCGATGATGGACCCCCTCGAAAGTATTCGCTCCTTTTTCTTTTATGATACCGGCGGCGTTGATTACTACTTCAACCCCTTCAAAGGCATCGGATAGTCCCCTTCCGCCTTTGGTTATGTCCTCGCTTATGATTTTGACATTTTCGATAGTTGTTTTTGGGTAGCGGGAGATAAGGCGGATGTTATGTCCCTCGGCGACAGCCCTTTTTATAATATGCCCGCCAACAAACCCGCCCCCGATAACCGCTATCGATTTTGATTTATTCATTGCGTTTTTTACCTATCAGCATACAACCCTGATGGAACATATTCCGTTTATACAGGTTTCCGAAATATTTAACAATAATTTAAATAATTTGTGCCCGTATCGATCAATTTGTTAATTTTCGTGAAAATCAATTTATGGTTGACATAAGATTATCAATCAATTAATTACGACTTCGAGGTCTTATTAACGCCTTATACTTTATACTGTTTTGAGTTTTATTGTTGACATAATAAATTTGTTCGCAGGTTGAAAAATGGCTATCAAGCACTTTATTGATAAGGAGCGAAACTCAACTCATAATACGAAAAAGCAAGGGGCCTTAAGGAAACGAAGGAGTATTCAATTTTACCGTAAAATGGTTCAGTTCGGTTTCCTCGCAGTGATTCTATGGATAGGGCTTGAATTTGTCCTTTTTGTCAGTCAATTGGAGAAAGGGGGGACACCCTCAATATCCAGCCGTCCGCCCGGAGTGGAGGGATTTTTGCCCATAAGCGGACTTATCGGATTGAAGTATTGGCTTTTAGCCGGAATATTAAATAAAATTCATCCCGCTTCTGTAGTGCTTCTGTTGATTATTTTAATTACCGCGATTTTCCTTAAGAAGGGCTTTTGTAGTTGGGTATGTCCAATTGGATTGCTTTCGGAATGGTTGGCTAAATTACATCGGATAATTTTTAAGGGGTATAATTTTTTGCCCAAATGGTTGGATTACCCTCTGCGAAGCTTGAAGTATCTCTTGATGATTTTTTTCGTTTGGGCTGTTTTTTGGGGGATGAATACGATAGATCTGCAGCGGTTTATTTATAGCCCTTACAATAAAGTAGTTGATATCAAGATGTTGGATTTTTTTATGGATATATCTTCATTGACATTTTGGGTTTTGGCGGCATTGTTGGTCTTATCGATTATATTCCCCTACTTTTGGTGCCGATTTTTATGCCCTTATGGCGCCCTGTTGGGATCTCTAAGTTGGTTAAGTCCTCTTAAGATACGCCGTAACGCCGAAAGCTGTATCGATTGCAATCTTTGCACTAAAGTCTGCCCATCCAATATCAAGGTCCATAAATCGAATACGGTTTTTTCCGATGAATGTCATTCCTGCTTCAGATGTGTCGATGCCTGCCCGGTAAAGGATACTTTGTATTTATCGGCAACTAAAAGCAGGCTCAAACTCTCGGGAAAAGTTTATGCCCTAATAATAGTATCGTTGTTTTTAATTGGGACTGCTATTGCGAGATTGGGAGGGTATTGGCAAACGAGCATCCCAATTGAAGAATATAAATATCATATCTCCCATATAAACGAACCCGCATATCATCACAACAGAGGAAAAGTCCCCGATTATGATCCTGATCAATTCCGAAAAATGGAAAAATAATTTTTATTGGCAGGATTGAAGGGAAAATAAGGGAGAATTTTAATTCTTTGATTTCTTGTTCAGGAATTTCCAGAACCAAGTGAAAGCGACTAAATAACCGATTCCCAAGAGGTATATTATACCTTTGGTATGCTTCATAAATTCCTGCAAGGTGTGGATGCCATCCGACATAACTTTCTCCCGAATTAATGCTCTTCTTTGAAATCAGGGTGTTCGTAAAAGATCGGCATATGGGTTACGATGAATCTGAAAGCCAACAGACCAATAGTAACCACAAAGGCCGATATGGCTATCTCCGACCAACGGGGGAAATATCTATCGCTCAAGGGCAGATGCCAATTGAATGCTATCAGCGATACATTAAGCCTATTAAGGAAAATGCCGAAAACCGTTAACCCTGCGGTCCATCGGATCAGCTTTAAGTTTTTATCCCGCACCCCCACGGCGAAAAGAAAACAAGGCAGTAGAACAAATCCCAACATCTCCAACTGGAACCATAAACCATATCCGGTAAAAAGTAAATTCCAATTGTTGCCCAAAGCTATTCCGAAAACCTTTATCGCAAAATAACCCGCCAACACCATCGAGCAGGCTTTGGCAAAACCCAAAGCTACACCATCACGCGCTTCCCGATGTTCCTTACTCATTTTATATTTATAATATTTATAGGAAAGGGTATTCTCGAAAATGACCATCGACAACCCGGCCGCTATGCTTGAAACGAAGAAAAATACGGGCAGATAAGGCGAATACCAGAGGGGATGGAGTTTCGACGGCGCTATCAAATACATCGCCCCCAGACTCGATTGGTGCATCGTCGAAAGCAACACTCCCAATATGGTTAGGAGGACGGTCAATTTAACTGCTATAATGCGCGCCTTTTTAGCGCCAAGCCATTCCAAAGCGGCGGGTGTTATTTCAAGAAATTGCACAGTCAAATATAAAGCCACGCAGGCGCCCACTTCAAACATAACCGAAGTAACTCCCTGACTGACGAAAAACGGATATGGAAGTCTCCATGGACGACCGACATCATAAAGTAAGGCGAATACCACGAGTGCATACCCCAAAAATCCGGTTAAAATGGCGGGTCTTAAAGCGGAATGATATTTTTTCATACCGAATATTTCCACCGCGGCCCCGGTTACGAATCCACCGGCGGCGAGCGCAACGCCGGTAAGTAAATCGAAACCTATCCAAAGCCCCCAGGGGGTATTGTTATCGAGGTTGGTGATAGCTCCCAATCCGCCGGTGAATCTCAAATAAGTCAACGGAATCCCTATTATGATGATAATTCCGGCAATGACATTAAAAGGTCGGAATAAAGGTTTTTTCTCGATTACCGTCTGTTCCGCCATCAGTTGGCCTCCTCATCGCCTTTTTTCTTTTCAGCCTCCTCAAGAGCCTTCTTTATCGCTTTTTCCACAGCGATTTCCTTTTGTTGCTTGAATTTTTCCTCCGCAGCCTTTATTTTATCCTCAGCTTCCTTTTTTGTTTCGGCAACTGCCCGTTGAACGGCAGTTTGTTTTTCCTCCCGTTCTATCTTTTCCTTTCGCTGATTTATCAAATAAATGCCTCCCAAAAGGACGGGCCATAGCCCTATTATCATCGGGACCATCGACAGCGCACCGGATGTGAGTTTCGGGGCGGGTGTATCGCCTAAATCGATGCGGAAATCGAGTTCTTCAAAAGGGGCACCGCTGATATAAAGCCAGCTTGTTCCCCCCATCTCCCGCTCGCCGTAAATATGGTTTATATATCGATTCGGGTGTTTACGAATCCTTTCCCGAGCGATGGAAATCAAATCGTTTCGTTTTCCAAAAGTAAGCGCTTCCATCGGGCAGGCCTCCACGCATCCCGGCAGTTCCCCTTCCTTTATCCTTGGATAACAAAGCGTGCATTTCATAACCTTAGGCTTTAGAGCCTCGTTATATTCATAAGCGGGAATGGCGAATGGACAAGCCATAATACAATATCGACATCCCACGCATACCGAAGGATTATAGATGACGGGACCTTCGGGCGTCTTTGTAAAAGCGCCGACGAAACAAGCCGAAGCGCAGGCAGGTTCCAAACAGTGATTGCATTGTATCTTGCGGTAAACGGGGGACTTCGGATAATTTTTGACATCGTATTTATTTACGACCGTAAAAGCTTTATCGTCGGTGCGCCTTTTTTCCTCGAAAACGGATTTGTCATCGAAAGGCTTATCCGGCGGAGGGAGATTGTTAACCTTATTGCAGGCGACTTCACAGGATCGGCAACCTATACAAAGGGTCGTATCATATAGCACACCATAGCTATCCGGATAACCGGTAAAATATTCCTGAGCAGAAGCCCCTTTCGGTAGCGCTACGCTTGCCCCGGCGGCAGCTACCCATTTTATGAAACTCCTTCTTGATGTTCCCATTTAACGCTCCTTCACCGATTGGACCCGATTTAATTGACCTTTTCTTTATGACATTTTTTACAGTCCGCAGGCTTTTCCAAATTCATATTTTGATGGCAACCGATACATTGCCTATGAAAAGCACCCTTCAGTCCGGGCTTGAAAATCTGTAGCTCATCGAACGGTTTGTTATGACAGCTTTCGCACAATGGTGGATTCTCCCCGATAGGGCTATAATGATGACAGCCCTGACAGACGACATCCTCGCTCCCGTGAAAGTGCGTGGCAATCTTGCTATCGCGAATATATCCCATCAATTTTTCCACTATTTTCCGATGAGGCATCACTGCGGGTTCATAATTGTCCGATAAGGTTTTTATTATGACCGAATCCGGTACATCCGACCGTTTGAACGACAGCTTTGTATTTCCCAATTTCGACTTGAATTGTTTCATCGATTTATATTTTACGACAACCTTTGACAGTTTATTCGGCGGCGGCCCAATATGGCAGATATTGCAGGAATGCTCGGACGGTTTACCCTCCTCCATCAGGGAATGGCATCCCGCACAGGTAGTATCCGATTTATCCACATTATGGCAACCGATACAACTATGATTCGATTTCATAGAATGCATAGCATCCTGCAAGGTTGTCCCATTGCCTGTCGGCTTTCCTTCCAATGAGTGGCAATCCACACATTTTTTCATACTCTCGTGATGACATACCCTGCAGGTGGGATTGAATTGTTCATGTTCCTTATGGGGGAAGGGGACCGTATTCAGCTTGCTTCTGGTCAGCTCGCTATCCGGTGCGCTTAGCAGGACGAAATCCGGTTGATTCCTTTTAAGGCGCGGCGGGTTCTCAATCACTTTTATATCTTTTCGCCTATCCTCGCTATGGCAGCCGGCACAATCGCGCGGACCCGCTTTTTCCTTTTTGAGATGACATCCCAAACATTCCCAGTGAACCGCTGAACTTAAGGAAATAGTATCCGCTTGAGCTTCCGTTTTATGACATTCCCGACAGGTTGTCTCTTCTCCTTTCACATAAACGAACTTTCGTGTTTGTTTATCGAAATCCTTGTGATGGCATAAGCCGCAGTCTTTTTCATTAGCTTTTATATGGCGGAAATGGAGGGACTTGTCGAAACCTATCTCCGTCCAAGTGCTGAAATATTTAGGCCGCTTTTGATGACAGTCACCGCATATTGTCGGTCCTGCCTTTTCTCCCGAGGCTTTAATTTCTTTGTGGCAGGATATACATTTATTATGATAAATCGCCATTACCGAATCATAGCCGTAATCGGCTTTTCTCCCGAATTCCAATGAAAGTCTCCCATTCTCCAAAGGCGGGTGGCAGGTTTGGCAATCTTTGCCCATTTTGGCGAGGGTTTTTGTATGGAGGTCGTGCGGGAATTCTACGGGAGGCCTATCCAATTTCCCGAAAGCGGACAAATAATCTATGGTCACCAAATCCGATCGCCCTTCCTTTTCGGAAGAATCAACTTGGGAGCAACCGATAAAATAAAGCAGAGAGAAGAGAGACGATACTAATATTATAAGCGAAATAAGATTTTCTATCTTCGTAAACCTATCTCTCATATCCGTTACCTTCGCCTTCTCAAGCCTTAAGATCCTCCGGGATTTCCATAGTTTCGACTAAGATTTCGCTGATAAATTTAGTATGCATCCCCAAGTTATAAAACCCGATAATATCCTCAATCCCGCTGTGGCAATTATGGCAGGGCGTAATTACGATCTCAGCTCCCGTAGCTGCAAGTTGTTCCGCCTTTACCCGATTGGAGAGCATCCGTGAGCGTTTCCACGGAGGACCACAGTTTATCGTTCCTCCACCAGCCATACAACAGTAGTTATGCTCATAGCGTGGTGATACATCGGTAAAATCCTCGCAGGTTGCCTTGATGATATACCTTAACTTGTCCCCAAGCCCGGCTCCCCTTACAGTGTTGCAGGGGTCCTGAACAGTGACCGACTTTTTGTATTTTTCTCTTATTTTGATTCTCCCGCCGGAAATTAAATCGTAATAAAATTCGATAGCGTGGACCATCGGGATGGGGGGAAATTTCCACCCGAGCCACCGTGGACCGTCATACACCGCCCCGCGGAAAGCATGTCCGCATTCCCCCATAACTATCTTTTTGACCTTCAATCTGGCGGCGGTTTCCCAATGCAACCTCTCGACCCTTCCCATTATCTCGAAATCGCCGGAATACATAGCCATATTGCTGTTATCCCATCCATCGGTAGCGGGCATCGTCCAATCAATGCCGGCAACTTTCATAATCAGCGCCATATTAGCGAGCAGTTGAGCGAGTATCTTCGGTTCGGGGGCTATGACCGAATACATCACCTCCGCACCCTCTTTCTCCAATGGAATCCGTGCGCTCGGGATTTCAAATTGCGCCTCTTCCTCCTGCCATTGGAGGGTGTCTATCCATTCATCCTGTTGAACCCACATCTGGTTGCTGGTAGCGGAGTGGCTGTTTGTGGTATCCTGAAGATATTGGGGGACAACTCCCAATAAGCTGCAGATCCGTCTGCAGACTAAAATCAGATAAGCGATATCTATCCCGAACGGACAATACATACTGCATCGACGGCAAGCGCCGCATTCGGTGAAAACAATCCGCGCCATATCCCGAATAAACTCGCCATCCACATCCCCCTTGTTTTTTATTAATTTCCAGAGCGTATTTTTGACTTTGCCTACCGGCGAGAAATTCGGGTCATTATCTCTCGATAGATAAGTATGGCAGGCTTCCGCGCATAACCCACAATGAACACAGGTATCGACAAAGACCTTGAGGCGAGTGGAGTTTTCTTTGGTCATCACCCTTTTGACGACGGATTGAATTCTCTGAGGTGTCAATCTCTTTATCGACTCGTCCAATCCCGGATCGATAACCTTGTTTTCCCGTGGGTCCTTCATATCCTCAAAACCTTATCAAAATTCCGAAGTTGTATTACCAATCCTTAGCATTGCGTACATAACCGAACTCGCTCCCCATATACGCCCGCGTAAAGGGGAACATTATCATATGAATAAGACGAGTGAATGGTATCGCCGCTAACCAAATTGCCCCTGTCCATATATGAATTGTTATCGCCGTATCGTAATCGAATGCCTGATAATAAGCTAAAATGCCCGTAACAAAAGGAGCTACAACTACGATCAAAAGCAAATAATCGCTCCAGGAAGTTACGAATCTAACCGTCGGATCCGCAATCCTTCTTAAAATCAAGAACAGTATGGACAAAACAACTATTATAGCCATAATATTTGTTAGCCCCTCGGGAAGATTCCACCAGCTCACTCCCCACGACTGTTTCCAAAGCAATATATGTCCTAATGTGAAGATAGGTGTTATAAGTAAACAAAAGTGAAATAAAAAAGATATTATCGTGAACGCAGGCCTTAATCGCATATTAACGCTGCCGAAAGGTATTACCCAATGGAGGATTGAACGGAAACCATATTTGGCATTTATATATGGAAGGACAACTTTTTCTTTTTTGGCGGTGTAAATCATCCATACAATTCTGAAAAAACTCCCCGTAAAAAATATCAAAAATGCTATCCACACTAAAGGTCCCCGGGAAAATTCATACATTTTGTCTTATCCTCAATTTCGATTTTCCTTTACCCAAGCAGTTTTCCTATCGGTATTACTTCCCGCTGATATTTACCGTCTTTTATATATCTTAATAAAACTTTTTCGCCATCGGGACTAAAAGTGGGATTCCATAGCGATTCGAAACCCTCACCGGCAATTCTCCCATCACAAACAACGAAATATCTCCCCCCTCTCTCCGCTTTTGCGATGATGTGTTGACTCGATGGACTAAAAATAGGATTCCAAATCATCTTAAACCATTCACCCCACGCCTTCCCATCGACGGCGATTGACCACAAATTTTTACTTTTTACCACTGCGGCGACCCGCCTGCTGTCCGGCGAAAATATAGGTTCCAGCACCATTTCATCCATATTCAGTTTCCAGGGTGAATCATCGACAGCGATGGTCCATTTACCGAATTTCGGGGAAGCGATTGCTGCGATCTTTGCTCCATCTGGGCTGAATTTTGGATTCCAGAGCTGATTATATTCTTTCTCCCATATTATTTCCCCTTCTTCGGCTAATCTCCAAACCCCGCCAATTCTCACCGGAGCGATTACTTTCCCGGTTTTCGGATTGAATATCGGAGACCATACACAGCCAAAAGTCTTATCCCAAGCTTTCCCGTCTACCGCGATGGAATAATCATCGATATCCGTTCTTATCTCCGCCGCGACAGATTTCCCATCCCCGCTGAAAATTGGATGCCAAACATTGACGAACTTCGTTCCCCACGCAACTCCGTCCACCGCAAGAGACCATACTCCTTCAAAAAAGCCAAAAACATCCGCCTCTTTTAAGGATTCTACCTGAACCGTGGCAGCTGCTTTTTTTCCATTGGGGCTTAAGCAATAATCCCGTATCGCTTGATAATCTTGTTTCCAAATTTTTCCATCGATGGCAACTCCATAGAGATTTGCTTTTTTATAAAGCAATCCTATCGAACCGCCTTTCTCGCTGAATTTGGGATGCCAAGCGAATTCGAATCTTTCTTCCCAAGCTTCCCCTTCCACAGCTAAAGTCCAGTTATCATCAATCCTAACCAAGCCAATAAGTCTGCCATCGGGGCTGAAGCGCAGATACCATAGATATTCATATCTGTTCGGGAGTATTTCGTTGTTTATGGAGATGGCAAAGGAGCCATCTTCCAAAAGAATCGGCGCCGAGATTCTTTCGCCGTCAGGACTGGCAGCGAATTCATCGACTCTTTTGTTATTCGATTTTATCTTCTCCACATCGGCTAAAATCCGCTTTCCGATTTGCCAATCCCAGCTTTTTACCTCAGCCATTTGATTTCTCCTGTTCGTGGAGCTCTTGCCGATTTCTCAATTATAGTATGCTTGTGAATAGAATTACAAACCTTATTATTAAAATAAAACAGTTTTCTTCATTTAATAAACAAAAATATCGTCGGCAAGCATCCATTTGTGAACTAAATCACATACTAAAATATAAGATTATGAACTTTTGGAAGTTTGTCAAGTAATATCTTTACAATTTTAAGGTTTTTTTATCGGTATTTTTGCCGGTTGGATAAAATTCATTTATGATAAGGGAATACAGATATCGACTATTCGATTTAAGAAATTTTCTCGATAGAGTTAAACAGTAGGGGATGGGTTATTTTATTTTGAGAAGCCGCCCTTTTTCAAAAGTTACTTCAAACTTATCCAATGCTCCCTTTCTTCCCAATGTTGGAGGAAGGTCGTCAGTGTTTGCAACGGCGAAGATAGCCTTTATCTCCCGTCCATTTATTTTTGTGCGTAAATTATGGAGGTACATATACGAGTGGGCAACCAAGCCGCTTATTTTATACCGCTTCTTATTGATAATTTTCCCCACTAATACCGCCCCGAGTGTTTTAGGTAGAATGGAAATGTCGGCACCGGTATCCGCCAACACATCTTCAATTATTATCCATTCGCGAAAAACTCTCGAATAGATCTGTAACTTTAAACGAGGCCTTTTAATCCTTTTGAATATATTCGATGTCTCGTCCTGATAACGGAATGTAACCTCAGACAATTAAAAACTCCTTGTTGGATTTCCAAGCTATGGCAATAGTTCCTTGAGGGTTTTCGCTTTTGACTTTCTTGATTTGCTTTGTTAAGTCCCTACCTTCCCAAATAACTTTCTCATCAACTTTTATAACATAGACCAATGGCGCCTCCGGAGACCTCTTAATCGATGTCCTTTTTGATTTCAACATTTCCTCCTTCCATTTTATCTAACGGGTGTTTCAGCCGAAACTTTAATATTATCTATTGTATAATTACCACTCAGGCAGTATTTTGTCAAGAATAAATGGAGGTGTTAAATATGGATAGAGATACTGCGTGGGAATTAGTCGAGGATAAAATATCTAATCGGAACCTTCGGAAACATATTCTCGCCGTTGAAGCGGTTATGCGCCGTTTAGCCGAACATTTCGGAGAAGATGCAGAACTGTGGGGATTGACCGGTCTGCTTCATGATTTGGATTACGAACAAACAAGCCAAAATCCCGATAAACATACCTTAATAACCGAAGAATGGCTTAAGGATTATAATGTCGATGATATTATTATTCGAGGGATTAAAGCCCACGCCGGCAAAGTCAATCCGGAATCGCTTATGGAGAAAGCAATTTATGCCGTTGATCCAACTACGGGACTTATAGTTGCGGCAGCGCTTATGCATCCCACCAAATCGCTTGCAGGCTTGGATATAAAGTTTTTATTGAAGCGATTCAAGGAGAAAAGATTTGCTGCCGGTGCCAGACGGGAGGATATTTTAACCTGCAAGTTGTTGGGACTTCAATTGGATGAATTTCTCCTGCTTTGTCTCGAAGGGATGCGGAATATTTCGGATGAACTCGGCTTATAAAAGAAAAATAAATATCACAGTGTTTTTTTTCCTGCTGTCGATTATTACCTTCACCGCGACATCGCTCGATGCTCATACAAGAGATAGGTGGACGGGTAAGGATAAATTAGAACATTTGGGGGTCTCCGCTTTTTACACCGTATTCGCATATAAATTCGCCAATCACCATCTACATTATTCCAAGAATAATTCCCTCAAACTGTCGGTTGGTTTTACTTTCTCGCTCGGTTCTTTTAAGGAGCTATATGATTCAAAGCACCCCGAACAGACCTCCAGCCTTAAAGATTTAACCGCCGATGTCATCGGA
>JALSTH010000115.1 GCA_026983835.1 Candidatus Zixiibacteriota bacterium | reverse complement strand
TCAAGCAGATTATTTATGATACCGCTCACGATCTGGGCGATCCGGGTGAGGACAACTCATACGGCTGGGGTATGGTCGATGCTTATGCCGCCGTCCAAATGGCTCTAAGCTACTTAAACGGCTATGGTGTCATTCGCGGTCAAGTTACGGACGCCGTTACCGGCGATGGATTACCCGGGACCGTTACGGTTACCAACCGCGACCCGCAAATCGTTTCGCAATGTACTTCCGATGGTTATTATTCGATATATGTCCCCGCGGATACGCTTTGGGAACTTATGGCTGAATATCCTCCTGATTATCAGCCGGCTTATGCCAGTGCTTCGGTTTCGGAGGACGATACTACAATCGTGAATTTCGCCCTCCAACCTCCCGATTACGCAATCGATATGATACCGGATTCCACTCCGGTTTATGTGCATCCAGGAGAGGGCTTTACCTTTACCGGCGTTTTGACGAACAACACGAATGAGAATAGGACACCAGATGTTTGGATTATGCTTGATGTACCAAACTATGGTATGTATGGGCCCATCTCCCAATATAACAACATTCCGCTCGGCCCCTATCAAACCATAACGCAACCTGGTATCTATCAATATGTCCCAAATTATGCGCCGATAGGAGGCTATCAGTATATAGCTTACTGTGGCGATTATCCGAATAATATCATCGCTTCAGCTTCTTTCCCGTTTTATGTATTACCCGAAGGTGGGACATTGGCTCGGGTATGTATTCTAGCCGCCGATTATACCAATGATTGGACCAACGCACGCGATCTGCTTTTGAATGACCCGCAAGTCGAGAGCGTAGATTTCATCGATGTACAGAGCTCCACCCCCTCATTGGAAGATCTGCTAATCTACAATGTTCTTTTAGTATGGTCTAATTATACATTCGCCGATGCCAATGCTTTAGGCGATGTTTTGGCGGACTTCGTCGATATCGGCGGTGGAGTTGTAACTGCGGAGTTCTCACATTATAATGGTTGGGCTTTAGGTGGGAGATATATGTCCGATTATTCGCCTCTTGGCGTCGGGAGTACCGGTTATGTAACGACAAACCTCGTTGTCGATGATCCCACTCACCCGATTATGGCCGGGGTCAACAGCGGTTCGGAGTATTATGATTACGATGCCCCGTTTAATGGGAACACTCAAATGGTCAGCCATTGGGACAACGGATATAACGGCACGACTATAAACACCGATGTCCCGAGGTGCGTTGCTTTAAACGATTATTTCGGAAACACTTATTATCAATGGACCGGTGATGTGGGCCAGATGATGGTTAATGCTGTCGTTTGGTCGGCTAACAATAGTTTCTCTTTAGCCTTCAATCCGCCGAACGGGTTCTTTGATGAGTATATGGTTCATAACCAGAAGTCGCCGATTAAAATTGCGAAGGTCACCAAGCCAAACAACAGCAAGCCGGCAACAGAAGTTTTGGCGGAGGCTCAACGCAGCGGTGTCAATGGTGTTCCTACAACTTATTCGTTAATGGAGGCTTACCCGAATCCATTTAACGCTTCGGTAAAAATAGGCTTCACACTGCCGAAGAAGTCGATCGTTAATTTAGAGATTTACGACCTACTGGGTAGAAAAGTAATTACTTTGATTAACGGTGAAATGGATGCCGGAGTCCATTCCGTTATTTGGAATGCTGAGAATTATTCCTCCGGAGTATATTTCTACCGCTTGATAACCGGCAACTACTCGGCAACAAAAAGAATGGCTTTGGTAAAATAATCGATTATCGAAATCATTGAGCTGTTTAGGGAGGATGTTTCAGACATCCTCCCTTTTTCTCATTTACCATCCAAGGTATATTACCTAACTATGAGTGGAGGCGGAGTTTGTATGTGTGAAAGAGATATCCACCGCGCTTGAATCAAATGGAATCACAAATTTCGAAAACAACCCATAAATGCTTTGCTAAAAAGTATTATAGCCAATAAATTATTTTTCGATTTAAAGGAATTAAAAAATCGAGGGAATAATGTCTGAAGTAAAGTTAACTCCATTATATGATATCCATATCAAAGCCGGCGCCAAAATGGTCGAGTTCGCCGGATATAAAATGCCCATTCAGTACCACAGTATCACCGCCGAACACCTCCGCGTCCGAAAGACGGTTGGTATGTTCGACTTATCCCATATGGGCGAATTTATCGTCAGCGGGGAAAAAGCGTTGGATTTTCTTCAAAAGATGACCACCAATGATGTTTCCTCATTAAAGGAATATCAGGTTCAATATTCGGCTATGTGCTATCCCGACGGCGGGATTGTCGATGATTTATTGATTTATCGTTTGCCCGATAGGTTTATGATGGTTGTCAACGCCGCCAATATCGAAAAAGATTACAATTGGCTCAAAGAGCATCTGACAGCCGGAGTTAAATTGGAGAATATCTCGGATAACATCGGATTGATCGCGGTGCAGGGACCCAATGCCCAAGAAGTTATGGGTAAATTAACTGATGATAATCTCGATTCGTTGGAGTTTTATCACAGCGCCGAAGGGGTCGTCGGTGGTTATCAAATTCTGTATTCCCGCACGGGATACACCGGTGAGGATGGGTTTGAGTTATATTTGGAACCAACGGTTTGTGAGGATTTATGGTGGAAAATAGCCGATGCCGGCGAAGAGTTTGATATTGAACCGATTGGTCTGGGTGCCAGAGATTCGTTAAGGTTGGAGATGAAATATGCCCTTTATGGGAACGATATCGACCAAACGACAAATCCAATCGAAGCCGGGTTAGGATGGATATGCAAATTGGATAAGGGCGATTTTATAGGCAAAAATGTTATTGCTAAAATAAAGGAGGAAAAGCCGAAAAGGCGCTTGGTAGCTTTTGAACTGAAAGAGCGTGGTTTCCCAAGACATAATTATAATATCCTGCATAACGGCGAAGTGGTAGGAAAAGTAACCAGCGGGATTTTTTCGCCGTCACTAAATAAGGGTATCGGTTTGGGATATGTTCCGCGGTCGCTCTCGAAGGCGGGAACCGATTTGGAAATCGATATACGAGGTAAGCATTTGGAAGCGGTTGTCGTCAAGCCCCCCTTTTACAAGCGGGGGAGCCACAGATAATTATCGCAAGCCGTTTTATTATATGGAATATCTATTTATTATCTAAAATTTCCCTTACCTTAAAGGCGAGGTTTTTCAATCTGAACGGTTTTTGAATATATGAAGTTTCGGAGGTTTCGTCTATTTTATCCATAATAGTTGCCGGAGAATATCCGGACATAAAAAGCATCTTTATCCCGGGCCATAATTCTTTCAACTGTGAACTGAACTCGACTCCACTCATATTCGGCATCACTATATCGGATATTACCAAGTCAACCGGGGATCTAAGTTTGCGACAAAGCGAAAGCGCTTCCTCGCCGGTGTTGGCTTCCAATATGTCATACCCCAACCATTTTAAAACCTGAACCGCCATTTCCCTTACGGCGCTATCATCTTCAACCACCATAATCTTTTCTTCACCTTTGGGCAATCCGCTGCCGGTTTCTTTGCGTTTTCTCCTTTCCTTCGCCTGCCCTTTTGCAGCGGGCAGGTAAATCTTAAATGCGGTCCCGGAGCCTAATGAGCTTTCCACATCGATATATCCGCCACTTTGTTTGACAAAGCCATAAACCATCGATAGACCTAACCCGGTCCCCTTTCCCATCTCTTTGGTTGTAAAGAAAGGATCAAAAATTCTCGGGATATCATCGGTTTCGATACCCATACCTGTATCGGCAACGGCAATCTGTATATAATCCCCCGGAGAGAGTTCGGGTTTGGATTTCACATAATCCTTATCCAAAGCTATATTTTTTGTTCTAATGACCAATTTCCCGCCCGTCGGCATTGCATCGCGGGCGTTAACGGCGAGGTTGATAATTGTTTGTTCGAATTGGATGGGATCTACTTCGACCTTCTGTAAATCCGGAGATGTAATAGTGATAAGCTCTATATTTTCCCCAATAGTCCTCCGCAGGAGCTGTTCGGAATCCTCCAAGATTGAGTTTAAATCGACGACCCGAGGTCTCAACGCTTGTTCACGGCTGAAAGCCAATAACTGGCGGGTCAATTCAGCGGCGCGGTCGGATGCTTTTTGTATCTCAATCAAATTATTATAAAGCGGATCTTTTTTATCCATAGTTACCAAGCCCAATTCGGTATGACCGGTTATAATTGCCAAAAGGTTATTGAAATCGTGCGCCACGCCGCCGGCTAAACAGCCGATAGATTCCATTTTCTGCGCTTGGCGGAGTTGAGCTTCCAATAACTTCCTTTCGGTAATATCCCTTAATACTCCTTGAACCAATTGTTTCCCCCTGTATGGTATTCTCGCTATCGAAGCCTCAAATTCGATTTCCCTTCCATCCTTGGTTAAAGCTGTAAATTCATACCGATCGGTCGGATTCTTGCCGTTCTTGCGCAACTTCAGTCTTTCCTTTATTAAAGCTGCACTTTTCGGAGAAACCAAATTCATATAAGAAAATCCGGGGCTGGTTGCTTCCTCGAACGAGACCCCCAACAATTCTGAGAAACGGGGATTTATAAAAATAAATCTCCCCTCGTCTTCGGAAAGTAAATAAATTGTGTCATTGGATTGTTCCACCAATGTGCGATACATTTCCTCGGAGTCTTTAAGGGCTTGTTCCGCCTTTTTACTCTCCGTTATATCTTCTCCCGAGCTTAAGGTCCCGATTATATTACCGTCCGTATCTTTCAATAAGACATTATGCCAAGCGATAATCCGTTCTTCGCCGGTTTTGGTTATTAAGGGATTCTCGATATATTCACTGATATTGTATTTGCCGTTAATTATCTTCTTAAATCCTTTGAGCGATATTTTTCTAATGGATTCGGGAATGAAATTATCAAACCATTGTTTCCCGATAACTTCCTCCTCCTCATATCCCAATATCTCGCAACCTTTCCTGTTTATAAGGGTTATCTCCCCTTTTTTATTCAAGGCGATAATCATTACCGCTGCTACATCAAGGTAATTTTGGGCTTTGTCCCTCTCCTTTTTCAGCTCTTCGGCGGCTTTTTCCCTTTCGGTGATATCCCTGCCTAAAACAACCAGCCCCTTGCGACTTCCGTCCGGATAATATAATGGAGCTTTAATCACATCAAAAATCCTTTCCCCTCCTTTTTTATCGGGAACCCTTTCTTCCGCGTGGGTCGTATGCCCTTTCTCCCAAGTTAATTGGTCTGTTTTATGGCAATATTCAAAAACCTCTTTATAATCTTTTTTAATCTTTGCCAATTCTAAATCATTCTTCCCTTTATAATCTACATCCTTTAATTCGAAAACTTCCAAAATAGCATCATTCGCCTCGAGCCAATTCGATTCCGCATCTTTGAAGCAAATTATATCAGGCGTCGCATTAATCAGTGTCCTTAATTGTTCTTCACTTTCTTTTAGGGCTTTGTCGGCTATCTTGCGGTCCGTGATATCGATTATCGTAGCGAAGTCAGCGGGTTTGTCGTGGTAATAAACGGTTTTCGAATATAGATCGACCCATCTTATTTCACCCGATTTCGCTATTAGACGGAAAGAATAATAATTGATGACCTTTTCTTCTCCTGATTGTTTCTTCCTCGCTTGTTCGATTACGAACGGTCTATCATCAGGATGAATTATTTCTGCGAAACCTTCATATTCCAAGTTCGTCAGCTCTTCGGTGGAATATCCCACTATATCGGCAGCTGCCTGATTTACATATTTTAATATTCCATCCTGAATGACAAATAAGCCCAATAAAGCTTGTTCCGACAAAAAACGGAATTTTTCCTCGCTTTCCCTTAGGGCTTTCTCCGCACGGTTACGCTCCGTAATGTCTCGGACTATGGCTTGGATCAAATATCTACCGCCGATTTCAACTCGATTCAAGCTGACGCCCGCATCGAAAAATGTTCCATCCAATTTCGTATGAACCCATTCAAAAATCCGTGGCTCGCCTGCCAAAGCGGCTTTTATATTTTCAAGAGCTTTTTCCTTTGAGTCCCTTCCATCCGGTTGTTTCGGTGGTGAAAATTCATACGGTTTCCTCCTCAAAATGTCCTCGCGCGAACAGCCGAACATCTCCTCGGTTTTGCGGTTGCAGTCGATGAATGTATCCTCATCCATCAAGAATATCGCATCGTTTGCCGCCTCAAACAAAGAGCGGTATCTACGCTCGGAAATTTCCAAATCCTCAAGAATCCTTTTTGATTCCGTAATATTGTCCATTAAACAAATAGCCCGATAAACATTTCCATAAGCATCCATGAGGGGGCCCGCATTGGTTTTGGCATCTATAAATTCGCCGTGCCTCCGTCTTAGCTTGTATTCGCCAACCTTTGAAGCCGCGCCTTTAAATATCTCATTAATCGATTTTAATGCATCCTCTACATAATCCGGATGTAGTAATTTGGTAAAAGGACGACCGATTATTTCCTCGGGAGAAAAACCTAAAAGCTGCGTAATCCGCTTATTGCATTCGGTTACATTATAATCTCTATTAATGAGTATTATTGCATTTGTCGCCGATTCGAATATGGAACGATATTTTTCTTTGCTTTCTTTTAGGGATCTCTCCATTTTTTTACGATGGACATTAATTCGGAATATTATCATCCCTGACAATAAAATAAAAGCGGCTCCCACAATGCGGGCATATAACTCCTGAACGGAAGCACCCATCAATAACTTAGTCCAAAAATTCCCACCGTAAAAAACAAAAGTGTCGATTAAGGTATCAATAATCCAGAACAGGGTTGCCAAAGAAATTGATATAATAATAATTCCATATTCACTTTTCACGAGACCTCCTGAGCGATAAGTGAAAACCACCTGCTCCGTTTTAAAACCCGTGATACGGATTGAATCCGCCTTTGGGTTTACGAAGAGTAATTATTTAACAGTAAAAAACTTATAGAACGAAAAAGGGATTTTTTCAAGTTTTAATTTAATCTTCTCATTGTTATTTTTTTATTCCCGGTTGGATACAAATAATCTAATCCTCGCTATGATAGTCGAGGAAACCCGTAGGACGATAATTTGTTCCCCCGAAAGTCATTCCCCGACTTGCGGTTGTTGACCAAATAGGAGTTTATCGTCAAAAGCCTCGACAATAACTTTGAAGTTGTGAAGTATTCCCTTCCCTTTTACGAGATTTCAGCAAAGGCTTTTCGTTGGGCTTCGGCGGTGCGTTCGATTATATCTTCATTATGATACACCGATAAAAACATCGCTTCAAAAGGGGACGGCGGCAGATAAATTCCTCTTTTCAGCATCGAGTGGAAATATTCGGAGTATAACTTTTTATCGAGGGTGTTAGCATCATCGAAATTCTTTATCGCCTTATCGGTGAAAAACAAAGTCAACAATGACCCGACCCGCTGAACTACTCCATCGATCCCGAAATCATCGAGGTTCTGTTCGATATACTTTTCCAATAGGGCGCCGTTTGTCTCGAGTTTTTGATAAACACTTTGGTTATCCAAAATCTTCAGGGTTGTCAAACCGGCTATTACCGCTAACGGATTCCCCGAAAGGGTTCCCGCTTGATAAACATCGCCGGACGGGGAAAGTCTATCCATTATATCGGCTCTGCCGCCGATAGCCCCCACAGGCAGGCCGCCGCCGATAATTTTCCCGAAACAGGTGATGTCCGGGTAAACCCCGTAAAACTGCTGCGCCCCTCCAAGCCCAAGCCTGAAACCTGTGATTACCTCATCAAATATCAACAAAGAATCATATTCTTTGGTTACTTTCCTCAACCCTTCCAAAAACCCATTTTCCGGAGGGACAACCCCCATATTAGCTGCCATCGGCTCGACTATGACACAGGCAATATCTCCGCCTCGTTTCTCGAAGATATCCTCGATCGATTCCATATTATTATAGGGAAGGCTTATTATCAATTCGGTTATTGTGCGGGGAACACCCGATGATGACGGAATGCCGGCGGTTAGCATTCCGGAGCCGGCTTTGGCGAGGAATCCATCCGAATGACCGTGATAACAGCCATCGAATTTAACCACCATACGGCGATTCGTCACCGCCCTTGCCAGTCGGACCGCGGTCATAGTTGCTTCGGTTCCGGAATTAACTAATCTTATCCTCTCGACAGAGTTAACTTTGTCGATAATATATTTCGCTAATTCAACTTCCAATTCCGTCGGGGCTCCGAAAGATGTCCCTTTTTGAATTGCGTTTTCGAGGGCGCCAACGATATCGGGGTAGGAATGTCCCAATATCAATGGTCCCCAAGACAAGACATAATCGATATATTTATTCCCATCGGCATCGGTGATTTCCGCTCCCTTTCCCGATTCGATAAAAATAGGATTACCACCAACCGCACCGAAAGCCCTTACAGGCGAATTCACCCCCCCGGGAATATAATTAATGGCTAATTTGTAAAGCTTCTCGGATTTTTCAAATTTCATTATCGAACCCATTCGTCCAAAAGCCATCTTGCCGCCTGTGGAGCGTGATAAGTAAGGATAGCGTCAGCTCCCGCTCTTTTGATAGAGGTAAGTATCTCCATCGTCAAACGCTTCTCATCAGCCCAACCTACTTTGACAGCGGACTTGACCATCGCATATTCGCCGCTGACATTATAAGCGAAAAGCGGTTTGTTGACAGCTCGGCGCACTTCGGAGATAACATCCAAATAAGCCAGAGCCGGTTTGACCATCACAATATCGGCTGCCTCTTCGATATCGAGACGGACCTCTCTCAATGCTTCCCGTTTATTGGCGGGGTCCATTTGATAGCTGAATCTGTCCCCTTCCTTCGGGGCCGAATCGGCGGCATCCCTGAATGGGCCATAAAAAGCGGAACAATATTTAGCGGAATAGGACAAAATAGCGACCTCATCGAATCCCGCATCATCGAGTCGATTACGGATTATGCCGATTCTGCCATCCATCATGTCCGATGGGGCGACGATATCCGCGCCGGCTTCGGCGAAACTTACCGCTTGTTTTCCCAACAATTCTAAAGTAGCATCATTAACCACTTTTCCGTTTTCATAGATGCCGCAATGCCCGTGATCGGTATATTCGCACAGGCAGACATCCGTAATAACGGTTATTTCGTTATAGGTATCCTTAATCGCTTTGATGGCATTATTTATAACGCTATCGGGCTTCCACGACGATGAACCGATAGCATCTTTGCTGTCCGGTATCCCGAAAAGAATAAGAGCTTGTATTCCCAATCCGCTGATTTCCGCAACAGCTTTTACCAATTCATCGGGGGAGTATCGATAACAATTCGGCAGGGATTCGATCGATTCCTTTCTGCCTTTTCCGGAGACCACGAACGCAGGCCAGATAAAATCGTGAGGATGTAGATTAACTTCCCTCACAAGTTTCCTTACGGAATCCGATTTCCTGAGCCGCCTTAACCTTTCCTGCGGAAAACTCATATTTTCAACCTCATCGCTTACGGAATCAAATTTATATTTGTTTTTATGGGCAAATAGTAGTAATCTATAACAGTTACGAAAAATTTATAATCAGACTTGGGAACAAAGGCAAGATATATTCTAAAAAGAAAATACATTATGAAGCTTAAACATTTGCTATTTGGATTGGCAATAACCTCTATCTTTATTTCAGCGTTAATTGTCGGCGGTTGTTCGACGGAAAAACAGGTTAGCAAACCGATGCTAAAATCCCCGCCGATAATCGATGCTTTCGAGGTGACCCGGGAGCATATCCTATTTAATCGATTTGAAAATGGTATCCTTTATAAAGAAGCGGGGCAGTATGACAAGGCTCTGCAAAGCCTCAATCTAGCTTTAGAATCCGACCCTCATTCGATTGAAATCAATTATGAACTCGCCTCGTTGTATTTACAGATGAGGCAACCGGAAGAAGCGTTTAAGTTGAGGGAAAATGTTTCCGAGCCAAATGCGGAATTCAGCCTGTTGATGGGGAAAATCGCTGCTTATTTGGGAGATGATTCAACGGCGCAATACTATTTCCGAAAGACGATAGAGAAAGATCCGGTAAACTACACAGCCTTGTATTACCTATCCACTTATTATATGCGTAATAGTATGCCGGACTCTGCCTTGACCCTCCTGAAAAAAATGGTGGAGATAAAACCATACGATTATGATGCCCAATCGAATTTGGGGATTGCATACATCGCCAAAGGCGAATACGATTCAGCCTCAGTCGCTTTTAGAAACGCCCTTAAGGACAATCCTTATCACAAAGCCGCAACAATCGGATTATCGAACATATATGAACATAAAGGAGAGATAAAAAAGGCTCTTAAGCTTTATGATAAATACCTTTCCCGCCACCCGGAGGATTTAACGGTTCAATATCGGAAATTGGACGATGAAATTTCATTGAAACTCTATGATGAGGCTATAAAGACAGGGAATCTCATCTTAAAATCAAATCCGGATGATAAGAAAGTCATACTGAGCCTGGCGCAAATATATTTCGCTCAAAATAATTGGGACGAGGCCGGTAAATTATTGGGAAGCTATCTCAACTCAAGCCCGGAGGATTATCGGGTCGCCACACTGTTGGGAAGGTTGTATATGTACAGTGACAGATTTGCCAAAGCGGATTCCATCTTTAGAAAAATAATCGCTACGGACGACACATTAAGCGATGGATATGTGATGCTGGCATCGAATTTTGTGCGGCACGACCAGCCGGACAGCGCAATAGCGGTCCTTAAAAGAGGCATTCCCAAAGTAAGTAATCCCGATTTCCTATATAATCAGATAGGAAATGTTTATTCGCTAATCAAAGATTACGATAAGGCGGCCGATTATTTTCGTAAAGCCTATGAACGGAATCCCGCAGAACCTTCCCATAGGATTGCGTTAGCTGAAGCTCTCGACAATGGGGGTCATTTCGAGGAGGCGGAAAAGGTGTTGGTGGAGTTAATCAAGGAAACTCCCGATAATGCCACCGCTTTGAATAACTTGGCGTATATGTATGTCAATCGAGGTATAAAGTATAAGAAAGCCGAGAAACTGCTGAAAAGGGCTCTAAAACTTGAGCCGAAAAACGGTGCATTCTTGGATAGTTATGGATGGCTGTTGTTCAAAAGGGGAAAGATTAAAAAAGCACTTTCTTATATACGGCAGGCATTGGATAATTTAGGAAATGATGCTGAGGTTTATGAACATTTGGGTGATATATATTTACAAATGAAAGATTATGCAAAGGCTTCCGATTCTTATCGCAAGGCATTGAATCTCGATCCTCAAAACAAAAGGATACAGGAAAAATTGAATTCCCTGCCCTGATTGAATAGGCGAAAAGATAACCATAAGAAAAACGCCCATACTGTATTTTCAAGAATGAGCGTCAATCTTTAGCGGCAATTGAATATTCAAAGTGTGAATTATATCAACCCTTGTTCTTCACGGGGTCCTTCAACCACCGGCATTTCGCTTTTATTTTTTAGTTCCCTCTCGTATGCTTCCAACACGGCGTCCTCAATCATCTTGCGGGTCTCGTTATTAATTGGGTGAGCGATATCGTGATGCGAACCATCCTTCATCCGGCGGGAAGGCATAGAAATAAAATAACCATCGCGCCCGCTGATAACTTTCAGGCCCCGAACGACAAAAGCATTATCGAAGGTTACATTAGCAAAAGCTTTTAACTTGGGTTCATCTCTCAGGGTAATTCTAATCTCTGTAATTTCCAAGGCGGTCCTCCAATTGGGATAGCTGACTAAAAAGTTCTGATGCAATTCATAAAGTTACATTAAAAACGCTTAAATTCACCTCCCAGCTTTTAATTTTAATTCCGTTCAGTAATTTGATTTTAGACCAATAAAACTATTGGCAACTTCCTTGTTCAAAAATCATAATGTAATTTTAAGCACTGATAAATCTATCTTCATTAAATTACTGAATATCGAACTGCCTTTAATGGGGAAATTAATACTATATCACCTAATCCGTAAGAATCACCATTCGCCCTTGCTTTCTTTAATAATTTATTATAATTAAAATCATCCCTATTTGTCAAGTATTATTTTACATAAAATTATTACAATTTTAGGGAAATTATTAGCACACTCCTTCCTACTCCTATATCGAGGTTGTTTTGGATATCAACTTATAATTGGGAGATAGTTTATTATAACTTGGTTATCTTATGCTTTCCTACTTTAACATCCTTCGTGGCGTTTCTCGTATCGACGATGAGCCTGCTCCTTTCCACCACCCATTTATAATCCAGATCGGAGTGATCGGTGATAATCACCGTGCAATCAGACTTTTTCAAGGCGTTTTCCGTCAACGAAACCGATTTCATTTCTCCACCGTCAAAAGATACGGAAGGAACATAAGGATCGTGGTAGGAAACCTTTGCTCCTCGGCTCTGTAATATGCGTATTACATCCAAAGCCGGCGATTCACGAATGTCGGAAATATCTTTTTTATAGGAGATGCCAAGGATAAGTAGCCTTGAACCGGCGATACTTTTTTTGTCTTTATTGAGTGAGCGGCCAATTAACTCCACCACATACTCAGGCATATGCGAATTGATATCCCCTGCCAATTCGATAAAACGGGCGTAATAATTAAGGGAGCGGAGTTTCCATGAAAGGTAGTGGGGATCGATGGGAATACAATGTCCCCCAAGCCCGGGTCCCGGATAAAATTTCAGGAAACCGAACGGTTTGGTAGCAGCAGCATCGATAACCTCCCAAACATCTATCTGCAAACGATCACACATCAAAGCCACTTCGTTCACTAACCCTATATTCACCGAGCGGAAGGTATTCTCCAATAGTTTGACCATTTCCGCAGCCTTCGTCGAGGAAACAGGAACTACTTCAGTGATTATCTGCTCGTAAAACAATTTTGCCATTTCGGTGGAGGCTTTGTTGATGCCCCCGACCACCTTCGGTGTATTCGCTGTGGAATATTGGCTATTGCCGGGATCCACCCTCTCCGGTGAAAATGCAAGGAAAAAATCCTCACCCGCCTTCAAACCGGTTTTCTCCAAAATCGGCTGTATTAACTCGTCGGTGGTTCCCGGGTATGTTGTGGATTCCAGCACCACTAATTGATTTTTATGCAAATGATTTTTAATTTGCTCGACCGCACCCAAAATATAGGAAACATCCGGGTCCTTAGTCTTATTCAAGGGCGTAGGAACACAGATAGGGATACAATCGACCTCCTCTAAACGGGAAAAGTCCGTTGTCGCTTCAAGTCGGTTGGCTTCCCGTAATATTTTCACCTGCTCCGAAGGAACATCGCCAATATCCGATTCGCCCCGATTAACTATATCCACCTTCTTTTCCAATACATCGATGCCGATTACCCTGAATCCGACCCTTGCGAATTCCACCGCTAAAGGCAAACCGACATATCCCAAACCTATTATTCCAACCATAGCGGATTTATCTTTAATTTTGTTTTCTAATACGGAAGCCAAATCAATCCTCCTGAAGACTTAATAATATCCTTTTACATAATTAATCGGCATCTAATCCATTTGCTGAATATCCCAATAAAATAGTTAAAACCATATATATTAAATACCGAACGATTAAGCAAGTTCAAGTTTTGCCGTCTTCCATTATTACAATGCTTAGAGCTCATCGGCTGTTTCGGAGATTCGAGCCAATGAAACAGTTGCCGCAATGAGAAAATATAAATAGTAATTCAGCGCTTGCGTTAAAAAGAATGCACAGATGGCGAAACCAATAAAGGACGCCATTAAGATATCGCCGGTAGCGTTTATCCTAAAAAACAACTCGCCATCCCTTTTTTGATTTATCTTTTTTAATCGGGAAAGCGAATATATAAAAAGATAAATAAACAGCAGCAACCCGAATAACCCTGTTTCCGCTCCGATCTGCACCAAACTGTTGTGCGGAGCCATCCAGCGGTTGGAGTTGAAACCTTTCGGTTTATATGCCGTTCCAAACGCCGTCTCAAAAGATCCCACACCGACGCCGCGCAGTGGACGGGAAATTATCATATCCAATCCCGCCTGCCAAGCATATAAACGATTCACCGCGGAGGTGTCCTCTTGATAATTTCCTATCGTTCGATACCGCTGTTCGATATTCGAGGGTATTAAGGCGATAACGAGAACCGCGAGGGAACCCAAAAGCAGCAACCCTTTTATTTTGTTTCCACGATGAAAAAACATCATAAACAAGACAACCCCCAAGCCCAAAAGCCCTCCGCGCGATTGGGTTGCAATTATCCCGGCAATCAAAAGAATAACCGAACCCCAATAATAAATAGCGCGCAGGGATTTCCGTATGTTGCTCAGCTTGATAAACCCGACCAAAGGCAAAACCGATACCATCACCAAGGCTACATCATTCGAATCACCAAATAAACCGGAGCCGATTATGGCGGCGGCTCTTATATTTCCCTGAAAATATGATTGGAGGGTGGAAGCGGATAACACCAAGACGCAACATAAACTAATTAAAGAAACCGCCTTCAATGTTTTCCAATCCCCGACAATGTTAATGAATATAAAATAGAAAAGCAGTATCTTCAGAAAATCTAGGGAAATCTCCAACGATCTCGAAGGCCAAAACGAAAACGGGACTGATGCAAACAAAATTAGTGCGAATGCCGTCAATAGATAAGTCTGCTTATAACGATAAACGAAATCTTTCGTGCGAAGCTTATTTAACACAACCGCCAAAAATGTACCTCCGCCGATTAACTTCGCCAAAGGAACGGCGTTCAGCGCCGAAACGATGTCGCCCGGACGGATGTAGTTTAATATGATGAATAAAATCAAACCTACTGTCGGTCTGGCGATAATAATCATACCACCCACAAGGGCGAATACCATCACCACAACATATTCGGGAGGAAATAATAAGGTCGCCGCCACTGAAAATATAATAAAGAATATTAGAATTAAAGGGCCGATATACTCTAATTGGAAAATTCCCAATAGCTTTCGACTTCGGGAAGCTCCGTTCAGCGGGCTTAATTTCAGTTCGGTTTTGGTAGGGTTTGGCATTATGATTTGCTCCGCTGGATTTCCATTATCGATTTGAAAACCGCTGTCGGGCTTTTAGCTGCTTTCCTTATGAGCATTTTTTCTTCGGGCTTAAACCATCCTCCGAAATACAATATCATTATATAACCGATGAACAAAACGCTCTCAAAAGTGAGGTTATATGATAGAGAATGGAAATCTATATTGAACGACAGCGCTACCATCGCCGCCGCAAGAGATAAAGCGATGGTTATCCTTTTCCATTCGTATTTTAGGGGATATAATCTCTGCGAGTATATATATACGGTAATAAAGCGTAGTCCGAAGGAAATGACCGTAGAAATCGCCGCCCCATACCCCCCCCATCGAGGGATCAGCAAAAAGTTCAAAGCGATATTGGCGGCAACCGCATAACCTGTTGAATATGCCAAGTAGCGGGTCTTTTTGGTTATAAGCATACCGCAGTTTACAAATCCATGCATCCCGATGAAAAGGTAAGCCAACGAGATCAAAGGGACCAACCAAAAAGCCCTCCAATAAGCTTGAGAAGCTATGATCCGGATAGCATCGGGGATATAAATGGATAAGCCGAAACAAAACAGGATGGAGATAAAAGTCGTGTAGGTAAAGAAATCCCGAAATACTTTAGCGGCGTCATCCCGTTTTGCCACCGCGAACATCTCCGCCGCCCAAAACTGCTGGAAAGGAGCCAATATCAAAATCGAAACCATCATACCGAATTTATACCCCAGAGAATAAATCCCCACTTCGCTTAAATCGGTGTAATATTTGAGGAAATATCTGTCGGAGTATGTCAATAAAAATGCTCCCAGGCTTGTAAATATCAACGGATAACCATAGAGTAACATCTCATATAATTTGGGACGGCTGAAATGGATTCCTACTTCAAGGAAGGTCTTAATCGTTAAAAAACCGCCTATGATGATTGTCGCTATCAAACTGCTGTATAAAACCCCGAAAATCCCCATCTTCAAAACAACTATAAAATATATATTCAGAGAAAGTTGAATCACTAATTTTACTAAATTCACCATCACAAAATAAATGCTTCTCTGCTTCGCTCTCAAAAAGACCAAAGGAATCTCCACCCCCGCGAACAGCATCATCGTGATAAAGATTATTGTGAAATACGCTGACGGCTCCCCATTCCCAAGCACAACCCTCGAAATAAAACCGCTCTGTAAACTCAAAAAGCCGAAGACGAAAACAAAAACCGCCAATCCGGTAATCAGAGCGGTTGATACCACTTCATTCTTTTCTCTTTTGGTGTCGTAATTATAATAAAAGCGCAAAACCGAGTGAGCCAATCCCGCCCCCACCAACATAGCGATTACATCGGAGGTCATTGTCAAAAGCTCGAGAACTCCATAATCCGCAGGGGTAAGATATCGGGTATAAATGGGTATCATCACAAAGCCGACTAACTTCGATATGAGCATCCCAAAGATGTAAATGGAGGAGTGAGTGACTATGTGCCGATAACTGGTCTTAAGGGAAATTGTCTGTTTTAATCCTTCGGTTGTTGTCGGTGTTGATTTGTCAATTAACGGCTTTTGATCGGTTTTCATATTGGAATATTTTCAATATCTGCTTTTTTGCGAATAATCAATTATCGTTGTATCTAATCACTACCTTATTACTACGGATAATATCCCCGGATATAACCCGCTTAAATCCAATATCAAATGTATCGCTCCCCTTCTTTTCAAAATCGGTTTGCTTTATTATAATCGGCAGGATAAATTACTTATATGAGTAAAATAAGGGATATTGGCGAATTCGGACTGATAAACCGGTTAGCCGAAATATTTAAATTTGATAAGGGGATTTATCGAAGTATCGGGGATGATTGTGCGGTGATTAAATCGGGAAGGCGGTATTTATTGTTTACCATTGATGCTCTGATTGAAAATATTCATTTCGATCGACGATATACTCCTCCCGCCCATTTGGGATATAAATCCCTCGCCGTTTCGCTTTCGGATATTGCAGCCATGGCTGGCGATCCCAAAGGAGCGGTAGTTTCCCTTGCGGTTCCGCCCGATTTGGAATTGGTTTTTATCCTCGAATTTGCAAAGGGTATGCGGAGATGTGCCTCGGAATACCGTTGCCCGATAATCGGGGGGGATATATCGAAATCGACTGATAGCATTTTTATAAATACTGCCGTAATAGGCGAATCGCTTTCCAAACCGATAATGCGCAATGGCGCAAGGGATGGCGATTTGATAGCGGTAGCCGGGGTGATAGGCGAATCGAAAGCCGGGATGATGCTCCTGCAGGCTGAACTGAAAAAGGGCAAGATACACTCCAATAATCCCATTTATCGGAGGAAGTTTGTCCGCTCCCATTTAAAGCCGAAGCCCCTGATAGAAGAAGCTTCTCGGTTGGCTAAACTTTTGAAATTAAATTCGATGATAGATATCCCCGATGGTTTGTCCTCGGAGCTGAATCATATTGCGGAACAATCAAAGGTAAAAATTATCATAGAAAAGAATAAGATCCCCATCGGTAAAGGTTTGAAAAAGTTTTGTGCTGATAATCGATTGGAGGCGTGGGAGTTTGTTGTAAAGGGAGGGGAAGACTATGCTTTGCTTTTCAGCTTTCCAAAGAGGAATTATCATAAGCTAAAGAATTATAAGCTAAAAACTCCAATTACGGTTATCGGTTTTATCGAGAAGGGGGAGGGTGTTTATATCAAGGATAGACAGGAAGAAAAGATATTGCACCCCAACTCTTTCACACATTTTTAACGGCTTATCCTTTTACTTATTTAATCAAGCTTAATTTCAGTGTCAAATTGGAATTATCCATTAAAAGCCTTGCAAAATAAATACCGCTGGGTAATCGGTCGCCTCGACTATCTTTACTGTCCCATACGGTTTCATTGGTTTTATCAAGCTTCAATCGTCTGACCAATTCCCCTCTCAAGTTGTAAATATCAATTAAATCGTCCCCATTTGGGGATTTCGATTGTAAACGAATAATTGTCGAGGAATTAAACGGGTTCGGATAATTGGATAGAAGAGCCGAATCATTCGGTAAAGTATTGCCGTCGGTTTCATCCACAGATGATAATCCAATGCCGAAATACGAGAATATCTTTCGGAATAAATCCAAGCGGTTATTGGGGTATTCATAATTATCGGTATTCTCCAAATCGAATCCCGTAAGGATAATCCTGTAATCGGGAACATCTGAGGCAGCGGCAACACAACCGCACATTGCGGAATTATCTTCGAGGACGGTTATCATATTCGCATCGTAAGGCGAGGGAGTCATATTGGAGGAATAGTGTGTGGCGGCAAACCCGAAATCCAATCCGGTAAAAAATGTTCCCGAAACTCCGTGAAAGGAGGTGAAAGGATAAGATTCGCAGGTAGTCCAATCGATTCGCATATATCTATCGAAAAACCATTGATTATGCATAAATTCAAAAAATATCTCGGATTTTTCGAGGTATAGGTTCCCCCCGTTATCCAAGAAATTGGAGAGGATTTGGAAATCATCAGCGGGAATTTCCCTGTCGTTTCGGATATAGAAAATTGTTTTTACCGTGTCGATTTCCGCAATATGCAAAGACAATTCTTCAATAACCGTCGCCTGTATATCGAATTGATTGAATATAGCCGCAAATGAATCCGCCGCGGATGATCCATCTTCTGAAACGATTAAGATATCACTTTCGGAGGCGTTAGTATTAGCAAATAGGAGTATTAAAAAAAGCGCGGAGATGATTAGAGTTTTTATCCTGAAACCGCCCATAATTTCCTCCTTTGTATTTTGTAGTTAAAACCGCAAAAACCATTCCATAAACTAAAACAATATCAATACAGGGTAATGTTCCATATTTCCGCAATCTTTTTTATCTCTTGATATTAGCACACCGCTCCCGAAGAAAATATTTCCCTAATTTATTCCAAAGTTTTATCGATAATTTAATATGAATAAGGATGCACAAATTTGACACTTTTTAAGATTTCTTTTTAAGAAATTCCTTGACATTTTGGATTTTCACAATTTAATGGGTTAGCCTAAGAATTCTTTTTCGTTTAAGTAATTAACAAGATAACATTTTCAACAAAAAGGAGAAGAAATGAAGTCCCTACCCAAAATCATTTTGTTAACTATGGTCGGATTACTGTCGGTTTTTTTGATTTTCGGATGTAGCAGCAATAAAAATCCATCTTCATCGGTTTCGCAGGGAGACCCCAACGATCCGAATTATGTAGCGGCAAAAGCCCAAATAGATGAACTTGTTGCTTCCGTTTCCGGCGATATGGCCGAGGGCTCCGATTACTTGGGCGGATTCAATCCCCCACCGAGCCCGACGAACGCTACGGATACGACATATTATGGTTATGATGCCGAGACTGGTTGGTGGTATTCTTATCAGGATATGAATTCGGATCCATATAGTTATACCTATGCCGACAGTGTCCGTTATAGCGCCAACGGTACATTTCAGGAAAACCCGGACTCTACTACCGATAAGATGGAAGTCAAACTTTATACTACTATGATTTCCACGGATTCCCTATACGCCTATGACCTCAACTTCTTTGAAGATATGATTTTCACTGTTCTCTCTTCCGACACGCTTCAAACCGATGGAGATGGTGGATACTCAATTGCATTTGCGGACACAATTGGGAGTTTTGATTTTACGGAGACTTTCAATGCTATCAAGATACCCATAGAATTGGGACATCCTGTATCCGGCACGGCGAATTCAACTATGACCGCAACTTTCCCTGATGGGGAAGGTACCTGGACTATTAATCTGACATTTTACGCAGATCATATTCATATTTACGCAACCAACGGCCAATACTATTGGGAGTGGGATGAATATTACGAAGGATAATCTATCTTAAATCGGCATTGCAATCCATTCCCTACAATGGAAAGATAGTCATTCTCAAGGGCGAACCTATGTTCGCCCTTTTATATTCCCATATCCCCAATAATGAACATTTGCCAAAAGGGTTATCAATAGGTATTATTCCCCTTTAAGGGTGTGTAAATAGAATGATGAAGATGGAACCAAAATTAAGGAAATTCCCATATCCATATAAAGCTGCTCTGAGTGTGGCGAACGATTTGGATAATATGAGCTGGGAGGATTTTTGTGAGGTTCGGAAATTTCTGAATACGGAGATGGATACACTGATGGGGCGAGGGGTCGGTTTGGAGATAGGGGATACATTTTGGTTTTATTCTCTGCTTCCAAATCAGGTGAGCTATTTTCGGGGGGTGAGCGATAAGCGGTTCCCATATTCGGGATTACTGCTTGAAATGGCTAAAGCTGGTTATCTCGATTGTCTTCATTCCTATGGCGACTTCTCCCGTTGGGAAAATCCTTCTAATCCGATTTATTTCAACCGCAAATTAGCTGAAAGGGCGGTTGAAGAAGCTCTGAAAAATGGAGTTTATTTTGATACCTATATCAATCATGGGGACAATTTCAATATCCAAAATATCTTTTTACAGTTGATTAGAGCTGAGGGGGATAATCCTAAAAGCGAAGCTTATCATACCGATTTGACCATCGATGAATTAGGCGTCCGTTTTTATTGGTCGGGGGAATTAAGCGCGGTAGTAGGTCAGGACAGGAAGTTGCGTTTCGATGATTATGATTATCATCTCTTCCGAAGCGGGCATCTTTTGAAAAATATCGCCAAAACCGCTTTGAGGATGAATCACCGTAAAAGAAAGGTTTTCGGAAATGAACTATCAAGGCTCGTAGTTTTGCGCGATGGCAGACATATTATGGATTTCACGCGATATTGTTATAAATATGCCTATATTTACACCCCTCCCGGGCGTGGAGTATTAAAGATACAGTTATCGGATAAGGTGTTAAACCGATTGGAAAAAACAGCCGGCTATATGATTATCTATACACACTTCGGACAGCCTCCCAAACGCGGTTCAAGAGGTTTATTCGATGAGGAGTTAATATCGCTTTTTAAGGCATTGAAAAAGCGCAATGCCGACGGAAAACTTTGGATTACCACCACCTCGAGGGTATTACGATATAATTACACCCATAAATATCTTAAATGGTCGGTTAATAGGGACGACAGCGGTGCGACAATCATCGATATCGAAGGAGTCGGCGGTCCCATAAATATAGAACCGTTTTATCAAGGACTGACATTTTATTGCTCCGAACCGCGTAAAGCAGTTATTCGAATAGGCGGGAGGAAGGTTGAGAATCTGATAATCAACGATAAAGACGAGAGTGGGTTCAAGAGCGTTTCCATCCCGATGAACTCTTTGGAGTTTCCTGCCGATGTCCTTAACTGCCGAGACTATTCTTCCTGATAACGGACAGATAATCGTGCATACTTTGGAACTCGAATTCCGATAGAAGACTTTTTAGTTTTCGTTCGGTGGTTCTTATGTTTGTGTAGTGTCTCCATTTTTTCTTCCACGAGCATTTAATTCGAGGTTGGTCGGGATCCAACTCCCAAGGGTGAACATAAACAACCGCAGGTATATTTTCCCTGTGGAGAGAAATTATCGATCTCCTCGTAAACCAATAAGGGAACAACCGTAAATATCCACCTCCAGCCACCGGGAAATTTCTTCCCAGCAGCCTTACAGTGCTCATCGGCACTTCAATTATCGGTGCCGCCGAATCCTTATTCACGCTAAACGCCGTTCGGGGCATACCGCTGAACCCGTAGCGGTCATGCTTAATGGGATAGATGCTGGATGAATATTTAAATCCTAATTCCGCCAATATCTCCCACGCCCATTGCGATTTGTTTGTTATGGAAAAACTCGGCGCACGGTATCCTAAAACAGGTTTCCCGATTATATCCTCGATTACTGATTTCGCTCTTTTCGTATCCTCGCGAAATTCATCAGGCGTTAAATCATAAATCAATCTATGATAAAATGAATGACAGCCTATCTCATGCCCGTTTTGGTAAATCATCATCACTACTTCCGGGTACATCTCGGCAATCCATCCAAGCACAAAGAAAGTGGCTTTGGTTTGGAAACCATTCAATAATTTCAAAAGGGCGATTGTATTTGGGACTATCCTGCTTTTTTGCTTATGCCATTCGGACGGCGCAATTATTTTTTCAAAGGAGCTGACATTGTAATAATCCTCAACATCCACCGTAAAGATATTCTTAATTACACCTCCAATCTCATCCCCGGTGAATGTTGAATATTTTGAAGTTTCCTTATGGCGGCGGGATTTAACGCCCGTCTCGACAGACATAGTGTTCCCTTTTATTGTTCGGTATCAGCGCATTTTCATATTAAAAGGCTTTCCCCCCTCTTTGATTTTATCGTCTCTTTGCTGTAACTCTTAAGCTGTGGGGCTAACCGCCATAGTTAACCTATAAGTTAAATTTGATATTTAATTCCCTATTACAAACATAAAATATTTTTTGCTTGCAATTTCGTCGATTAGGGAGTAAAATTTTTGAAAGCAAACTAGGATTCGACAATAGCTGAATCAACATAACATTATGAGCGACAAGATGATAGAGAATTACATACAGAAAGGGAAAAATGGTCAAGAAAAAGGTTTCCAAAAAGAAAACAACGAAAAGGGCGATTAAAAAGACAACTACCAAGAAAGTTATTCCAAAGGGGAAGTTCGTTTATTTCTTCGGAGGGGGTAAAGCCGAAGGCAATGGAGAGATGAAAGATTTATTGGGAGGGAAAGGCGCTGGTTTGGCGGAGATGACCAATGCCGGAATCCCTGTACCTCCAGGCTTTACTATTACAACCGAAGTCTGCAAGCTATTCTATGAAAATAAAATGAAAATCCCGAAAAAGATAAAAGATCAAATTATGGTTAACCTTCGTAAATTGGAAAAGACGGTCGGATTAAAATTGGGAGATCCATCAGATCCGCTTTTGGTGTCGGTCCGTTCGGGAGCCAAAATTTCTATGCCCGGGATGATGGATACCGTTTTGAATTTAGGGTTGAACGATAAGACGGTCGAGGGGTTAGCCGCGAAAACCGGCAATGAGCGGTTCGCATCGGATTCATACCGCCGTTTTATCGCTATGTTCGGCAATGTTGTTATGGGCATCGATAAGGATGAGTTCGAGGATATTTTGGATGTGGAAAAGCAACGGTATCGCCTAAAATACGATACCGACTTAGAGCCAAAACATTTAAAACGAATTATCGAGCGATATAAAAAACTAATAAAGCGTAAAACGGGACAGGACTTCCCCCAAGACCCGATAACTCAACTTGAGATGTCCGTGGATGCAGTATTTAAGTCTTGGAATAATCCGCGGGCGATAACCTATCGAAAGTTAAACGATATCCCCGCCGATTTGGGTACAGCTGTCAATATCCAAACTATGGTGTTCGGAAATATGGGAAGTAATTCCGCCACCGGCGTAGGTTTCACGCGCAATCCCTCAACCGGGGAGAAGGAATTCTACGGCGAATATCTAATAAACGCTCAAGGAGAAGATGTTGTTGCCGGGGTTCGGACGCCGAAACATATCGCCGAATTGCAAAAAGAGATGCCCGCTGTTTATAAGCAATTGGTAAATATCACCGGCAAATTGGAAAAGCATTACCGTGATGTGCAGGATTTCGAATTTACTATTCAGGACGGCAAGCTATATATGTTGCAGACGCGCACGGGAAAACGCACAGCATACGCTGCCGTTAAAATAGCGGTCGATATGGTTAAAGAGGGGCTCATCTCCGAGAAGGAGGCGCTTTTCAGGATAAAGCCCGAGCAATTGGACCAACTTCTGCATCGCAATATTGATCCGAACGCCGGAGCTACTGTTATAGCGACCGGATTGGCCGCTTCGCCGGGAGCTGCTTCCGGCGTGGTTGTGTTTAACGCAGACGATGCTGTCCGATATGCGGAGGATGGTAAACGGGTAATATTGGTCCGCCACGAGACCAACCCGGATGATATTCACGGTATGAACGCCGCTGACGGTATTCTGACCTCCCGCGGTGGAATGACCAGCCATGCAGCGGTAGTCGCGCGGGGAATGGGAAAACCTTGTATCGCCGGTTGCGAAGATATCAAAGTCTATTATTCCGAGAAAAATTTTATTGTCGGCGATCATATCATCAAAGAGGGCGATGTAATAACTTTGAACGGCTCAAACGGCGAAGTAATGCTGGGCGAAGTGCCCACGGTTGAGCCCGAGTTATCAGGTGAATTTGGCATATTTATGTCTTGGGCGGATAAGTATCGCCGCCTGAAAATTCGCACGAACGCGGATGTTCCCAGGGATGCCGAGAGGGCAATAAAATTTGGGGCGGAGGGTATCGGTTTATGCCGAACCGAGCATATGTTTTTTGCCGAAAACCGTCTGCCGATAGTTCGGGAAATGATATTGTCGGATGACGAGCAAAAGAGGACTGAGGCACTGGATAAGCTACTCCCCTTTCAGAAGAAAGATTTTAAGGGGCTGTTTGAGGTTATGCGCGGTTATCCTGTAACAATAAGAACTATCGATCCGCCCTTGCATGAATTCCTCCCTGACCATGAAGATTTGAGGGTGGAGATAATCAAACTCAAAGCCGAGAAGGGGGACCCCGCCTTGATTAAGGAAAAGGAATTGTTGCTTCGCAGGGTGGACGACCTTCGTGAAATCAATCCGATGTTGGGGCATCGAGGTTGCCGTTTGGGAATAGTTTATCCGGAGATAACCGAGATGCAGGCGAGGGCGATATTCGAGGCGGCCTGCGATGTTTCCAAGACAGGAGAGCCTGTTTTACCTGAAATAATGGTCCCTCTGGTCGGAACCGTCGCCGAGCTGAAAAACCAAAAAGAGATTATAAACCGTGTCGCCAAAGAAGTGATGAAAAAGAAAAAGGTCGAACTTAAATATATGATCGGGACAATGATAGAAGTTCCCAGAGGAGCGTTGACAGCCGATGAGATAGCTCAAGAAGCGGAATTCTTCAGCTTCGGCACCAACGACCTAACCCAGATGACTTTTGGATATTCTCGGGATGATGCGGGCAAATTCATTAAATATTACCTCGCCCATGGGATACTTGATGAGGATCCTTTCATTTCTTTGGACAGAAAGGGCGTGGGCCAATTAATAAAAACAGCGGCTCAAAAAGGAAGGGAAACCCGAAAGAAATTGAAACTTGGCATTTGTGGAGAACACGGCGGAGATCCAGCATCGATTGAATTCTGTAATGATGTAGGATTGGATTATGTAAGCTGTTCCCCTTATCGGGTTCCGATTGCAAGACTTGCTGCCGCTCAAGCGAATCTCCGCAGTAAGGGTTGGACTTCATAATAATCCGCGAGGATAACCGCGATCTAATTCCCCTGTAAAAGAAAAGAGCGACTTATTCGAATAATAAGCCGCTCTTCCTATCCCTAACTAAAAGGAGGTTTATCTTTTCTTCTTGTGGACATAGCAGAATTTAGAAGGAGCAACAGCCCAGTTTTTGCACCGTTTCCCCTCTTTGGTCTTAGCAGCGCAACGAACTTTCTTCGGAGTTTTTTTCTTGGCTACTTTTTTCTTAATTTGCTTCTTAACTTTTTTTACAGTCGATTTTTTTACAGTTTTCTTCTTAGCCGCCATGAGCAACTCTCCTTCTGTTATTAGTGGTTTTTGTCCGTTCTTTAATTCCCTTATCACAAACTGCGAAATGTTGTCAACTAAAAATTTATTTTATTTAAATATTTTTCATTTTTTTCAAGCACCAGTTATAATCCTGCAATATCAATTACCCTTTACCCTTGAAAAAGATACTAAAATCATTTCCATATAATTGGTCGTTTGGTTAATATCATTGAAACCTAATCGTATCTATTGTGGTTTAAGGTAAGACACCGAACTTCGGATTGGTAAATTGATGATGCTTGTGTTCAAAGAATGAGTGCATCCTAAAAAACATAAAATGGTTATGGTTCCGGAATGAATAAATCGAAAGTAGCTATAGTAAAATGCAATTCCTATTATCCCGCCGATATAAAGGAATCATTAACGCGCCTTCTCGGATTGCTCAACTATCGGTATGAGACTGCAAATGGAACTATTCTTATTAATCCTAACCTTCTCTCCGCGAAAGGTCCGGAGAGAGCCATTACCACCCACCCTTTTTTAGTCAGGGCGGTAGCCGATATGTTTTCCAATCCCCAAACCAAAGTTTTTGTCGGCGATTCCCCAGGGGGAATTGATAGGGGAATAAAAAGGGTGTGGAGGAATACCGGTTTGCTTGAAGCGATGAAAGGTTCCAAAGCCTCGCTCCATTCATTCGAAACCAACCCGGTGGTTCCCGTTAAATATGACGGTAGGGAATTCAACATTGCCGAAATCGTAAAGAGAGCCGATTTGGTTATCGGTATGCCGAAGCTCAAAACTCACATTCTAACTTTGATGACCGGCGCAGTTAAGAACTGTTTCGGATTTATTCCCGGATTTCGGAAGAGTATTTATCATAAAGAATATCCCAAGCCCTATGAGTTCTCGAAAATGCTGTTTGATTTGTATGCCGCCTCGAAGCCGGATTTGTTCATTATGGATGCTGTTGTTGCGATGGAAGGAGACGGCCCATCATCGGGGAAACCAAAGAAGCTTAATATCCTGTTGGCTTCAACGGACGGGATCGCTTTGGATACGGTGGCGGCATCGATTATAGGTTTTGAACCGATGAGGATAGATTATCTGAAAATCGCCCGCGAGAAGGGAATCGGTTGCACTGAGTTGGAAAACATAGAGATAGTCGGAGAAAGTTTGGATAAATGCAAAAGCAAAGACTTCGATCTCCCTTCCAACACAAAGCTGAAGTTAATTCCGGATCTCTTGATAAAATTTATCAGCCCTTATGTATGGGCACACCCGGCTATCGATTATGACAAATGTATAGGATGTAATATCTGTAGAGATAGCTGCCCCACAGGAGCCTTAAGCGATAAAGACGGAAAACTTATTTATGATTACTCGAAGTGTATCGATTGTATGTGTTGCCACGAGCTATGCCCCAATGAAGCGGTATATATCAACAAAAGCTGGTTGGCTAGAAAATTTATCAGCTAAATCCCGCGACTGCAAAGAAAAGGATTAAATCCTCAAGCATCTAAATTACGGACATACTTCGCGTGTTCCTCGATGAATTTTCTGCGGGGAGCTACTTGGTCCCCCATCAGGGTTGTAAATATCCTGTCCGCTTCGGCGGCGTTCTCAACGGTAACCTGCAACAAGGTACGCTTCTCCGGATCCATAGTTGTAGTCCATAACTGTTCGGGGTTCATCTCACCAAGACCTTTGTAGCGCTGAATAGTTACGCTGTCTTTGCCCATCTGTTGCAGAAACCTATCCCTCTCCTCGTCGGAGTAGGCATATTTAGCTACTTTTCCCTTCTTCAATCGGTATAAAGGCGGTTGGGCAATATAAACATAACCATTCTCCACCAGTCCGCGCAAATGCCGATAAAGGAAAGTCAAAATCAGCGTGCGGATATGAGAACCATCAATATCCGCATCGGTCATAATGATTATCTTATTATAACGGGCTTTGGTTATATCGAAATCCTCCTCGCCGATGCCGGTTCCCATTGCAGTGATGATGGTTCTTATCTCTTCATTGGAGAGAATTTTATCTATCCGCGCTTTTTCCACATTCAGAATTTTTCCCCGCAGAGGGAGTATCGCCTGAAATTTCCTGTCCCGCCCCTGTTTTGCCGACCCACCTGCAGAATCGCCCTCGACGAGATAAAGTTCGCACAGAGCTGGATCGCTAAGCGAACAATCCGCCAATTTACCCGGAAGGGATCCGGATTCAAGCGCTGTTTTGCGGCGGACCAGCTCCCTTGCTTTACGAGCCGCTTCCCGCGAACGGGACGCCGAAATACATTTCTCCACAATCCGCTTCGCCACCGAAGGGTTCTCCTCCAAAAACTCCCCTAATTTCTCGCCGACGATCGATTCCACCGCCCCCTTGACTTCCGAATTTCCCAGTTTTGTTTTGGTCTGACCCTCGAACTGCGGGTCCCGAACGCGTACTGATATGACCGCAGTCAATCCCTCGCGGACATCATCCCCGGTCAATGCCTTATCGCCGTTTTTGAATAGGTTATTCTTCGAGGCGTAATTGTTGATGGTTCTGGTTAGGGCTGTTTTGAATCCACTTAAATGAGTTCCGCCTTCTATGGTATTTATATTGTTTACATAGCTGAGTATATTCTCATTATAGCCGTCGTTATACTGTAAAGCGATATCGAGGAATATCCCGTTCTTTTGATGTTGGAAAACAATCGCCTTTTTATGGAGGGGATTTTTGTTCTCATTCAGGTATTTCACGAAAGCCGCAAGGCCTCCCTTAAATCGGAATTTTTCCGATTTACCGCTTCCTCTCTCATCGGTTAAAATTATATTTAAACCGGAATTAAGATAAGCCAATTCGCGAAGGCGAGCCGCTAGGGTCTCAAAGGAAAAATCTATCTTGGAAAATATCTCCGGATCAGGATGGAATGTGGTTTTGTTCCCGGTCTTCGAGCTTGTTCCGATTTTGCGCAATGCTGTGGTGGGCCTGCCCCGTTCATATTTTTGATAATATAATCTTCCATCCCGAGCAACTTCAACTTCGCACCAATCCGAAAGTGCATTGACGACTGAAACGCCGACGCCGTGCAATCCGCCGGAGACCTTATAGGTATGATGATCGAATTTTCCGCCGGCGTGCAGAGTGGTCATCACAACCTCCAAAGCGGGCTTTTTCTGGGTGGGATGGATGTCAACAGGTATTCCTCTGCCGTTGTCTTTAACGGTTACGGAATTATCGTTGTGAATGATAATCTCTATCTCATCACAATACCCCGCCATCGCCTCATCGATTGAATTATCGACAACTTCATAAACTAAATGGTGCAATCCCCGGCTGCCAACATCACCGATATACATCGCCGGACGACGACGGACCGCTTCCAATCCCTTTAATACTTGAATAGTAGCTGCATCGTAATTATCTTTATGCATAGTTTCCACTTTCGGGTTATCCATTTCATTTATGCCTTTCAACGGAAGATTATATCCTTAACACCGCTTTCCGGTGCTTCTTTAATAAGTTTTTCCAACAAGCGTGGTTTTAGAAAAGTCAGCTCATTTCTAAGTATAGGTGAATCCACCTTTACTATAAGGTGCTTGTTTTTCACATCCACCGCTTCCGTATGACCTGCGAGCCTTTTGCCGGCTATATTTTCCCAAGCGGTAATAGCCTTATATTCGGCTATTTTTTTGCCAAGCCCTGCTTTGTCGAACTGTTGAGTTAATAACTCCCCGAGCAAAGAGAACCCATTGAAATTTATTTTTTTGTTAATCTCCCTCATTCCAATAATAATATAACTTACAAATATATAAAACAATAGAACAATTTGCAAATAAATACTTCCGATAATGGGCGTGAAAAGGAGGATAAGAGGTATCCATCTGATAAATTAAGTTTGACAAATATATTATATGTGTTATAATTAAATATCAATCATTGGGGATAAGATGAGATATTCAGTGGGAATAATTATAGCTTTGTTTTTGATGTTTGGGGAGGCGTTTGGGGATTATCATTATGCGTCGCATACGGGGAGTGATGAATATCCATACACCAGCTGGGAAACAGCAGCTGATAGTATAGGCGATGCTGTCGCGGCTGCATCGAGGGGCGATACTGTTTATGTCGGTCCGGGTTTATATTATGATGCGATAGAATTAAAAGAGCGGATGGGGTTGATCGGTAGTGGTATGGATAGTTGCGAGATCGATGGGCTTTATGGGGATTGGTATGTGATACTGCCAGGCCCTCTCGACAGTTTTGTAGTGGTGGAAGGGCTTTCATTAAGGGGTAAATGGGCACGGACGGGGGTTAATCAGGTTGGGATTGATGTGGTACATCATCATATTACGGTAAGAAATAATAAAATCTACGAGTGCGAGCAAGCCCTGGGAGGTTTTGGAGAGGCGGTTATCGAAAATAATGTAATTTACAATAATAAATATGCTCTTTATATGGGTGGTGAAGGTCCGCCGGAAATAAGGAATAATACCTTTTACGGCGAAAGTGATTTGGGGGATTATATCCGTCTGGAGAGTTTCGATTTTATCTTCGAGAATAATGTCTGCTATACCAGCCTTTATATATGGATGCCGTGGCGCGAAAATACCCGAATAGCAAATAATTTATTTTTCGGTCCCCCCGGTTATTGGAAGATAATAGGAATAGATAGGGGGAATCCGACAATTATCAATAATACAGTGGTAGGTAGCGAGGGAATAAATTATGCCTTTATGTTTAGTGCTTATGGTATAGATTCTTGCCAGGCGTCCTTGATCAATAACATCCAATGTAATTCTGATGGATACGCCTTTCGTTGTGAGGGTTCTTCTGATAATTATGGTAACGATGGATATTGCCATCCGAAGCTATATTACAACGATTGCTGGAACAATGCGAAGGGGTTAGCCAATATATACGGCGATGCTGTGAGCTTGGATACGATAGTAGGTAATATATATGTTGACCCGATGTTTGCGGATACGGTTGATTTCGAGTTGCAAATGTTTTCGCCTTGTATAGATGCCGGTGATCCCAATATAACCGATGTTGATTGGACGCGTTCGGATATGGGGTATTTGGGTGGTCCGGGTGGCAGGAGTTACGAATATATGGATCTTCCGCCGGCGATACCGGACAGTTTTTACACGGCGATAGGGGTGGACACGATTTTTATTGGCTGGAGATATGCCACCGAATCCGATTTCAGTCATTATAATATTTATCGCTCCAACGAGTCCGGCTTTTCGCCCTCGCCGGATAATTATTATGCCCCTGCGGACAGCTCGGAGTTCAAGGATACCGATTGGTATAATGACCGGAATTATTATTACCGTATCACCGCCGTTGACAATCAGGATAACGAATCGGAGCCATCGGAGGAAGTGCCGATAGTATTTGTGGGTGTCGATGGTAATCCTCCCCCGTTGCCGCCGAAGGCATTGTCGCTTTATCAGAACTATCCGAATCCGTTCAATCCGCAAACGACAATCAGATATTACCTTCCCACGGTTGGTGCTCAACCTGCGGAGGTGAGGATAGTGATTTATGATTTGCTGGGGAGGGAGGTCAAGGTGTTGCTTGATGGGAAGCAATATCCCGGCGAGCATAGGGTTGTCTGGGATGGCAGGGACAAAAGCGGGAGTATTCTCCCCTCGGGGATATACTTCTACCGTTTGGAATACTGGGGCAGATGTCTAACTGGTCCCAAGAAAATGATATTGATGAAATAGGAGGCTTGTTTTGGGAAAATATCTTTTGGCATTTGTATTTGGAATTATATTCTTGATTTTATCCGTACGGGTGGGCTTTGGAATCGGTCCAAACGAATTGCCGCACGGGGTTATGAACGGCCGCGGTGGTGATGGGACACTACAATATGATGATTTATCCGCTTTGGGTTTTAACATTGTTCGTGAGGGTCTGAATGATAACTCTCATCAAAACGATTCGCTGGAGAGCTTGGGGATAAACTTGATTTTTAACGGAGCCCGATGGAATGGTCAAAATATAAATGAGGAGCGGTGGGCTATATACAGCGCCCGTTCTTACGCGGTTTGGGAGGCGGAGTGGACATCGGAGTCAGGAGTGAGCGATACCTTGTGGCATAATGATTCCTGCACGGATTGTTATTATGATGGGGATTACTTCGTGGTGCCGGAAACATTTTCAGGAAATGCGATTTACGGTCCTTACTCTTATTTACGGATACACAGCTACCTTCACGATTATCGGAATCCTCATGGTAATGCGCAAGATAGTCTTACTGCCGAATTTACCTTGAAAATCGACAGTATAGGTTTTTTGGAAGATGAGGTATGTTCTTTGGATGTTCGGATTGATAATTATGATATAATAATAGCCGATACCATATTGACTGTGGCGGATTTCGTGGATACACTTGCCGATCCGGATACATTGTACGATTCGATAATGGTCCCCCTCCAATTCGATTTTTTTGCAGACACTTTCAGTGTTTGGGATATGGCTCGAATGGAATACAGGGTTTTCAGTAAGGGGAAGAGGAAGTTATATATCGATAAGATAAGGATGTGGGATGATTTAGGGAAAAAGATATGGGATAGAGATGCGCAGACTATTCAGGATTTGGTTGCCTCTATGGATACTTCCTGGGGGAATCATCCCAATACGATAAATTTCTATACGCTGGACGAACCGACTTACAATAATTATCGGGTTGATTATGTAATAGATAGTTTATTGGAAGAGACGCTCGGGATAAGAACCATAACAGCTTTGCCCGGGATCAGGGGCGATATGATAAAATTTGCTATGCCGGAGAATTATGATATTTTGGACTCGATCAAGGTTGATGAATTCAATCGGCGGATACCTCTTTTTGTGGATAGCGGTGCGGTTATAGCCCATTGGTTTTCGGCGTTCATCGATTCGGTATTGCCTCTTTATGATGATGAATGGTATTGCGAGGAACCTGCGGGGGGGATGGATCCGGAAAAGCGGGTAAGAATATTGATAAGGAGAGCGCAAGGTCATCCTACTAATTTGATAAAGTTGCCGGAATATCTGCCAACTTCCTTATCCGATAGTATGAAAAGTTATATCGAGAGTTTGGGTAGTCCGAAAATAGCTCCACCGATAGACGGGGATAACAGCAGGGGAAAATCAGCAGGGATTTCATTATGGAATTATCCCAACGCCTTTAACTCATCGACTGAGATTAAGTATTATCTTCCACAGGAAGCGGAGATAAAATTGGAAGTATTTAATTTGCTCGGTAGGAAGGTGGATATTTTATATGAGGGTAAAAAGAGTAAGGGTTATCACATCATAAATTGGAAAGCTAAAGATCTACCTTCGGGAATATATTTCTGCAAGCTTACCTCTGCGGGAAAGAGTGTAATTAAGAAGATGACTTTACTGAAATAAAAAGATAAGATAAAATGATTCCGGGGTAATCTTACCCCGGGGTTAGAAATTGGATAAAAGTGCCCTTTCGAGGTTGTAAAATGAGAAAGAGATATTTTATATTGTTTGCAATTGCCATATTAATGTTCCCAGAATTACTTTTCGCGGAAATAGATACACTTTGGACCAGAAATTATTGGGAAGGAGCCATAGAATCAATTTTGGAAACATCAGGGGATGGGTTTATTTTTACAGGTGCTAACGGAGGTTGGGATGGAATTATTGAAGTAACCAAAGTAGATTCTATTGGCGAAATACTTTGGTCGAAAAACTATGGTGATTATAATTATTCCGCTGGCCTAGGTATTATTAGGGCGAATGATGATTATCTAATAACTGGTTGGTGCGGTAATAGCGTTTGGTGGGCAAGTGATTTATTTTTAATAGAGATAAACTGCGTAGGTGATTCTTTATGGGCCTATATATATGGTAGCGATAGTACTGACGAGGAAGCGCATTGTATTATACCAACGCAAGATGGTGGGTATATAATTTCAGGTTATACAAATGCCTCGCCATCAAGTAGTAATGATATAGACAATATAGTATTTGGTGATAATATATTATTACTCAAGACGGATTCTATAGGTAATCTAAAATGGGTTCGGATTTATGGTGGTGAAGGAGACGAATATGGCGAATCCGTGGTGCAGACTGACGATGGTGGATATTTAGTAGTGGGATATGGGGATTATGCGAGTATGTTGTTGGTGGATTCGCTTGGGAATGAGATAACCCATATCAATGATGGTATGGAGTATTATTCGGTGATCAAATCTATTGATGGAGATTATGTTGCGGCGGGTGCTAAATGGCATGGTGAATATTATACTTTGTATATAGCGAAGGTTGACAGAGAGTTGAACCTTTTGGATTGGAAGG
>JALSTH010000114.1 GCA_026983835.1 Candidatus Zixiibacteriota bacterium | reverse complement strand
ATGTCATCGTTTAATGGTTTACCCGTTGGCTCCCAGAATGCTTCCGCATCAATCTGAAAAAGGCCGCCAACCTTTCTTTCCTCTTCGGATACACCGCAATTGCCATAAAGTCTGATATTCTTAATTAGAATCCTGTCCATCTCTAAATTTTTTTATTCTTTTGTCTATTAAAGATTTCCCCCTTTTTATCGGATGGAGTGTTCGGGAGATTCTCTTGACAGCGGAAGCTATCTCCGCCTCCGAAGCGGTAAGGGAAAACCGCACGGCGCCTTCTCCATTTTCCCCAAACCTAATACCCGGAGATATTATTATACCCGCTCGATCGAATAAAGTTTTGGAAAGATTAAGCGAGCTTTTTCTTTTGGGGTGGGACGCCCAAATAAAAGGAGATCCTTTATGGATGTAAGTCCGCCAACCCAACCCCTTCAAACCATCCGATAGGATTTCGGCATTTGTTTTAATCTTTTTCGCCGCTTCGGTAGTGGCGTTTTCATAATGGTTAATCGCCGACTCCATAAGTTTTAGGATATAAAGGGAGGAGTTTCCATTTAGGATGAAGTTAATCTCCTTTAAGATAGAAATGGCGTCAGGGGAACCTACGGCAATTTCAAGCATTCTCTTAGGTAATCCGAAACCCAAATTGAACCCGAATAATTCCAACCCAACCTTTTTGGACCCTGTGGCTTCCAGCATAGATGTGGGTCGGCTATAACCGATGGCGGTACCCGTGAAACCTAATCTATGACAAAGGAGGTAATCTCCATCCGAAGCCGCTTTTATCTGACGATTGAAAAAATCCAAATCAGCCACCGCTCCGGTCGGGTTATGCGGATAATTTATGAAATTAAGCTTTAGTTTGTGCTTGGCATTTTCCATTTCCGATATAATCGGGGGTAAAAAATCAGTTCGTTCCGATATGGGTACCGATACGACCGATCCCGACGATAGTGCAGCCGCATTCCGAAAAACAGGATCGCAAGGATTGCACAAGGCTATTCCGTCATTGGGATTGATTATCGATAAACTCAAAAGAATTTCCGATGGAACGAAAGGGGTAATAATCGTTATGGATGACCTGCGATGCAATTTAACATTAAATTTATCATAATAGAAATCGGCAAGGAGTTTGATCGTCTCTCGCACCTCCTCGCGGGTCGCTTTCCTTCTCATGTCCGTATTTCCCAATAAAGCGCCTGCTTCTCCTGAAAATCCGGCATCCGCAAAGGCTTCGTATTTTATTTCCCCCAAGTCTATAATATCAGTCCCCCTTATTCGGCGTCGGGCATAAGCTATCGAGGAATTAATCCCAATCGATGCCGGGATTTTAAATATCCTATCTGCCTTATCAATTATTGTTTTTCTCAATTTAATCCTCCGTGAGGATAGCTTGCGCAACCGCATACCTATGCGTGTGTGAAATCGAGATTAATATTTTCCCGGAACCGATAAGCTCCGAAATCCGTTTGCCGAGTTTCACGGACGGTTTTCCTTCGCGATCATTCACAATTTCTATAGAGGTCCAGCGGATATTTTTCCCGAACCCGCTCCCGACAGCCTTAAGCACAGCCTCCTTAACCGCAAAGCGGGCAGCGTAGGATTGTTCAGGGAATGCTTTTTCCTCACAATAGCTGATTTCCCAAGGCGTAAAAACCCTCCGCAAAAATCGCTCGCCCCATCTATCAATGGCTTTTTTAAATCGAGGTATTTCCACAATATCTATACCGACAGCCTTTATCATTTATGGGATTCCTCCAATCAATATCAAACACTTAATTCTATGCAATTATCTTGCGTAAGGCAAATGATTATTTCCTGCGGGTTAAATGGTGCGCCGTGATATAAAGCGGGGGTTCATAAAATATCGGGATGTCAAGGGAACAACATTGGACAAATCTTTGTTATTCTGGTAAAGTATTGAAAGGAGAATATTATGAAATGTAATATTGGTAAAACTGACAAAATTATCAGGATTATTCTCGGTATTGTGATAATTTTAATCGGTGTAATTATAGGAAGTTGGTGGGGTTTGGTGGGGCTACTGCCTCTTTTAACCGGTTTATTTGGATATTGCGCTTGTTATGGCATTTTTGGGATTTCTACCAACAAAACGAGCGAGCAATAATCCCCTGATGATATAGTTATTAGAGTCTTTTTTTGATCTGCGGTTTAATTCGTCGATAGTTTTCCGATAATATAGGGAGGCAATATCTATATTAATATAACTATATCATAATAAAGTTTTTATTCAGCTTCTCTAAAAATTGTCGATATAATAAATAGCCTATTCTAATAATACCATAATCACTCTAATTAATTTTTCAATGAAGATACTTGTTGTCGATAGAAACCCAGAAAGCATAAATACTCTTGAGCAAACTCTAACTGAGAATGAATACGAGATTGTGTTGGCATCAACTATTGAAAAGGCTATATCTTCGCTCGAAGCGGACTCCGCAATAAACCTGATAATTCTTGATGTTACACTTAAAGGATTGAATGGTCATCGGTTGTTGAGATTTCTCCGAGATAACCTTCGATTCAAACATATCCCGGTACTTTCTTCGGGCGCAAAGGCGGATAAGGATGTAATATTAAATGCGATTAAATTGGGAGCCAGGGATTTCATAGCGAAACCTATCGATCCGAAAGTTTTGTTATCGAAGGTAAAATCGATATTGGATGCCGGTAGAGGTTTAATTTTAATCGTTGATGATGAGGATATAATATTGACGGTAATATCGAAGTCTCTGGAGCGCGAAGGTTTCAAAACCCTTAAGGCCAAATCGGGAAAAGAAGCGTTGAAGTTCCTTGAGGAGAAAAAAGTTAATTTAGTTATTTCGGATATTATTATGCCGGAGATGAACGGGATGGAGTTATTAGCGAACATAAAAGTTAACTATCCCGATATTCCGGTTCTGATGATAACCGGCTATACGGGTAAGTATAACTCCGATAAGGTAATCGCTGAGGGAGCGGATGGCTATATAATGAAGCCGTTCAAAAACCTCGAAATTGTTAAGCAGGTCAAGAGTTTATTATAAAAAAATAGCTCAATTTAGTCCTTGGCTTCCGAATTCTTTATTTTCGAGCGATAATCCCCGGCTAATTCCAAAAAAGGCTTAAATAAATCAATAGGAATCGGGAATAAGGTAGTTGAGTTTTTCTCCGAAGCAATTTCGGATAAAGTCTGCAGATACCGAAGCTGAATCCCAATGGGAGTTTCTGAAATTACTTTTGCCGCCGCATTTAATTTTCCGGATGCCTGAAATTCCCCATCGGCGTGAATAACCTTTGCTCTTCTTTCGCGTTCTGCTTCGGCTTGTCGAGCTATCGCCCTTTGCATTTGTTCAGGCAAATCCACATTTTTAATTTCCACGGCAGTGACTTTAATTCCCCATGGTTCTGTTTGGGCATCGATTATCTCTTGAAGTTGCTGATTTATCTTATCGCGATTGGCCAAAAGATCATCTAATTCCTGTTGTCCCAATACGGACCTTAATGTTGTTTGGGAAATCATTGAAGTGGCGTATAAATAGTCCTCAACCTCAACAATCGCTTTTGCCGCATCCACCACACGGAAATAAACAACGGCGTTAACTTTGACGGAAACATTATCACGGGTGATTATATCTTGAGGGGGAACATCCATTGCGACAATCCGCAAAGTTACTTTTACCATCTTATCTACAAGTGGTATTAAAAGGATAAGCCCGGGTCCTTTTGCTCCGATAAGGCGTCCCAATCGGAATATGCACCCCCGCTCATATTCTCGAAGGATTCGGACAGCATTAGCTAAAATAAAAACCCCGATAGCGATCAATGCAAAAAGGCCTGTGGATAAATTAGTCATATTTCCTCCCGAAATATTATATTTTTTCTACTTCCGCAGTAAGGTTGTTAATTTTCATAACCCTTACCATATCGCCCTTTTTAAGGTTTTGGTTGGATTCTGCTCGCCAGATTTCGCCGTGAAGCGTAATCTGACCGCGTCCGTTCTCGAAATCTTTGAAGACCATAGCCGTTTTCCCTATCATCCCTTCAATCCCGGTCTGCACTTTCCTCTTTTGTGCTTTTAAGGCAAAGCCCACGGCAAAAACAAAAAATGCCGCTGTTGCCAACACGACAGTGATTATTAATATCATAGAAATACGCATATATGGTACATCAGTATTTATTAACATCATAGAACCGATGAGCATCGATATAATCCCACCTATTGTCAACGCTCCATGGCTGGGAATCTTAATCTCCAAAATGAACATAATTATAGCCGCCATTATTAGCAATAATCCCGCATAGTTTATGGGTAATGTGGAAAAGGAAAAGAACGCAAGTATCAAGCAGATAGCCCCTACCACTCCGGGCAGTATCGCACCGGGATTGGAAAATTCAAAATACAATCCCATCATCCCAATAGACATCAATAGATAAGCAACATTGGGATCGGAGATTATTTTTAGTATTTTATCGGAAATTGTTATTTCTATCCGCTCTAATCGTGCGTCTTTAGTATGCAGAACAACAGTGGTATCATCAATAGAAACCTTTCTTCCATCGCATTGGTTAAGTAAATCACCAACATTGCGCGCAATTATGTCGATCACATTTTTTTTAAGGGCTTCGGTTTCGGTGATACTGACTGATTTATAAACGGCATCTACCGCCCATTTGGCATTTCGCCCTCTTTTTTCAGCCAAAGAGCGAATATAGGCCGCGGCATCATTTGCTACCTTTTCGGTCATAGTGGAATCCATTTTACCGCCGATGTTCACCGGGTGCGCCGCCCCGATATTGGTTCCCGGAGCCATTGCGGCGATATTGGAAGCCATGGTTATGAAAACACCTGCTGATGCACATCGGGAACCGGAAGGAGCAATATAAACTATTATCGGGACCTTGGATCGTAAAATCCGTTTAATAATATCCCTCATTGAGGTATCTAAACCGCCGGGTGTGTTTAATTCAATAATGAGCGCACCGGCAAGGTCCTCTTCGGATTTATCTATCGCCCGTTTGAAAATCCGTTCGGTTACCGGAGTTATGGGCGCATCGATTGTTACTATTTTGACTAAAGGTGTTCGCCCGACTTTAATCCCGACTGTGTCCGTCTGCCCAAAGGATGTATTTGAGAATGATGGATTTAAGATAATTATTATGGCTACCAAATAATATAATAAGACCCTTTTCATAATATTTAATGAATTGCATAAAGATTAATTTAAGTCAAGACAAATATAGTTTTACAAAAAGTCTTAATTCTATACGGTTTGTGATATTGACAGCGTAAAAGCAATCACTTAACTTGTATCAAAATGCTTTACAAAGCGCTATGCATATCTTATTAATTTAGTTATCAGGTAGATTATATGCGGATAGATAAGAGACTTATTCAACTTTATGCGTTGAAGACTTATGGAGAAAGTGGCCCTAAATCACTGCAAAACCTGTTGGTTTATTTTGGTTCCTTTGAAGGGATAATAAGGGCAAGTCTTGATGAGTTGGTTAAGGTTCAGGGCATTTCCAAACTAAAGGCGCGGAAACTTCTTCGGGTTCGCGGAATGCTTAAGAGAGCGGAAGAGGATTTGTCTTTGATCCAAAAAGCGGGAATTATGATAATTTCCGTGTTTGATGAGGAATATCCGCCGCGGCTGTTAAAAATCGGAGATCCGCCGTCAATGATTTTCTATCGAGGACGCTTGCCGAAATTTACGGAGTCGGCGTTGGCTGTGGTTGGAACCGCCAAACCGAGTGAAAAAGGTATATCCGCGGCAGTTGAAATAGGAAAGCTTCTCGCTTCTCGAGGAATAACGGTTGTCTCGGGGTTAGCATCCGGAATCGATGCTTCAGCTCATATAGGTTCATTAAAGGCTGATGGCTATACCGTGGCAATTTTAGGGAGCGGACTGTTAAATATCTACCCGAAGGAGAACATTCCCCTAGCCAATATGGTAGAGCAGTCAGGCTGCCTTATGAGCGAATTTCATCCCGAGGCGAAGGTAAGCAAGGGGCAATTGATAGCCCGCAATAGATTAATCGTTGCCTTATCTTCGGCGATAATAGCTGTGGAATTATCCGATGATTCAAATGGGACCCTTAATGCTATCAAAAGGGCGAACGAACAGGGGAAAGTTAGCTATTTGTATGATCCTCTGGGAAAACTTTCGATAGAAGGGCAGGCTCATTCCAAAGTAGTCTCTTTCCGTAGTATCGATGAGCTCGAAGAATTATTGGAGTATCTTGTAATAAGCGGGGATTAAATGTTTTTGGGGAATATGAAAGATATGTGTCAAGTTAAAACAACATAACTGGGAGAGCGATGGGACAATCATTTGACAATTATAAGCGGCTTCAAAAAATGGTCGATTATTTATGCCGCAAAATAGAAAATAAGGCAATAGATATTGAGACGGCCGAAAATATGGAAATCAGGATTAGGGAAAGAGCCCACAGCTATTTCCCGGACAAGGATGACTTATATCGTATGATTTACGCATCAAGGATTAAGCGGCTTGTGGATCAATACTTATCGAATACGCCAAAGAGCACCTTCGGCGACGACAACATTAATGGCTAAACATAAACCGTCAAGCAAATTCCACAATAATGAATTATCGGACGAATTTCTAACCGTCTCGAAATTCAAGCGTGAGGAAATTAAAGTAAAAGGATCACATTTTATCGCCTCGATGAATTGTGCCGAATCAAGAACCCAAGCGGAAGAATTTTTAATAAAGATCTCGAAGGAATTTTATGATGCCACGCATAATTGCTATGCCTATCGAGTGGGAATGGGAAAAGGATTAATCGAGCGCTATGGCGATCAAGGGGAACCATCGGGAACTGCCGGACTACCGATTTTAAATGCGATAAAATCAAAAGAGCTTACGAATACGATTGTGGTGGTTACTCGCTACTTTGGAGGGACGAAATTGGGAACAGGTAATTTGGCGAGGGCTTATAATTCGGCCGCCGAAAAGGTGTTAAGCAATTCGGAGATAATTACGAAAATAATAAGAAAGGAAATAAGATTGACCGCTCCGGCGGAGATGGTTTCAATTATATATCATAATACCCACTCCTTCGGGGGAAAGATAATTGTGGAGAATTATAATCCGAATGGAGACTATGTTATCTCCTTGAGGTTGTCTAAAATAAAATCGTTCAAAGAGCAAATAATAGAGGCTACAAACGGTAAGGCGAAGTTTATAGAATAGGTGGAAGGGTTGCTCAATTATCTAATTAACATCGATGTAAAATTATTTATCTTTTTCAATCAGACAATCCAAAATTCCGTCCTCGATGTGATAATGCCGTTTATCACCGAGCCGAAAAAGTTCTTAATTCCCCTGATTATTATTTGTTTGGGTGTTATAGCCCTATGGAAAAGGAGGGGGGTAATAATTATCCTTTGGGGAGCGGTCTTGATAACCCTGTCCGATCAGTTAACCAATTCGATTATAAAACCTTTGGTCGGGAGAGAGAGACCCTGCGTTGCGCTTGAGTCTGTTCGTTTGTTGGTAAATTGCGGAAGCGGAAAATCGTTTCCTTCATCGCACGCCGTTAATATCTTTGCGGCGGCGACTTATTTCGGGGAAAAATTCATCCATCGCAGGAGGGAATTTTTCTTGATAGCTTCATTGGT
>JALSTH010000113.1 GCA_026983835.1 Candidatus Zixiibacteriota bacterium | reverse complement strand
GGTTCGACGGGGTCGTTATTTACTCCGCATGCGTATATTATCAAGGTTGATGCTAATTTGGATTCGTTATGGAGTATAGAGTATCAGCATGCTGGCAGCGAATTATATTCTGTGCGAGCGACATCGGACAGCGGATATATTGCCTGCGGTTATCAGGGCAATTATGCTTTGCTGATGAAATTAGGTGAACGGGACACCACAGATGTAGCCAAAGGCGACAGCACCAACATCCCCAATAATTATCTAACCCTCACCTCCTACCCCAACCCTTTCAACAGTGAGACGACAATCAAATTCGTCATCCCGGCAGGGAGCGATAACGGGATTGTTGGTGGGGATAATGTAAGCAAACCGCAACCGGTGGAATTATCGATTTATGATTTGCGGGGACGCAAAATCGCCCAACTCATAAATGATAATCTCCCCGCCGGTGAACATAGCATCACTTGGAACGCTAATAAATTACCATCGGGAATTTACTTCTGCCGCTTATCGTCGAATAACAAATCCATTACCAAAAAGATGGTCCTGCTGAAATAAAATTTTTCATAGCGGTAAGTTTTGCCGTTATCTCCGTTTAATTTCGCAGTGGTTGCCAAAAAATAATGTCCACTTTTAAAATGTCCTGTTATAATAGATTTTCCCCGTGCTCCCCATCCCCATTATATTCCGTTTAGTGTCCATAACAATTTTGGGCAACGAGGAAATTCATCCCCCCCTTATGCGCAATCAGTTGCATTTTCTTGACAAAAACCAAACAGCCAAAATAGATGCCAGCTAAAATCGATAAAGTGACTTTTCATTAAAACTCGTATCCGTCTACACCACAAGCAATTATAATAATTGAGAATACTCCGCCAGCGGAATAGATATTGCTCATTTCATTAATGGGAGGCGGAAAATATGATAAAAATGAAAAAACTACTCTTGTTCGTGCTGTTTGCCTCAGCAGTTTGTTTGTCCTTTATTGGATATGCTAACGGGGAAATCGGTTATAATCTGCGAAATAAAATTGAATCGAATAATGATTCGAATTATATCCCGATATTGATCTATTTCAATAATTCAAACTGCAATTTGAATCATTACCTCTCAATCCATCCCGAATTGAATCAATCCATTTACAATTATTCAGAGCTGAATATCGTACTGCGGCAACAGTCGAAGCATAACAATTCGGCAATCGAATCTTTAATAAACAATTTAGAGGCTCGCGGGCTTATAAAGGATTATAGAAATTTCTGGATTGCCGGGATAGCATCAGCTGAAGCTAAAAGGGGCGGGATTGAGCCTTTGAGTGGACATCCATCTATTAGTTCAATTAATTTGGATTTTGCAATAGAGAATTTTGAACCGATTTATACGAATACAATATGTTTAGACAGCTCCGGCATAGGGGCATCGCTTTTAGCCATAGGAGCGCCGGAGGCTTGGGCAATGGGATATGACGGTGAGGGAAGTATTGTCTGTAACATCGATACAGGCGTTGATGGAACCCATCCAGCCCTATATAATAGTTTCCGCGGAAACAATGGCTATCCGCTTGAGAATTGCTGGTTCGACCCATACAGCGGGACACATTTCCCTATGGATTCCCGAGGACATGGGACTCATACTATGGGGATTATGTGTGGCATCGACGGGAACGACACTATCGGAGTGGCTCCCGGGGCACAATGGATCGCAGCGGGGGCTGTCGATAGAGGAGGAAGTATCCAACGCACAATCTCGGATATTATAGCAGCCTTTCAATGGGCGGCCGACCCCGATAACAACCCCTACACCGATGATGATCGCCCCGATGTGATTAATAATTCTTGGGGGATACCGCATAGTTATGCTCCGGAATGTGATGACCAATTCTGGCAGGTTATCGATAATTGCGAGGCTTTGGGAATAGCCTGTGTTTTCGCTGCCGGGAATGAAGGGCCAAACAGCGAATCATTACGCTCACCGGCCGACAGAGTGTCATCAACAACCAACAGTTTTGCCATCGGGGCGATAAATGCCCACCAGGACAACTATCCCATCGCAATTTTCTCCAGCAGGGGACCATCCGGTTGCGATAGTGTTTCACTCAAACCGCAGGTAGTTGCGCCCGGAGTCGATGTACGGTCTTGCTTTCCGAATGGTGGATATATTTCGATGAGCGGGACATCGATGGCGGCTCCTTTCGTTGCCGGTGCGATAGCAATCTTAAGGCAGGTGAAGCAGGATGCAACTGTAGAAGAGATAAAGGAAGCGTTGATGTACTCGGCTGCCGATTTGGGGGATGAAGGACCGGACTATGATTATGGTTATGGATTAATCGATATCCCCAGTGCAATTGAATACCTATTGGGAACCACAGGGATTAATGATGACACTCAATCTTCAAATATTTCCTTTTCTAATAATAAGCTAACCAATTACCCCAACCCTTTCAATTCCTCTACGACCATTACATTTCAAATTCCCTATAGGGGATATGTTAATTTAGTTGTTTATGATTTATTGGGCGGGAAGATTGAGAAATTGCTCTCTGGTAATCTAAATTATGGAGAACACCAAGTTAGTTTTGACGGTGCCAATTACCCGACAGGAATTTATTTTTACAGGTTGTCTTATGGCGGATGTATCATTACAAATAAAATGGTAATAATAAAGTGATTTACTGCGTTAATTTATTGCAGATAGCCCAGTTCTTTTAGTTGCTGTAGAGTTTTCTCGTCAATTGACACGCTATCGGTAGGAGCGACCTGCTTAGCCATATTTGCCATAGTAGCCGCCTTAAGTTTAAATAATTCGTCAATTACAGGTTGATATTTTTGATTTCCATAGAGATTATGCTTCTCGTGAGGATCATTGACCATATCATAGAGCAGTTTTGGCGGAAACACTGCCCGTTTGTCGCCTATCTGATAATCGAGAAGCCCTTGTAGCCTATTTTTAGAATAACCCGGGTCGGATTTAATCCATTTGTATTTAAGTGTACGCACGCTATAGATATTCTTATGGTTTAACATATGTTGAGCGATTACGCAACTATGCCCGAAGTCAGGATCAAATATGTTTTCACCATCCCAAGAGTCAGGCGGAGAAAATCCGGCAACGTTTAACATCGTAGGTGCAAAGTCCAATTGACTAACTAAAGATGAGTCGATTTCCCCTGCACGCTCGGAATTGGGGAGTTTTATAATTAGCGGAATATGAATTTGTTCCTCAAAAAGAGAATTACCATGAAACCATCCATAATGATCGAAAAACTCTTCACCATGATCAGCGGTTAATATAATCATACAGGAATCATATATCCCTTGCTTTTTTAGGAGGTTTATTAACCTTCCAAGCTGTTCATCGTTATAGACTATCTCTTCGCGATAGAGGGAAGTTTTTATCCCTACCTCAGACGAATCCGCCGGATTATCTCGTGGATCTATCCTAATACCATTATATGGATGTTTATAATAGGGGCCATGGGGGTCCATATAATGGATATAAATAAAGAATTTCTTTTCTTCATTTATTTTCAGCCAATTTATAACTTTATCGGTGGTTTTTTCGGCATTACAATAAGCAAGTCGTTTTCCTATTAAGCCGGGCAGAAAAGTTTCCAAAAGAGTGCTGGCGAACCTAAGTCGAAGATCCGGGGCTTCCTCGTCCATTGGAATATCTCGGGGGGGTTTAAGATGATAGAATTCATTAAAACCGCGACTGAACCCCATTCCAACCATTGTGGGATTAGCGCAAAACCCTATCGCATAATATCCATGATTTGTAAATTCATCGGCTATAATAGGCAGGTTCTCGGGAATAGGGTTAAATGGACCTATTGCTCCATGGCTGAATGGAAGAAGCGAAGTAAATATGCTCGCTGTAGCAGGCCTCGTACAGTTACTATTGGCGAAGCAGTTAGTATATAATATACCATCATCAGCTAATCCCTGTATAGTTGTGGTGTTAATGTTGTATCCATAAGGGGAAAGCCGATCTTCCCGCAAAGAATCCATTATAATTAATATAACATTTGGGTTTCCTTTCAATTGTGAAGAGGATTGTTCATTATAAGGTTTAATTAAATTACCATATTTGGGGGAGAGAATAGAAATTACACCTGCAATGCCGAATAGACAAAGGTAAGCGATCGTTATCACCAATAGAGGCTTGTGGTACAACTTCCTTGCCCAATAATAGATTAGTCCTGCCAGAAAAAATATGATAACAAAATATATTATTGTTAATACTGAGGTAGCAATAAATCCCGTATCGGAATACTTATTAATATGATAAAGATTTAATATATCCCCAGCTAATATGATGAAGCCTTCTAAAAGGCTGCTTACCACCGTTGATATTGCGAATAGGCGCCTATCGTCCAGACGGTTGGGAAAAATAAGGAATAAAATAATTAATCCCACTGAAAGAACAACCCCTATTACTATCCCCAATACGGCATAATATCCCAAAGCGTCGAAAGGAAGCGTCCATCTGCCATAATTCACGGCAAGTGTTTTAACGATGGATTCTATAAGCCCCGCTATCCCCGCGCCAACCATCGAACCGATAACAACGGGGAAAAATATTCTTAGTTTATCTGCAAAATATTTTATCTTCAATCATCCATTCCATTTGGCAATTAAGGTTAACTGTCCACATTAAAAGAAGTAAATTCGGTTATAAATAAATTCGTTTAGGGACAAAGTCAAGGTAATTTACAAATCCGTAAAGAAGAGATTAAAAACTAAAATAAAAACATAAAAGGGCGCTAAACGGATGATAAAAGAAATGATGTTCTACCCTTTATGAAGAATAAAAACTTTTGTTGACGGGTTGAGCTTTGTGTGTTAATTTACAAATATGAGGAGACTTATAATCCTATTTTTATTTTTATCCCTATTTGATTCGGTTTCATATTCCCAAAACAATCTCCCGACGGATAGCTCTCAAGTAGATATCCGGAAGATATTGGAACCCGTTTTGAAAGGTGATTTGTTAACCGCAAATGACTTATCACTGCGAGATGATTATCTAAAAAAAGATTCGATGAGAATAGCCCTGATAGATTCCTTTATGGCAGACCCGTTTTATATGCAGTCTTTCGGACCACAAATGTATAAGCGCCTCGCGGAAGATCCCCGATTATGGGATCTAATCAAATTCGCCTCCGATAAGCTTCTCCCCTTATCAAAACCTCATCATCTCGGTGAACGGTTTCGGGGAATATTGGTTCCAAACGAGAAACCCAGTGAAAAAGCAAAACCGCAAAAGGTTATCAAACTCGAAATAGACTTAAGCGGGCTTGATGAAAATTTGAGAATTGGCATTAATAATATTATCAACGCCGCCTTCAATGCCCAAAATGTTTATGATGACGCTTTCGATGAGGTTGATCGTGATAGCTTGATTTATGGTTTTACTCTGCTTTTGATGGGCGATGAAAACGACGATAAAAAATCGGTTGAGGAATTGGATAGCCTCGGGCAGTACGGTGAGGAATGGACAAAAGCGCTGGTCGATATCCTGCCGAAATTCGATTTGGGAATAATGATAAACGGAGCCGAAATGCTTTCCGCGGCGGTTGACGATTATCTTTCAGCAGGGCAGGGGTATTATTTTGGGGATGAAAACACTGACAAACCAATCGAGATAAGTTCACCTTTGGGGAAGATCGCTATCGGAACCGTCGACAGAGACCATTACTCCGGAGAATATCTTCTCATAATAGATCCGGGTGGCGATGATAATTATTACCTTACTGCCGGCCGCCGCAACGATATTACAGTAATTATCGATTATAATGGGAATGATACTTATCATTTGGTCAATGATTCTCTATATACTTTTACCGAAAACGCTAAGATATTAAATCGGTATCCTCCCGGAATAGGCGGGTATAAATACATTGTCGATTATCAGGGAAACGATATTTACTACGGCAACGATTTCTCTTTGGCCGCGGGGATATTCGGGGTTTCGATTTTAAAAGATTACGAAGGGGATGACAATTATATAACGGACACATTCGGTCCGGCGGCAGGGGCGATGGGAATTGGTATCCTAATGGATTTCCACGGCAGGGATACCTACAATGGAGCGATGTATAACGAAGGTTTCGGTTTTACCGGCGGCATCGGGATTCTTTTCGACGGCGAGGGAGAAGACAATTATTTGTCCGGCGGCAAATATGGCGATATCCTCCGCTATGTCGATCATTATATAACCTTCTCGCAGGGGTCGGCTTATGGTATCAGACCTTACTTTTCGGGTGGGATAGGGGCGTTGCTTGACGGCTTTGGCAACGACCTCTATGTCTCGGATATCTTCGGCCAAGCCTCAGGGTATTGGTATTCGGCTGGGATTATCTATGATGGTTCGGGGAACGACCGTTATCAAAGCTTCCAATATGCTCAAGGGTGCGGCACTCATATGGCTGTCGGATGTCTTCGTGATGACAGCGGCGATGATACTTATTTTTCCAAAGGGGTATCACAGGGATGCGGGCATGATTACGCCCAGGGATGGTTGCTCGATTATTCGGGGGGAGATGTTTATTCCGCTTATGACCTCTCGCAGGGAGCCGGTTCGGCTAACGGTATCGGCGCAATCATAGACATCAAGGGCGATGACCGCTATTATGTCAAGTCGGACAAGAACACTCAGGGTTATGGAAATCCCCGCCGAAGTTACGGTTCCATAGGGATATTCTACGATGGCGCAGGCGAAGACCGTTACGAGGGGGGACCCGGTGCCGATAACCATATATGGCTCCGTTCCAAATGGGGAATAGGTTGGGATAACCCGGACAGCATAGTTGTCAAGGGGGACAGCAAATGAAAAAGCTCCTATTGGCATTTATGGTTATATTTTTAATTCCCTCATTTGCAGGGGCGGAAATCCCAAAATCAACCTTGGATTCCTTATGGATAAGGGCATCTTCAGGGGAAATCCGTTTTCGGGATGAAGTGCAGCCTTCCAAAGATGCCTTAATCGAATTGGGTAGTGATGCGGTTGATTATTTGGTGGAAAAGATGGATACCCGCTCCGCTCGAGAGATGCACACTTTAGTCGATTTATTGGGGAAAATAGGAAAGCCGGCTGTGGCGAAGGTTTGCGAACAGTTAGAGTCCGGCGATAATTTCCGCATCGTTTTGGCGTGCAGAATACTCGGAAAGATTAAGGATACTTCGGCTATCGTTTATCTCCTTCCTCATGCTGAAGATTCCTTATACAATATCCGCTCGGGAGTCGCTTCGGCATTAGGCGAGATAGGAGATGCATCCGCTTCGGCAACTTTGGTCCAATTGGCAAAAGATTCTGATTATCTCGTCAGAAAATCGGCTACCGTATCATTGGGAAAGATGCCTTATAGTGAAGCGATTGATGTTTTAATCGACAATCTTTCCGATGATTATTATGGAGTTCGTTATTCGGCGGCGACATCCCTGATTAAATTTGGTGACAAATCGAAAAAGGCGTTAGAGGGTTATATCACTGAATTAGTGAACGGTGACTTTAGCGAATTACCCTCAACCCGAATTTTCGGAGTAGCATTGGCATTGGATTGTTTGGGGAAAATTGGCGATAAGGGATTTTCAAAGGATATAAAGAAAATCATTAAATCGAAAAACGATTCTGTTATTCGCGGATACGCTGTTTTGAGCTTGAAGCAAATCGGCGGAAAATCGAATTTAAGGTTCCTGAAGAAAATCGCCAAAAAGGAA
>JALSTH010000112.1 GCA_026983835.1 Candidatus Zixiibacteriota bacterium | reverse complement strand
ACTTCCCGGAAATATTGACTTCCTTGAAAGCTCAAGTTAAATTATGCCTATCGAAGTCCAATTCTCTTGACGATATTAGGTGTCTCCTTTTATTTAAGTTTCTTTCTTATCGAGGGATATTCCTTTTATCTCTCGATACTATAAATTTCACACTCCTTTATATATATTACCTCCCGATGGATATATTCTCCCTTCGGTTGCATAATCCGATTTTATATGTTATAATTAAGACACAGTGTTCGGTTGGGATAAAATAATAACCGCTCTGAAGTTAATAAGCGGAATTTAAGTGTTCTGAGCCGTTTATATTAAGCTTGAAACTATATTATGGATAAAGGAAAATCAAGGCAATACTCAGGCGGGGGAGCTTTCGGCAAGGGACGAGAACTAACACATCTGGTACGCAATACATCCCTCAACCCAATAGACCCCAATAATAACCCCCATGGAAAAACAGCTATGGCGAACCAAAAACCGGACAAAAAATATATCGATTACCAAAAAGCAAAATGGAGAAACTCAAAGGTCATCGTCCATTTGGATATGGATGCCTTTTTCGCCGCTATCGAGCAACAGCATTGCCCCGAATTAAAGGACAAACCGGTTATAATAGGCGGGCCACCCGAATACCGCGGGGTGGTCGCTACCTGCTCCTATGAGGCAAGAGCCTTCGGAGTAAAATCGGCAATGTCCTCAAAGGACGCTCATCGCCTTTGTCCAAACGGTATTTTTCTGGAAACCGACGGCGCAAAATATACTTATATCTCTGTGCAGATTTTGAACATCTTAAGAGGATTCTCTCCAACGGTCGAACCGTTTTCCATCGACGAAGCATTTGTCGATATCACCGGCTTATGGGAGATATACGGCTCCCCCCTTAAAATGGTGGAAGCAATTAAGTCCGAAATAAAATCCCGATCAAACTTAACCTGCTCGGCAGGAATAGGTCCCAATAAGATAATTGCCAAAATGGCTTCCAAAATGGATAAGCCCAACGGAACCACTGTTATCGCCCCTGATGTTGTGCCGGCGTTTTTGGAATGTCTTCCGGTCGAGAAGATATTCGGCGTTGGCCATTCAACAAAAAGAACTTTGGAAAAATTGGGGGTCCACACCATTGGTCAGTTAGCCGAAACGGATGTTGCTGTGTTGACCGATATATTCGGGGTCAACGGTAAAGCACTTCACAATATCGCCAATGGTAAGGGTGATACAAATGTTATCCCGTTTTACCAGCGCCCTTTGGAAAAATCTATCGGGCATGAGATGACCCTCCCCCGCGATACCAACTCCTTCGAGGTGATTAAAGCTAATCTGCGCTTATTGTCCGAACGGGTCGGCAGGCGGATGCGTAAATCGGGCTTGGAGGCAAAAAGGGTAACCTTGAAATTCCGCTACTTCGATTTCTCCACATTTACACGGGCAAAAACACTTTCCAACCATATCAAATCGGATAACGCAGTCTTCAATCAAGCTCTCCTCCTGCTGAAAGCCAATCCAATCAAATCCGCACCATTGCGCTTAATCGGAGTGTCGGTATCCCGTTTAAGGGAAATCGAAGGGGACAACCGTCAATTAGAGATATTCGATAAACTAAGCGAGGAGAGAGCTGCCAAAATATCCCAAGTTATGGACAAGATAAAGGATAACTTTGGGGATCGTTCCATCACCTATCTTTCCACTCAGCTCAAATATAATTATTAAGAAATGATATTCCACCGATGACATATTCACAGGATTATATCCGTTACTTTTTCCCGAAAAAAAGTTTGAATATCGGAAACAATATAATCCCGATGACAAATCCACCTATGTGAGCGAAGTAAGCTATACCTCCCCCCTGGCCGGCGCCGATGCTCGGCAAGGCAAATAAAAGTTGCAATATAAACCAAAAGCCCAAGACAAAAACAGCAGGTATATATACCAATCTCACAAAGAATCCCAACCAAAGCAAAGTCAAAACCCTTGTGTGAGGGAATCGGATCAGATAAGCTCCCAACACCCCCGCAATCGCCCCGGAAGCGCCTATCGTCGGTAATTGGGAATTCGGATTTGCAGCAAGTTGAGCAAATCCGGCAGCCAGCCCGCAAATCAAGTAGAACATTAAAAAAGGGATATGCCCGAGTTCGTCTTCTATGTTATTACCGAATATCCAAAAATAAAGCATATTACCGATTATATGCAGAAATCCCCCATGCAGGAACATCGAAGTAATCAGTGTTAATTCGGGGGGAAAATAAATATGTCCGGCGGCTGCTTGGGGATTGTGAACGAAATAAGGAACCATCCCATAATTGTAGATAAAATCCACCGCCCCCTTTCCCAAAGAAAGCTGATAAATAAATACCATAATGTTTATTATTATCAGTCCAACCGTAATAATCGGCAGCCTCTCGGTAGGGTTATCATCACGAATAGGTATCATAACAATTCCGTGCTATTTACGGGATGGATTTCGGTATTTTGTTCGGGGGTTCATTATCTCACAACAAACCCGTTTTTCAGCTCCGATTTATTGGCGCATCTATCGACAACAATTAAATATAACGAATGCCTCCCGCCCTTCAATACAAAAGGAGGAATAAATTCAATCAAATCCCTATCGGGATCATACTCCGCCGGTACCCATTTCCCATCGAGGTAAAGCTGTAAATCCCTCTCGTTACCTAACCCTGAAAAATTGTCTTTCATCCTGTATTGAATCCTAACATTCTTCCCGCTCTTAATAATAGCTCCGTCCCTCGGCTCAATCAACTCCAATTGCGGGGGGATATTATCAACAACCAAGGCGAACTTGCCGGTCGAACCTATATCACAGGAAACCACCGTAGAATCGTTGTTCAACGAATTACCGCAAAAGAGATATTTCCCATCTATATCCTCCCATCCCAAACAATATTTGCTTGGGGTAAAATTTCCAACATCGCCCAATTTAACTTCAAGGGAAATCGCATCTTTGAAAAAGGTAAACAGCGGTAATAACTCAAATTGGTAAATAACTTTATAATCGGCCGTATCCTTATTATCGCTTATCTCAACCGCTTTGAAAGTTTCCGAATAATATAAATCGGCATCGGATAAGCCGAGCGAAACTTTTCCACCTAAAAAATCGGTTCGCCCATTATAGTGAATCTTATTTAATTCAACCGTTGATAAGGAATTGCCTCTCAACCTTTTGTTATTCGGCTTCCTTATATGTACCTCGAAATCGAGTTCGGATCCGTTTCCATTAATATCAGCAGTGACAATTCTTATTTTGTGCCTGCCCGGTAAAATGATATTCGCATTAGAGGAATCAAGACGGCTTTGAGAGAAATAACCATCGTGAACCGCTACCTTCACGGTGGGTTGACTATCCCCGGGAGGACGGTATAGGCGATAAAAATTATATCTGTCATTATCAACCATCTTGGGATTTTTAAATCCCTTTACGCTCTCATACCAAAGGGAATAATCCCGTACATAATCAGCTTGTTTGAAATTAGCGAAGTCAAGCTTATCGGCGCGGTAAAAGAATATCAATTCATTATCGAGGAAAAATTCAAGCTCATAAACTCCCATCTTACCATTATAATTACTTACCTTGTCGAAAACATTTATTTCAAGCCCAAATCTGCCATTTATGACAACAGGCTTATCGAGGGAATATGTTTTGGATCCTTTAGTTTTACGGCAATTAAACTTATTGACCGATTTAATGTCCGACGGGGTAAAACCATCGGAAAATTCTACAGCCGCAAGCGAGGAAAATACGGGGGCGATTTTGTCATCTATATGAAGATACCCATTTAAGGGGTTTATCGGTTTATTATTCGGGGTGCGAATTTCATAATGAAGATGGGGAGCGCCAGGTCCGGATTGCCCTGAGTATCCGATTATATCACCTTTGTGAACGGGAAAATCGTTCGGTTCAAAATACTCATCGAGATAATAATTCCGTGCTTCTACCTGATGTTTATAAACGACCTTTTGCAACGCTGGAAAAAAACGACTTAAATGTCCATATACCACCACATTTCCCGATTTACATTTGAGATAAACTCCCCGTCCATAACCGTTAAAGGAAACAACTACTCGCTGGATATATCCGTCGGATACCGCATAAAGAGGAAAACCTGTTTTCCCTCCAGTGCGGATATCGATGCCGGCGTGAAAATGTCCGGGCCTATAATCGCCAAAAAGTGAAGATGGATGTATTTTCGCCTTAAGCGGTTGTATAAATACCACAGCGCTGTCACCGATACTAAACGAAGCAACTAATAATATCCCTATTATATAAGCATATCGTCTAATTCCGTTGCGCACGGATACCAAAATTTTCGTTATTATCTGTTGGTTAATTATAATGCCCCTTTTGCCATTTTATGTTTTATCGAGCGGTATAAAAAATCGAGGACAAAGCCCACCGCTGCCACCATTATAATTGTCGCTCCCGAAGATAGATTATAACCGAACGAAAGCCATAAACCGACAGCTGTAAAAATCAAGCTTAAAATAATGGAAAGGAGTATCATTCCCAAAAGAGAACCGGTATGATTTTCCGAAATGTATGGCGGTATCGATAAAAGTGCAATCACCAAAATCAATCCAACCAATCTGATAATCATTACCGTCGCTAAAGCTATCATACCCAATAAAACGAAATTAAGGACCACTACCGGCGCCCCGACGGTGAAAGCGAACTCCTCATCGTAAGCCATCGCCATAATATCCCTATAAAAATACCCAACCAAGCCTAAAATAATTATATCCACGACGAGCATTAGATAAATATCGGAGGATGGGATCGCCAGAATACTGCCAAATAAATAACTCATCAGATCAACATTATATCCGGGCGTAATATCTATAAGGATAACTCCCAAAGCCATCCCGACTGCCCAAAGCACACCAATCAAGGCGTCCATCCTCTCTTTTCGTTTCACCGTAATAGCCGCTAAAATCATCGCTACCGCCAAAGCAAATCCCAATGCGCCGAATATCGGAGAAAACCCAAAGAAAACCGCCAATCCTATCCCGCCGAAGGTCGAATGAGCGATCCCCCCACTTATAAAAACTATTCTATTCACTACCACCAAAGTACCGATTATTCCGCAGGCGATGCTGGTCAATAAGCCAGCCCAAAGGGCATTTTTCATAAAACCGAGCTGCAAAGCTTCAATCATTTTTATCCTTGCGATTATGTTTCGATAAAACCCGATGCGGTAATCCATGAGCGATAAGCTCAATCGGACAGAAACCTTCGGGGGTTTTACCATAGGCCAATTCCAACATCTCCTGTGTTAATTCAGCACTGGTATGATAAAAGAGCTTTTTATTGACACAAGCCACGCTGGTTATATAGGTGGAAATCACGGTGGTATCGTGAGTAATAATCAGAATGGTCATTCTTTTATTCAAATCTTTGAGTATATCCAAAAGCGTGGCTTGTCCGGGGATATCAACGCTTGCGGTGGGTTCATCCAAAAATAAAATTCTCGGTTCGGATGCCAAAGCCCGCGCAATCAGCGCCCTTTGGCGTTGCCCTCCGGAAAGCTCGTTCACATTTACTTTACGATAATCGGACATCCCCATCAACCCTATTGCCTCATCGACTTTTCTTTTATCGGCTTCTCGTATCCGTAAATGTCCACGAAGATTACTAAGCCTACCCATCATCACCAAATCGAAAACGGTAATAGGAAATTCTTTCTTCGCCGTAGTATCCTGAGGGACATACCCGGCTTTTACGCGCGCTTTTTGGGGAGTTGTCCCCAGGACCCTGATGCTTCCGGACTTCGGTTTCAATATCCCAAGCATCAATTTGATAAGAGTCGTCTTGCCACCGCCGTTCGGACCTATTATCGCCGCAAACTCCCCTTCAGGTAATTTCAAGAAAACATCGGAAAGCACCGAAGTTCCGTTATATGAAAAATGCAACTTCTCAATTTCAATGGCATATTTCATAATTACCCGCCCATCGATTTGGCAAAGACCTTAGCAACCCTCAACAAATTATCAGCCCAATTCTCCGCTAACGGATCAACCGTGACAACACTCCCCTTGATCGCCGTGGCGATTACTTCCGCGCTCCGTTTGGAAAATTGTGGTTGCACGAAGACGACCTTGATATCATTATTTACCGCAAAATCTATAAGTTTTATGAGTTCGGGATATTTGGGTTCTTTGCCTTCTATTTCTATCGGATGCTGAATTAATCCATAATCACAGGCGAAGTAGCCCCACGAGGGATGAAAAACGATAAAGTCCCTTTTCAACAAACCATGGGATAATACAGCTTTAATATCTTTATCTAATTTATCTATTTCGGCAATAAATTTCCCGTAATTCTCCTCATATTTGCTCCTGAATGCCGGGTCGATTTTTTCCAAAACCTTCAATATATTTTCCACTTGAATTTTTACCAACTTCGGCGAAAGCCAGATATGGGGATCCAATGAACTATTTTCAGGTTTTGATTTTTCTCGTTTATCAGCCCTAATGATTTCCCCGCGAGCCATCGGCATTTTTTCTATGCCATCATCGGTATGGACTATAATCATATCCCTATTTACCGAAGCGAATCTCGGCAGCCATGCTTTTTCAAAGGGAACGCCGATTGCGAAATAAATCGTCGTGTTCGCCAGGAAGGCGATTTGTTTCGGTTTCGGCTCATAAGTGGCGGGATTGGCGCCGGGAGCCACCATTACCGCAACTGAAACCCTATCGCCGCCTATTTTTTCAACGAAATATCTCTGGGGTGGGATACTCACACAAACCTGTATTCCGGGTCTGGCGAAGACATTACCTTCAAAAGCTATAAGTACCAATAAGAATATTATTAAAGTTCGTCTCATATATTGAATTATAATAATGTTATTTTCCTTTAATAAAGATAACCTCTGTTCCACACATACGGTTGCAATAATTCCTGACAAATATATCAATTCCACACCACATCGGCAATCGAAATATTAATCCCGTCCTTTATAACAATTTAATAGTAAAATAATAAAAAAGCTCTTGTAATTTATGAAAATATAGGTTAATTATTATATAAGTTTAAGAGGGAAAAATTTTATGTTACTCTCTATCCCCGAAAAACCGATTGCAAGATTCTTATTATTATTTAGTAGAGGTGAATATTATGGCGGGATATTGTCTTTCCTGCGGCGCTCCGCTCAATAAAGAGTTTAAGGGGGTATCTGAAGAGTATTGTAAATACTGCACCGATGAGAATGGTAATCTATTCCCCCGCGAAAGGGTTAAACAGGGAATAATGATGTGGCTTAAGGAATGGCAACCGAAGGTCGATGACAAGAAGGCAGCGATGCGGGCGGAGTATTATATGAAGGCTATGCCGGCTTGGGCGGAAGACTAATTTAGAACATATTTTACAAAAAAGTGTTAATTTTTATGCTTAGGTGAAAGCATAGATTTTCGATCGAAGGCAAGCTTTATGGCCAGAATTAACGCTAAACATTCAATATCCAAAAAACGCGAGGAACGAATATTAGCCCTCGGTAATGAATTAGGGGACAGAACACTGAAAATATTGTTTGGCGGAACAAACATAGATATTAAACAAATAAAACCTGAAATAATCGAGGAAATACGACGAATAAATGGATTAATAAAAGAGGAAAGATTCGAAAAGGCTAAAGAGAAAATTAAAAAAGCGATAAAAAAACACCCTAATGATCCGCATCTTTTAAACCTACAAATGCTTTCGGAATTTTCTTTTAAGGCAATTGATTCAGAAAATACCGATTATACAAAAATAAGAGAAATGGGCTGTAGGATTCTTGAATCGGCGGTAAACAACAATCTTAAGCTTCAAATTGTTTTTTCATTAAATAATCTGGGCGTAATAGCAAATTTCGAAGGTTTA
>JALSTH010000111.1 GCA_026983835.1 Candidatus Zixiibacteriota bacterium | reverse complement strand
TCCGCGATACCCGTTTCGGCAGAAAAAATGATTTTACTTCGGTCGATGAGATCAGCATAGAAAACGAAGCTATTACCGCAGTTACTATGGAAGGCAACGATGCTTCTTTCGATAGGGCGTATGCTTGCCTATCTGCGAAACTTAAATGGTTCAATGCGGGGATAGGAAGATATAAAATCGATTGGGGCCCTTCGGAGAACGGGGGATTGTTGTTTTCCGCTTATGCTTTGCCATTCGACAGGATTATCCTGCAGTATCCGGGTAAACGGGTGCGGGGAACATTTATCGCCGGTAATTTGGCAACGGAGCTTATCGATTCGGCTCAATCATATCAAACCCCCGCAAAATACAGAAAAAATTATAAGGAGAAACACATCGCCTCCCATCGATTGGAAGTGCTTCCATTCGGGAACTTGACTATCGGGTTGTCGGAATCGGTTATTTATGGTGAGAGGGGCTTCGATTTGGGTTATTTAATTCCTGATATGGTTTTCTGGTCGGAGCAACACTATTTGGGAGACAGGGATAACCTTTTGATGAGTTTCGATATTACCTATTACCCGTTTAGGAGATATAGGTTTTATGGTTCGCTTTTGGTTGATGATTTATCGATTGGCAAATTGGGGGATGATTTTTGGGGGAATAAATGGGCGATTCAAGTGGGGGCGGAAAATATAGACCCGTTGGGGATCGAGGGTTTGTCGATAAGAAGCGAGTATGTGCGTATCGAACCTTATGTTTATACGCATTTTTACGCTATCAATTCTTATACGAATCACGACCAATTCCTCGGCTATCCGCTTCAACCGAACTCTGATAGGCTAAGCCTAACGGCGGATTATTGGTTTTCGCCGTATATTAGGTTCGATTTGGAATATCGGTGGATAAGACATGGCGCCAATCCTTCCGGACAAAATGTTGGAGGGGATATCTTGTTTGGTCATAGGGAGGTTGACCCCTTAACTAAGGATTTTTTAGCGGGGGTGGAAGACAACTCTTGGGATATTGCTCTTGGTGGGGGATATGAGTTTTTCACGGAAGCATTTTTAAAGGCGAAGATGGAATTTAAGAGAAATGTCTATGATGGCGGTAAGTCCGATTTATGGCGAATAATGGCTTGGGTCTCGTATCGGTATTATTGATTGATGTTTCCCGTCTATGTAATCGCAACTTCTATGCGTGGGGGTTATATTATCGAATCGATGAGTTTGGAAATTGATAGAAAAAATGTTTAAGGGTAAGATTGATATCCACACCGCAATAAAATTCATAGTTGCGGTTATTATTTTAATTTATCTCCTTAGTCTGGTTGAACCAAAGCGGATGCTTGCCGTTTTGGAAGGAGCCAATCCGACATTGATATTTTTAGGGATAATATTAGCCCCGTTGAATGTTGTTTGGCTTTATTTCCGCTGGAGGTCGTTAACAAGTTTTTTCGAGCAAGAACGAACAATACCCAAAAAAGAGGTTTTGGGCTCCGTCCTCTCGGGAATAACACTGAGGCTCACTACTCCCGGAGGTTTAGGGGAATTCGGGAGGATCTTATACATAAGGGAACTTTCCCGAACGAAGCTTTTTGCCTTAACGGTTGTCGATAATCTGTCCTCGTTTTTTATAACGGGTATCTTCGGACCCATCGGATTAGCCTATATTTTTGGAATTTGGTATCTCCTGTTGATACCTGTCGGTTTAATTATTCTATTAGCGGCGTTTTTTCTTTATCGACGAAGGATCGATATTTCGCAATGGAGGTTATTGCGATGGAAAATA
>JALSTH010000110.1 GCA_026983835.1 Candidatus Zixiibacteriota bacterium | reverse complement strand
CTACGGGAAAGGTTATACCGAGCGGAGAAGTTAGCTTTTCTGGGCAAGATGGCTGCCGGGGTGGCTCATGAAATAAATAATCCGTTATCGGTATTGTTGGGTATGCTGCAGAAACTTATTAAAAAAAGTCGGGATGATGAAATTCTAAACATAAAATACAAGCGTATGCATAGAGTTGCCTCCCGTATCGCCAATACCGTTGATGCGCTTCTACACTTCTCCCGTCAATCGAAAATCCATTTTGCTCCGACGGACATAAATAACCTTATCGAGGAATCGCTTTCTATGGTAAGGGAAAAATCCTCCCTCGACAAAATTCAAATAATAAAGCAGTTGGATAAGAAAATACAATGGATAAATGTGGAAAGGGATCAAATCTCCCAAGTGATTATCAATATAGTGCAGAATGCAATTGATGCGATGCCGAACGGAGGCACCCTTAAAATCCGCACCAAATACGATAAAACCAACAAGCGGGTCTTAATCTCTATTTCCGATACGGGGACGGGCATATCTCCGGAAGCCAAACGGAAATTGTTTACACCTTTTTTCACCACCAAAGAGGTTGGTAAAGGAACTGGATTGGGGTTGGCGATTTGCTACGGTATTGTGGAAAGTCATCAGGGAAGTATCGAGGTGGAAAGCAAGGTTGGCAAAGGAAGCACCTTCACAATTAAATTGCCGATAGGACTCGACACCGAGGGCGTCAACGGTATGATATCCTTCGCCGAAGGGACTAAACAATAGAGGTTCATTTGTTCAAAATCAATTTACAAAATCCAATTCTTACCGATAGGTATAATATGAAAAAGAATATATTCATTATCCTTTTGGGGTTGTCGATATTGTCGCTTATTTCCGGATGCGGTGAACAAACCACAGCTCCGACAATGGAGAACATCGTCTCGATTATCGCCCCGAAGGATGGTTCGGTCATCGGCGATTCCGTAACTGTGGCTATTAGTATTGATGGTTTACAGGGAGTCGAAAGGGTCGATATTTATATCGACGGCGATTCGATATTCTCAGATTCAACTCCGCCTTACCAATTCTTCTGGAGTACTCATAATGTCCAACCGAACGCGGAGCATTATCTGCAGGCTGTTGCTTTTCTTCCCGATACGACTTACGCTTCCGACACAACAACCGTTATGGTACAGCTACAATCGGGGATCCATCAGCTTTCCGAATATCAGGTTAACGGAAAAGCTGTGGCATTGGCAATCGATGGTAATTCCCATTACCTTTTTTCAGCGGATTCCGATGATGGCGTTGCTGTTTTTGATATCTCCAATCCTTACTCGCCGGTATTTGTTTCCAATATAGACATTTCGGGAAGCGCTGTTGCCGTCGATTGTTGGGGAGGGTATCTTTTCATCGCCGAGGGTCGCAACGGAGTTACGGCGGTCGATGTCTCCAACCCTTATTCCCCAATATTCCTCGACAGCTACGACACCCCGGGCGAAGCCCTCAACTTATCTTTCGATGCAACCGATTCGGTTTTATATGTTGCCGATGATAATACTTTGCAGATAATAGAACTCGATGATAATTTTAATCTTATCCCCTTCTCCCAATTAGATATGCAGTTGAGCATCTACGATGTCACTATCGATAGCGACTATGCTCATTTGGGCGTTACCGAGGGGGTTAGGATTGTCGATATAAGCGACCCGGCGAACCCGTCATTCGTTCAAGGCGGGGTGTATTACACCCAAACGCCGGTTATAAGGATTTCGAGCTTTCAATTACGGGATTATCTGTCTTTGGGAGCTGACGGCATAGCTGTTTTATCAACCGCAAACG
>JALSTH010000109.1 GCA_026983835.1 Candidatus Zixiibacteriota bacterium | reverse complement strand
CATCGGAGTTGGAGTCGAAAATCAGATTGATAATAGCCTCCAATTCACCGCTATCGAAATGGCGCAGGATAATTAAACCCTATGAAGGCAGGATAAATATGGACCTTTACCCTATGGATAAATTTGATGAAACCGTCAAGCTCGCCCTAAAATCCGATGCTGCTTTGTTTACAAGAACAGACGCCTTCGGTTATCCGATGAAAATACATTTTTACATTCAGTGCGGTTTACCTATTGTCGCTTTCGATACGGATTTGCCCGGGTTAATAAATGACGAGACAGCTTTTTTGGCTCCTCAGGGTGATATCGGGGTGCTGTCGGATTACCTTTTGACCGCTCTGCGGGACAAATTGCTTGCTCAATCGATATCCGATAGGGCTTATGATTATTTCGAATCGTCATTTAACTTCGGGAAAATATTAAAGGAATTTGAACGGCTCGCATTTGAAATATAATCGCGGGGCGTATTCATAAAATCAAAGTTCGAACAATTATATCTAATAGATATACTCAAAAGCGCCGATAACATTTTAGGACTGCGATTGATTCTTTATATTTGCGAATTATTGTGGCGATTTGAGTTAACTTAATGGGTTAATCCTTTGGGATAACTGCCGTTATAGTAAATGGACATCAATGGAGGGGAATTGATTGAAGAAGATAAAAATTATTAATGTGGTCGGTGCAAGGCCGAATTTTGTCAAAATTGCTCCCCTTTTGAGAGAGCAAAAGAAACATAGAGAAGCTATTGAGCCTATTCTACTTCACACGGGGCAACACTACGATTATATAATGTCCCAAAAGATTTTTGGGGATTTGGAACTGCCGAAACCCGATGTTTATCTAAATGTCGGTTCGGGGACCCATGCGGAACAAACCGCCAAGGTTATGGTTCCTTTTGAGAAATATCTTGTCGAATCGAAACCGGATTTGGTTTTGGTGGTGGGCGATGTTAATTCCACCCTCGCTTGCTCGATAACCGCCTCCAAGCTTCATATTCCGATTGCCCATATAGAGGCCGGATTGAGGAGTTTCGATAGAACGATGCCCGAAGAAGTTAATCGGGTGGTTACCGACCAACTTTCCGATTATCTCTTCGTTACCGAACCATCCGCCATCGAAAATCTTCTAAACGAGGGAAAACCAAAGGGGGCTATCAATTTTGCCGGGAATGTGATGATTGATTCCTTAATCGGGGCGATTGGTAAATCTCAGGATTCCATATTGGATAAATTCGGTTTAACCCCCGGTAGTTATGCCGCTGTCACCCTCCATAGGGCTTCAAATGTGGATAATAAGGAAACCTTGATCGGGATTATAGATGCTTTGTTGAAAATATCGGAAAGCATAAAAGTAATATTTCCAATTCACCCTCGAACCGATAACAATTTGCGTAAATTTGGACTTGAGCAATTAATCCGTTCGAAGCCCGATAATCTCATAATTAGCGGTCCTGTTGGATATCTCGATTTTATCGCCCTGCAACGGGATGCTAAAATGGTGCTGACTGACTCCGGAGGGATTCAAGAGGAATCCTGTTTTATGAAAATACCCTGCCTGACCTTGCGCCCGAATACCGAAAGGCCTATTACCATCGATTGTGGTTCCAATCGTTTGGTTGGAATAGAACCGATTGATATAATAAAGTCGGCGATGGAAATTTTGGTGAATCCGCCTATGGATATCTCAACGCCGAAGTATTGGGATGGCAAGGCATCAGCCAGAATCATTGATGAGATTTTATGGCTATTCGGGGTACAGAGTAAGGCAGAAGAAATGCCGTTGATAAATTCTCGGAGATGATTTATGTGCGGGATTGCGGG
>JALSTH010000108.1 GCA_026983835.1 Candidatus Zixiibacteriota bacterium | reverse complement strand
TGAAACATTGTGGAGATGATCCTGTCTTCAAGATTGTAGATATGATATTCCAGCATATACCGGGTGTATTAAAAGAACATGGTAAAGCGAAAAATCCACAGCCGAATGTGGATGCGGGCTCCGGTTCGTTATTATACCATTATGGGTTGAAGGAATTCCCGTATTATACTGTCTTGTTCAGTGTTTCGAGGGCTATGGGAATGTGCGCGCAGATGATTATCAACAGAGCCATCGGCACGCCGATAACCCGTCCGAAATCGGTCTCAACCGAATGGATAAAAGCCAACGCCAAATAACCGAAAAGGGTTGGATTATAAACAAAAGGGTTGCCCGAATGGGTAGCCCTTTTTTATTTTGTGTTTATAATAACATAACAAAAGTAGGATATAATTCATAAAATAAAAAGTCGGTTCATCCGAACCGACTTTTTAGGTGCGAATTATTTATTTCGAGGTGATAGATTATTCAGCATTATCTATCTGTGCTCTTTGCAGAACTCCGGAGAAATCTATATAAACGGCTTTCCATTCGGAGAAGACTTCTAATGCTTGTTTTCCGGCTTCACGATGACCGTTCCCGGTTATCTTCGTGCCGCCAAAAGGTAAAGAAATTTCCGCGCCGATCGTAGGCGCATTGATATAAAATATCCCGGTATAAACATCTCTCATAGCCCGAAATGCCCTATTTACATTTTTGGAATAAATAGAGGCGGATAGACCATAAGGGACATTGTTCAATTTGTTTATTCCATCCTCGAGGGAATCGCAGGAAGCTATTGAGACAACGGAACCGAAAATTTCTTCTTGAAAGATCCTCATATCCTCTTTAACATCCCCGAATACGGTCGGTTGAGTAAACCAGCCATAGTCATAATCCCCGCCGGTTAGCCTTTCGCCTCCGCAAAGGAGTCTCGCCCCTTCTTTTTTGCCGATTTCAATATAATTGAGGACAGTATTCATCTGACTTTCGGATACCGCCGGTCCCATTTCCACCGACTCATCAAGACCATTCCCTATTTTAATCTTTTTAGCCCGCTCCACGAATCTCTCGGTGAACTCTTCGATGACATCCTTATGGACTATTATTCTGCTGGTAGCGGTGCAACGCTGTCCGGTTGTTCCGAAAGCTCCCCATAATGCGCCTTCCAAGGCAAGGTCCAAATCAGCATCATCCATTACCAATTGCCCGTTTTTGCCTCCCATCTCCAACATACAATGTCTGAAATCCGGAGCGCAAGCTTCGCTGACCAAACGCCCCACTTCCGATGAACCCGTAAAGCTCACTAATTTTATCCTCTTATCTCTCATCAAGGGGTCTCCGACCGCTCCCCCGCTTCCGGTCACCATATTTACTACGCCCTTCGGAATACCGCTTTCCTCGAATATTTCCATAAAGTGTAAAACGGATAAGGGAGTATAGGTGGCGGGCTTAATTACTACCGTATTCCCGCAAACGAGGGCTGGAAATATTTTCCAAGAAGGGATTGCGATCGGGAAATTCCAAGGCGTAATCATCCCGATGACTCCCATCGGTTGGCGAATCGACATTTGGAATTTATTGTGCATCTCCGAGGGAACTGTCTCTCCAAACATCCGTCTTCCTTCGCCAGCCATATAGAATCCCATATCGATGGCTTCCTGCGTATCGCCCCGAGTTTCTTTTAGGATCTTGCCCATTTCGCGAGTCATATCCCGGGCGATTTCTTCTTTGCGGTCTTTTAGAAGTTGAGCTGCCTTGAAAAGGATTTCTCCTCTCTTGGGAGCCGGTGTAAGACGCCATTCATCATAAGCTTCCGCCGCAGCGGTTATGGCGGCATCAACATCCCTCGAATCGGATTTCTGGAATAATCCGATTAGTTCCCGTTTATCCGCCGGGTTTCGGTTTTCATAAGTTTCACCGCTAACCGATTCGACCCATTCACCGTTAATGTAATTCTTGTAAACCTTTGCGTCGCTGTTCAATTCGAACCTCCTATCCGTTCTCTTATTGCTCTTTTTTTTCGCTTATTTTTTGACTGTAAAAAACAGCCAAATTTGAATTTAGCATAATAATAGATTAAAATTGGGAAGCAAGCAAAAAGGCTATATTTCGGGGATATTTTTGGTAAACGGATTATTTTCAGCGAACGGGGTAGTTCAATTTTCGCTTTTGTTAAGCGGTTTGATTATCGATTTAGGTTAGCGAGTTTTTTTATTCTTACGATTTCTTCCGCACGGAGTTTCCTCCAAGCGCCGACTTTCAATTTACCTATCCGTATTCCGCCGATAGAAATGCGCTCCAATCTAACTATCTTAAAACCCAATTTTTCAAAAAGTCGGCGGATAATACGATTTCTGCCTTCAGTTATGATGATTTTATATGATGGATCCGGTTTCGCTCCGACAACTTTCTTGATGGATAATACCTTCAAAAAGCCATCATCCAATTCAATCCCTTTCCTTATATTTGCAATATCCGAAGTCGATAACGGTTTATCCACAGTGACCAAATATTCCTTTTGGATCTTATAACGGGGATGTTGGATTCGATGCGCCAATTCTCCATCATCGGTAAGTATTAAAAGCCCTTCGGAATTGTAATCCAACCTCCCGATAGGATAAAGGCGAATGCCTATTTCCTTAATAAACATTCCGATATCCCTCCTTTTTTTCGGATCTTTTAGCGTGGTGACAACACCCGTAGGCTTATTAAGGATAAAATAAGAATGCTTTCGAGGAAGTTTTATCGGTATTCCATCCACCTTGACTTTATCCTTTCCCAAGATCACCTTTGTTCCCAAAACGGTGGTAATATTCCCGTTTACACTGACCCTTCCTTCGGAGATGAATTGGTCCGCTTCCCTTCGGCTACAAATCCCGCATCTGGATAAAAAAACATTTAATCTGATGTTTTGAGGCATAATACTTCCAAATAATGCTGGTTAACAATTTAACGGTTATATTATTTCTCTGTCTCGGGGACCAAATTAAATTCGGATTCGTCCCTGTCGTTGTCTTTATCACCTATCTCATCGGAGGGGACCTCCGTCATTTGATCCGACTCGGCGGATAAATTCTGGGGAGGGAAATCTGCTTCGGCGCTCCTTTTAATCGTGATATTTCTATTGAAGTCCTGTGATGGTTTACCTATAAGTGTCTCTATTTCCTTTTCGTCCGGTAATTCGGAGATGTCATTTAACCCGAAGTATTCAAGAAAAGGAGTATCGGTGGAATACAGCAAAGGCCTCCCCGGTTTATCCGCTCTTCCGCTGATTTTAACGAGTTTTCTATCGAGCAGGGTTCTTAATACGCCATCGACGGCGACTCCCCTTATTCGCTCAATTTCCGATCTGACCACCGGCTGACGATAAGCTATTATCGCTAATGTTTCCAAAGCAGCCCGAGACAATCTTTGGTATTTAGGCGGGTGGAGATATCTGCGGATAAAATGGTCGTATTTTGATAAGGTCATCATCTTATAACCGCCGGCTATTTTTTCTATTCGGAATGAGGTTCCGATAGTTTCATATGCTGTATTCAACCTTAAGATGGAATTCCGAAGCTCCGCCTCCAAACCTGCTTTGCTGATACCGGAACCATTAAATTTCGTATCTTTGATAAGTTCCCACAATATTTCAGGGAAAACAGGTTTGTCCGAAACGGCTATAAGGGACTCTATAGCTTTGTCTATTTCTTCTGTTTCGATCGGGATTAAATTTATCTCGCGCTTATCCATATTTCTCCAAAAGGTTTGTTTTGGTAAAGGGAAATTTTATGAAGGCGAACAAGTTCCAATAGAGCTACAAAGGTAACGATCAGCATCAATTTAGAATCCTGCGGGTGAAAAATGTCGGTGAACCTCATTTTATCGGAAGAAATTATATCGAGTAGATATTGTATTCTTTCCTCCACCGTAATAGTCAGGGGGGGAATCTTATGAAACGCCTCCTCTTCTATGGGACGAAGCGATACCTCTCTGAAAGCTCTTAACAGATCGAAAAGGTTTACTTCCAATTCGGTTTGATTTTCCTGTTGCTGATTTCCATCGTATAGAGCTCTGAAATTATGGTGCAACCTCGAGAGCGATTCCACATCCGCCATAAGTTCAGCCGCTTTTTTAATCCTTCTGTATTCGACCAATGCTTCTATTAAACCTTCCCTCGGGTTCGGTTCGTCATCCTCCTCAAAGAAGGGGAGAAGCATTCGCGCTTTAATCTGCATAAGGCGAGCCGCCATCACCAAGAACTCGCCGGCTAAATCTAAATCGAGCATACGCATCAGTTCGACATATTCCAGATACTGGCGGGTGATGTCCGCAATACGGATGTTATATATGTCCAACTCGTCTTTTTCAATCAGATAAAGGAGGAGATCCATCGGTCCCTCGAAAAGCTCGATTCTAACCGAGTAATCGGGGATTAATCGGATTTGGGTATCTGCTTTTTGTGGGGTTGTTATTGTTTCACCAATCAATTCTCATCACCTTCCTGACATCTTCCATAACTGCCGATGCCCTTTTGCGAGCACGCCGGGCGCCGTCCTTTAACATATCCATTATATAATCCTGTCGATTATTCAGTTCGGACCTTTTTTGGCGGATGGGTTCAAGTGTTTTATTAATGTTTTCTGTCAACCGCTTTTTACAATCGACACACCCCAACTCTCCCGATTCGCAAGGTTGAACGATTTCTTGATGGTTTGGTGTATAAATTTTGTGCAAAGCATAAACAGGGCAAATGTCCGGATGACCCGCATCTCCTCTGCGAAGCTTTTCCGGGTCGGTGAACATTTTTTTTAATTTCTTCGCCGTGTCTTCTGGGGAATCGGCTATCCTGATATCATTTTCATACGATTTGCTCATTTTTCTCCCATCGATTCCGGGAACCACAGGGAATTTCGTCAGCAGAGCTTTCGGCTCGGGAAAGGTATCGCCATAAAGAAAATTGAACCTCCTCGCTACTTCACGGGTCAATTCGATATGCGGCAGTTGATCTTTCCCGACAGGGACTTTATCCGCACGATAAACCAAAATATCGGCTGCCTGTAAAAGGGGATAGCCCAAAAATCCATAACTATCAAGCCCTAATTCCTTCGCCTTATCTTTGTATGACGGTACTCTTTCCAACCATGAAAGTGGAGTTATCATCGAGAATAAAAGGTGTAGTTCAGCATGTTCTTTCACCTCCGACTGGATAAAAATAGCACATTTGGATGGATCCAATCCAGCGGCGAGAAAATCCGTCGCCATTTGAATTATCCTATCCTTCAAACCTTCGGTGTCATCGAAATCGGATGTTAAGGAATGCCAATCAACAATACAACAATACATTTCGTAGTCATCCTGAAGGTTGACCCAATTTTTCAATGCTCCTTCGTAGTTTCCCAAATGCAGCTGTCCCGTCGGTTGCATTCCCGATAAAATAATTTCATCTTTCATAAATCATCCTCAATCCAAGAATAAATATCTTTTCCAATGGTCGTCCGAAATTCCGATAAAGCGTTGAATATAGGTAATATGATTTGGTTTGCGAGGTTTGCTGAGGAGTTTTAGCCCTGCTTGTTCCGGGGTCCTATTTCCCTTGATTGAATTGCATTTGACGCAAGCACAAACCAAATTCTCCCAAGTATCCTTTCCACCCAAATGTTTGGGGATAATATGATCCACCGTTAATGGCCTATCGGTGCGCCCGCAATATTGACATCTATGCTGGTCCCGTTTAAGGATATTTTTTCGGGAAAGTAATATCCTTTTATAAGGGATTTTAATGTAAATGCCCAATTTCACGACCGATGGAAGCGGGTAAGAGTTGCTTACGGAATGGATCCTATATCCATTATACCGTTCGATTATCTCCGCCTTTCCCAAAAAAACCATTACAATCGCCCGTTTTGCCGAGCAAACCGACAGCGGTTCGAAGTTTTGATTCAAAACTAAAACATTTTTTTCAAGATTACCCATAAAACTTATATTCCCGCCGCTTTAATACGAAATTATCGTAATAATGTAATTGCACTTATTATATATGTCAATTGAAAACTCTTGCCGAATATAAGCGGTTGGATATCGGTAAGCAGCTGGAAATCCAATAAATTATTGGGTAGAAATTAAATAAAGGTATTTTCTGCCGATAAGTGAAACAGGATGATATAAAGGATATATGGAGGCTGATATGCTTTGGTGGTGTGCTTTTTTATTCGTATTGGGAATTATTGCTTTTTTGGATTCGATTTATAACTATGGTGAGATATTCCGGAGGATAAATTCCGTAATATTTATGCTCAGTGCCTTAGGGCTTTTAATGCGGGTTAGTATGAAGGCTAAAATAGGCACAATCGAAAATTATATAGCAAAAATCAGGCAGCTCGAAAAAGAGATCCGCGAGATAAAAGAATCGGGCGAAAATTATACCAAACCGATTAAAGAACAAAAGTCAGACAGCATAATAAAATAACAAAGGCTATATTTCCTCGGTAATCTCCCGCAATCCCTCCCGTACACGGTCGATAATCAAGGAATCCGGAAATTTATTAAGGATTTCCTTGTAAGTTTGCTCCGCTTTTGTCTTATCGTTTAAGTTATCTTTGTATGTATCAGCGAGTTCCAAAAGGACATTGGGAATATAATAGGAATTTGGAAAGAGATTTGCGAAATTCTCCATCCTCTCGATGGCTTTATTATAATTACCCCGGGCTATATCCAATCTCATACTCCGCAGATAAGAAGCCTCCTTAATGGATTGGGATGTTGTTTTTTCGGAAACTGCGGCATAAATCGAGTCGGCTGCATCGATATCCCCGATATAGTATTTATAATCAGCAAAGGCAAATTCACGCAGGGATGTGGAATCCGATTTCCCATTATGGATAATGTCCATTAAAAGAAGGCAGTCGTTGGCATATTCTCCATCGGGATAATCGAATATATATTTCATCCCGTTAAGGACGGCCTTTCCGAAATCCCCTTTGTAAAACTCGACTAAAGCCGATTTATACATTACTTTCGGTTCGATATCGTTTTTACCGATGAATTTGATATCCGAATAAATTGACAGAGCGCTGTCGTAATCAGCGGAATAAAGCTGTATATCTCCAAGTCTCATCTTGGCTTTTGTGGTTTCGGAGGAGGATGGAATTTCATTGATAATCCGATTATAATATCGCCCTGCTTCCTCGAATTTCTTGTCCGTAAAAGCTATTTCACCCAAATGCATTAATGCTTCCGCTTTCGCGTATTTGTCCGGAGTTTCATTTACAATGGATTGAAACGACTCCTCCGCTTTTTTATAATCGCCATTACCTTGATACGCCCGAGCGATAATTCCCCTGCAACGCCAATAGAACCGCGATTTATCGCCGTATGTTTTAATAATATATTCCGCGCCCTTAATTGTCAAATTATACTGCTTATCCGCTAAACAATTCGAGAGGAAAGAGGATAAGGCAGCGCCTTTTTTTTCGGTGCTTTTATCGTAATCGATATAGGTTTTAAGTGCTTTCTTATATTCTCCGGCGGCTCGATACGCATTGCCCAAAAGCGATAGTATTTCAACTTTGCCCGGTTCGTTTTGAGAGATTTTGGTATTATTCGAATATTTTTTTGCGGTTTTTTCGAGAGCGCTGATTATGTTTTTGGTTTCGCCCGTATCCTCGATTAATTTTTTTATTTTGGAGTTTGACATATTCTTCAAACGGGGAGAGCCGATCGTTAGCAGCATATATTCGGAAGCGGCATCTCCGTATTTACCGGTGACTTCGTATGCGTTTGCCAATTCCATAGCGAATTCAAAAGGGTTGTTGAGGTCTTTTCGTCCTTTCAAATATGTATCGATAGCGTCCTGCATAATGCCGTTGCGCATAAATTCGGTCGCTATTTGGATATACTTATTCTTCGTTTGGGGTAATTCTTTGGTAGCCCGCATTAACACCATTCTGCCCGAATCGTCCTTGTCCGTAAGGAAGTAAACCCTTGCCTCCAATAAATATCCCCTGAGGGAGTCCGGAAAATCGTTGTGGTATCCGTCCACAAAATCCCTCAATCGATCGTATTCCTTGGCGTTCTGCATCGCTTCGACCAATAATTCAACCGACCTACGGTGATTTTTATATTTCTGCTTTTCGTAGATTCCCAAAAGAAATGAGATAGCTTTATCGTTCTCTCCTTTGTCAATAAGTTCCTTTGCGTATCTTGTTTCACCATTATCGAAAACCGGAGGCGCCCAATCCCACTGGGAGTAAACCTTCGTTAGGGGAATAGAGATTACTAATACAATCAATAAAGCAAAATAGAAAATGGGATATAAGTTATTTTTCGGAATATTCATAATCCATTGTTTTACGATTTTCGATTTGTCATTCATATTTGTAGAAATTATTCGTTTCCCGCCAACTCTGAGGTTAAGGCTTCAATGTATGATTTAATCATCTCCCTATATTCGGGTGGATAGTTTTCGTTAAGAGCTTCACGAAGGCGCTTCAACTTTCCTTGTATCTCTGATCTCGTATCCGCCAATCGCGCGGGACCCGATCGAATTACATTTTTGCCAACTTCAGCTTTGCGTTCCTTTTTATAACCTTGAGTTTTAAGAGCTTTTTTGGCATCGAGGAGCCTTGTTAAAATCCTCTCCTGCCTGCGCAAAGTATTTCTATTGACCATATTCTTCTGAAAATCATCAATTACCTTTTTCATATCTTTGTTCAAATCATCCAATCTACCTAATTTCCCGGAGCTTCCCAAATCTCCCTCCTGTAATAATTCCCTCAAACCTTGACGGACGGCCTCCTGTTCGGCAGCCATACGGGCAAGCATTTCCTGTTGCGATGCGGTTCGTCGAAGCTGTTGTGCCAAAGAGGAAGTTTGGGCGTTTATCTCGCCCTGTTGTTGAGCGAGGTCCGATAGTTGCGGTGTGGAGCCTCCCTGTCCCGGTTTTTGGCAGGTTCCTCCCCCCGATGAACTACTATTACTGTTTATATGCCTTAATATTTGTAGTAGCTTAAAGCCCGCACGATTTAAATGCTTTAGCGCTTCGGATTGAGAAACGACAGCTGATTTCGACTTCAATTCCAACCTATCGATAGCCTCGCTCATTCTCCCGGATGCCAAAGTTAAATCGTTGCCCAATGACGGATCCAATCTCGGCTCCAATTGATAAAGGCTGTCGAGGGTGATATGGACTTTCTCGGTATTTTGTTCAAGGTAGTGTTGAGGAGCCGCCAAGTTCCTAATCAAGCTGTCATACGGGGCAGCCGAGTCTATTCGTCCTCGGAGGTCCTCCTGATTTTGGGATAAATAAACAACATCATTGAACGCTTTTCTCAATAACCGCACCAACTCCTGAAGTTGCCCCGATTGCATCTGATTCATTAAAGATTGCATATTGGCTGCAAGTTCGTCCAATTTCTTGGAGGCGCTTTTACAACTTCCGGATGCTTGTTGCTTCTTGCCGGATCGCATATTTTGTGATGATTTCTGCATATCCTCCTTAAGTCCGGAACTGTCAGCTTGAGCTTTTACGGATTGGAGATCCTCATCGGGTATAACGGGGGACTCCTTGTTTAGTTCTTGCATCTTATCCAAGCCCTTGTTAAAAGCCTCCAATTTGTTTTTTATCTCATCCTGTCTATTTGCAAGATGATCTAAATCAGTGTTTTTGGACGATTCCAATTCTTTTTTGATTTCCTTTTGCTCGGCGGCCATTTTATCGGCAAGTTGTTTTAATTGATCGAATTTCTGTTCGGCACGGAGGCGTTTAAGCATTTCCAGTGTCTGTTCGAGCCTTTTAAGATAATCTTCCTGCGAGAATTGAAGGTTTTCGAGGGCTTTTTGAATTGCATTGCGATCTAAATTTTGTAATGCTTTTTGGAGTTTTTCCAGTGCTCCCTTTAATTCCGGAGAATTAATCTCATCGAGCAGTTCCGCAATCCGCTGGGATTTCTCCAATATCTGTTCGGTATTTAATTTATTCTGTTTGATTTTCTCGATGTTGTCTTCGATATTTTTTTGGATATCATCCAAAGTATTGGAGATCTCCTTTTGTTTCTTTAGAGCTTCTTCTATCTGGCGATTCTTTTCCCAGTCGGTTTTTTCCAGTTGCATCATTTCACGCTTCAAATCCAAGACTTTTTTATTTAAATCCTCCTGTTCGGTGATAACCTTCTCCAAATCATCGGTGCTTTCTTCCTGTTTGGAATCAAAATCCGCTAAAATTTGATCGACTGATGGAATACGAATGCTATAGTGTTTGCTTTCTGCGGTTTTGGGACCCGAATAAGAGTCGTTGTCGGTGACAGTCACAAAATAAGTTACCTCATCGCCCGGGATAAGACCCAAGCCGGTTAAGTCCCAATTATAACCTACCGCGATATCATTTTCGCCATCGGAAACAAAAGGGATATCAACCGTTATCGGAGTTTGTTCCATATCGGAGCCTTTAGTCTGATAGGTAAGTTTCATCGAGCTGAAACCAAAATCATCTTTCCCTTTAATAAGAAGCGGTAGGGATGAAATATCGCCGATGACCAAATCCTTGCCCGGGGATGAAATCTCCACTTCAGGGTATAAATCAGGCGTAGCGAAAATCCTAAAAGCTATCGGATTTGGATTCGTTAAACTATCGGAGTCTATGATTTCAAAATGGTAGGAGTCATCCGATTTAACTCGAAATGTCAATTTGGCGCTATCCCCATAGACGGATATAGGCAAAGAATATCCGCTCGCAAAAACAGCCTTGCCCCCGATAATTGATTTGTTGGATTTAAGATTCAAAACAACCTTTGTCCCGGGAAGAGCTGTAATGTTACCGTCATTTGTATCGATCGTTGTTGTGGGCAGGTGGGTGTAAGAAGGGTAAATCAATCTCTGCTTTATGCTGACTATTTTAGGTTTATCCACCACCGTTATATTATATTTTTCGCTTTCGGTTTCCGAAGAGATAATTTTGTAATTAAATGGTTGATTTACATTCTCTACTTTTGCCACAAAAGAAGCGTTGATTAATGAAGAATCGGATATTTTAGCTTTCTCAACAGGGGTCATTGGCAGAATATGTTCATTGTCATTTCCCACATAGTTCCAAACCATCTCCAATTTTTTAGGGGAGATTTTACCGTTTTTGTACAGCGGATTTTTTTTGATTACCGCTCCAACAGTAATATCGTCCCCTTTCAGGATTTCAGCATCCCCAGGGATGGCACTTAAGATAAACGGCGTGGGTTTCTTAAATATGACCGAAGGGCTGGAAAAGTCCTTTATTCCATACAGGAAAGCGGAAGGGTATAATAGAAATAGTCCAATAACGATTACTATTATCGCGGTTCCCAGTTTTGCTTTTTTCGCCGTAGAGGATTTATCCAAGCAGGAATTGAAATCCAAATCTGCCGCCTTTTTGGAGGCCTCATCAATAACGGATCGGATTAAATCGGGCGAATAACCCTCGCGATTATTTTTAAGGTTATCCCTTAATTCCACCGCGGCGGAAAGAGTATCCTTAAGCTCCGGGTGGAATAATTCCACGCGCCTTGAAAGATGTGAATAATCCGTTTTCCTTATCAAAGGATAAAGAGTGTATCTAAAAATTATCAATGCCAAAATCAGTACGGAGACGGCGAGATAGATATATTTGTAGAGAGGGGATAATTCAAAAAGCGAGGATGAAAAGGCTGCGATGATTATTAATATCCCTGCCATCCCAAATAAAACGAATATTCCCCCGATTGCCGCCCAAAGACGATTAAGCCTATCCATCAAAGATAATTTTTTGTATATATTGTGCGGTTTGTAAAACATATATTAACTTAATGCGTCAGACTATATATAATTATATTTGTTCCCATTTTTAAGGCTTCAATATGTTTTTCGGGGGGGTCGTGATAAACCTCATAATCCTCCCATCCATCACCGATATCCGATTCATAGGCATAAAATACGACCAACCGCCCATTTAAAAACATTCCAAATCCTTGCGCGGGTTTCCCATTATGTTTGTGAATTTTGGGCAGACCGTTCGGGAGATTATAATAGCAATGATAGATCTCGTGGTCGAATGGCAATTCCACCAATTCCGATTCCGGTAGAACTCTTTTAAGTTCTCTCCGAAGCGCTTTGTCCAATCCATAAGAATCATTGGCGAACAGGAATCCCCCTGACTCAAAATAGCGCCTTAAGGCTTTGATTTCGCTATCGGTAAGCTTAATGTTTCCATGTCCCGTAAGGAAAAGGAAAGGATAATTAAACAGCTGCTCATCATCGGCGGTTAATTTAGGCTCTTTATAACTGACGGGGATATTGGTGTTTTCAGCGAGGAACTTGTACATATTGGGGATAGCGGAATTGCCCCAATACCAATTCCCACCTCCGCCATATTTCAGCCTGGCTATAGTAAATAAATCCGAATGTGGTTTTTCGGCTGTGATTCCAACTGAGGCTGATATGGAAATTACAGCTAAAAATACAGTGAAGACGACAATAAATCTTTTCATAACACCGATTATTTATACGCTGATTACAATTTTAGGTTCAGCGGTTATTATAATACCGAACATCAAACTTCCAAAAGGATTTTCAATAATAAAAAGGCTGACCATCACGGCAGCCTTTTCTTTTAGAGCGTTGTTTTAACCTTATAAATACTCAAACGAGTTTATTGGGTTGGAGTTAATTCAGGTTGTGTGCTTCCTCCCTTTCGATATCGGGTAAAAATAGTAAGTTATCCTTATCCTTTACGCTTACAATAATTTTTTTGGATTTGTCGAATGTGCCCCTTAAAATTTCCTCCGCCAACGGGTTTTCGACATACTTTTGCACTGCTCTCCGTAAAGGACGCGCACCGAAAGAACGATCAAATCCCTTATCAACCAAGAAGGAACGAGCCTCATCGGATAAGAAAAACTCATACCCTTTGGCATTCAATCTCTCAGATACTTCCCGTATAACGATATCTACTATCTTAAATACATCTTCCCTGTCTAACTGCCGAAATATGATTGTTTCATCGAGACGGTTGAGAAGCTCAGGGTTGAAAGTTCTCTTCAGTTCCTCTTTTATAGTTGCAGACATCTGTTCAAAACTGTTTTTTTCATCGTCTTTATGGAATCCTAATGTTTTCTGTGATTTAATCTGCCTCGCGCCCATATTTGAAGTCATAATAATTACTGTATTACGGAAATCTACTTTCCGCCCAAAGCTGTCGGTTAACTGTCCATCATCGAAAAGTTGTAATAGAATGTTGAATACTTCGGGATGAGCTTTTTCTATCTCATCCAAAAGCACAACCGAATAGGGTTTTCTGCGTACCTTTTCCGTTAGCTGTCCGCCTTCTTCATAACCGACATATCCCGGGGGGGCGCCGATAAGACGGGATACGGCGAATTTTTCCATATACTCGGACATATCGATTCTGACCAAAGACTCTTCATCCTCAAATAAAAATTCCGCCAATTTTTTCGCTAATTCCGTTTTGCCAACTCCGGTGGGACCGAGGAAAATAAACGAGCCTATAGGCCTCTTGGGGTCTTTTAAACCGGCCCTTGCCCGACGAATGGCTTTGGTGATTGTTGATATTGCCGCATCCTGACCGATAACAACCTTGCTGAGTTCTTCTTCCATCCTGAGCAATTTTTTTGATTCCGCTTCCTCCAGTCTAAACAGTGGGATTCCGGTCATTTTGGAAATGACCTTGGCGATATCTTCTTCAGTCAATTTGACCCTTTGTTTGTTTTTGCTATCTTCCCACTGTTTTCTCATATTTTCAAGCTCTTCCTTCTTAAACTTCAGATCGTCCCGAAGTTGAGCTGCACGTTCAAACTCCTGGTTTTTAACCGCTTGCTCTTTTTCCTTTTGGATTTGGGCAATGGATTCTTCAAGGTCCGTAAAGCTCTGGGGCTTGGTATAGATGGTCAAATGGGCATAGCTGCCAGCCTCATCGATAACATCTATAGCTTTGTCGGGTTGGAATTTACCGGAAATATATCTATCCGATAAATTTACAGCCGCTTCGATAGCTTCATCGGTTATCTCAACTTTATGATGCTCCTCATATTTTTCGCGTAAGCCCTTGAGGATTCTAATCGTATCCTCTTTGGAAGGGGGATCAACCATTACGGTTTGGAATCGGCGTTCCAATGCGCCATCCTTTTCGATGTATTTTCGATATTCATTTAGGGTTGTAGCGCCTATACATTGCAGTTCCCCGCGGGATAAAGCCGGTTTGAAAATATTGGAAGCATCAAGGGATCCTTCCGCTCCGCCAGCACCCACAATTGTATGAAGCTCATCGATAAAGATAATAACATCCTTCGAGTTCATTATCTCGTTCATTACCGTCTTGAGCCGTTCCTCAAACTGCCCGCGATATTTTGTCCCCGCAACAAGGGATGCCATATCCAAAGTGACCAACCTCTTATTTTCCAAAGTCTGCGGGATTTTACCTGCAACTATGCGTTGAGCCAATCCTTCGGCAATAGCGGTTTTTCCAACGCCCGGTTCGCCTATCAAAACGGGGTTATTTTTCTTCCTGCGGGAGAGGACCTGAGTCACGCGTTCTATTTCGTTTTCGCGGCCTATAATTGGATCGAGCTTTCCACGCCTTGCTAATTCCGTTAGATCTCTCCCGAAATGATCCAATGCCGGGGTCTTGGATTTTTTTCGTTTTCGTGGAAATGAAGACGGTTTACCCGATTGTATATTACGGAGCTCCTCGTAAACTTCCTTGTAATCCAACTCATACATTGCCAAAACTTGCGCCGCGACACCTTCCTCGTCCTTCATCAGCGCCAAGAGGATATGTTCGGTGTCTATATCTTTGGATTTGAGAGCTCTCGCTTCATTGCCGGACACCTCCAAAGTTTTTTTGGCTCTGGCCGTAAGCGGCAGCTGTCCCAAAGTCATAGTGCCTCCGGACGGCTTTACCACATCCTCGATGGATTGTTTGAGCTCCGAAAGATCAATACCGACATTTTGTAATATCTCAATGGCTCTTCCCTCGCCGAGTTTAATCAAGCCGAGCAGAAGATGTTCGGTGCCGATATAATCGTGTTTCAGCCTTGCCGCTTCATCACGAGCATATTCTATTGCTCTACGAGCCTTTTCGGTGAACATCTCATTCATAATCGGTCCTCTCCTTTATAATTTATAAACCCTAACCGCTTGCAACTGATTTGGCGAGTTTCTGCCGTACTAATTTAGCGCGTGCGAAATCCCTCTCTTCAGCCCCCATTTTCATCTTAAGGTATTTTTGCAGATGAGCCGGTTGGCTGAATAGCAATAACTCATTAATGACATTCAGACTTATATCTTTTATCACCCCCATACCATAACCCAACCTCACCGCGGATAGGAGATTCATAACTTCTTCGCTGGTTAAAATACGCGCATTGCTTAGGATGCCATAGGCGCGCCAAATCTTGTCCTCTATCTGATCCCGTGCATCACGGAAAAGTTTCTCACGGGCTTCGTTTTCGTAATCTATTATTTGATTGGTAACCTGCCCCAAGCTTTCAATAATATCTTCCTCACTGCGTCCCAAGGTCGTTTGATTGGAAACTTGGAATAGGTTCCCTAAAACCTCGGTTCCCTCACCGTAAAAGCCTCTAACGGCTAAACCCAATTTTGTAATGCGCGAGATTACATTTTCTATATCGCGCGTCAATACCAAACCCGGAAGATGAATTAAAACCGAAGCTCTCATACCCGTTCCCACATTAGTGGGACAGGAGGTCAGATAACCAAATTCGTCATCGAAATCGAACTCCAACCTCTTAGAGAGAAAATCATCGGCCCTGCTCGCCTCATCGAAAGAATCCTCGATAGTCAAACCGGAAGATATAGCTTGAATTCTTAGATGATCTTCTTCATTAATCATAATGCATAATTTTTCTTCCGGACCAATATACAAACCCCGCGCGGAGGCATTCTGCATAAATTCCGGGGAGACAAGATGCCGTTCTATAAGGAAATCCCGGTCGATTATATCCATATCATTAACATATAATAACCTTCCTTTAAGAAAATCCTTCCCGTATGTTATGGCATCCTCCGCATAGGCAAGTACTTTTTCACGGTCCTCCTGTTGAGCTATAGGAGGATAACGCAACCCGGAGATATTTCTGGCAAGCCTTACCCGTGCGGAAAGCACTATCTCAGCTTCGGTGCCGTTGCCCTCAAGCCAGGTAGCTGGGTGTCTTATCATATCATCAAACATTTTATTCCTCCCCGTATTGCCTATTTATCTTCGCATAGTTCCATCAGTTCCTTCAGCTTATCACGGATTATCGCAGCGGTCTCGAAATCCTCCTTTTCAATCGCCTGCCGAAGTTGTTCCTTAAGTTTCCTCTCCTCGCGGATAGGCTTGAGTTCCTTGACAGTAGTGGAAGGGGTTTTCCCCCTATGTTCGTTGGAGCCATGAACCTTCCTTAACAGATCCTTCAGCTGTGTCCTAAAAGCGGTATAACAGCTGCCGCATCCTAATCGACCCATTTTTGAAAATTCGGTGAAAGTCATCCCACAATTTGGACATTTAAGGGTCTGGAGACCATTTCTGGTAATCTCGCCTTTTTCCTTCAACATGCCTGTCAGAAACTGTGCCAATGGAAAAGGCATCTTTTCGAACGGACTATGGAAACCACGCTTCTCAGCGCAGCTCTTACAGAGGTTCAACTCAACTTTTTTATTGTTAATAATCTGTGTGAGATGCACAGTCGCTTCGTTTTTATGGCAATCCTGACAGAGCATTTTCGCATCCCTTTCATAGAGTTAATTTTCATATATCCTACCTTCTACCAAGTTTAACCGTCGGGGCCCTTTCGTAAGTTCCCTGTTGTGAGTAGCGATAAAAAAGGTTAAATTCCTCTCTCGGTTTAAATCGAACAATAGACCTAAAAGCTTATGGCCGTTTTTCGCATCCAAATTACCGGTAGGCTCATCAGCCAAAACTAATTTCGGATCATTTACCAAAGCCCTTGCAACAGCAACCCGTTGCGCTTCACCTCCCGATATCTCACCCGGTTTATGTTTGGCACGGTCCGATAAACCGACCACTTCTAATAGTTCCAATGCTTTTTTACGAGCCGAATCGGGTTGGGTTCCACCAATTAAAGCGGGTAGCATAATATTTTCCAAAACCGTGAAATCCCCCAGAAGATGATGGAATTGAAAAACAAAACCTATATCCATATTTCGCTTATCGGCTAATTGGTCATCATTATATTGTGTCAATTCTTCGCCTTCCAAAATTACTTTGCCTTCATCGGGCATATCTATACCTGCAAGTATATTTAATAGGGTGCTTTTCCCGCTTCCGGATGCTCCCAATAAAACGGCGATTTCACCCGCATAGATATTGAAAGTTACTCCTTTCAATACCATTAATTTTGAATCTCCGCTAAGATAGCTCTTGGTTATATTTTCGGCAGAAAGCAGGCTGTTCTTCAACATAGTTTCCATTTTACATCATATTTTCCTGTGTTATTTATGCGATTTTCCTTTGTATGTCAATTCAAAAGCTTAGGTAATAGATTGTTTTGGTTTCCGAAATTCGGATAAAGGAATAGGATTGAGGTAATTCGCACATTAGTTTTTTTGAAAAAAAATATAAAAACTACCATTTTTTACTTGAAAATAAGGTATAATAGTGCTAAAGCTTTATAGAAATAAAAGGATTTAATCAGTATGTAATTGAATTTACCGAAGGAGGTAAAATGGCCGTAAAGAAAAAGGCTACGAAAAAAGCGAAAAAGAGTATTAAGAAAAAAACGAAAAAGGCTGTGAAAAAGGTGGCGAAGAAAAAAACTGTAAAAAAGGCAACTGTAAAGAAAACCGCCAAGAAAAAAGCGACCAAAAAGAAAACTGCAAAGAAAAAGGCTAAGCGTAAACCTCAAGGAGCAGCAGTACAACTTTTAACTCCTTCCCCCGAACTTGCGGCTGTAGTGGGTAAAAAGCCTCTCCCGCGTACTCAGGTTACCAAGAAACTATGGATATACATCAAGAAAAATAAGCTTCAGGATGCGAAGAATCGAAGAATGATAAATGCCGATGAGAAACTTAAACTTGTTTTCGGAGGCAAAAAACAAGTTAATATGTTCGAAATGACAAAACTTGTAAGTAAGCATCTTTTGAAATAATCGAACTTAAACCCGCAATTAAAATTTCTTTGATTTAAGTTGCGGGTTTTTTTATTCCCGATTTTATCGAGTGGTACAATCGAGTTGTGGATGTCGATGGGAGAGGATGTTTCTTAAAGTTCTTGTTGCGGTTCTACCGATTGGTGCATATTCGTATATAGGTGTAAATGGATGCGATGATTTTTAATTTTCTAAAAAACAATGAGAAATAGAATCACATCAAGCGTATAACAATAATGAGATAAGAAAGTGGTACGGAGGTTTTACCTTCTCAAGTAAACTCGCTTTAGTGATTGACAAGTGGTTCCTTCCGATGTTAACTTAAAGATGCACTCATAAATGGAGGTGTTTATGCCCGAAGATAAAAACAAAACAAATGATGAGGTGGAGCAAAACCGGGAAGAACTCGAGGAAGTTGATGAAAAACAGCAAGATGAAAAACAGCAAGGGGAAGAAACAAAAACAGACAAGGTTAAACATGAGTGGTTAACAGAGGAACAGCGTCGCTTAGCCGAGAGCAAAGAAAGGTTCAAAGATTTCGCCCGGAATAAGATGAGGCACGATACCCGTGGGACCAAACGGAAACGCAAAGAGAAATTTCTCGGTGGAACAAGGGGGCGCCGTGGCGGTTGATAGGTAATCAGGTTATTTATATTTCGGGAAATATCAATTGGACGATATACCGCAGAGCATATTGGATGAAGCAAAATGGCTTCGGGATAAAATCAACTATCATAATTATCGATATTATGTATTGGATAATCCCGAAATTACCGATGCCGAATACGATAGGTTGTTCGACCGCCTAATAGAACTCGAAAAAAAATATCCGAAAATACGGACTCCTGACAGCCCCACCCTGAAAGTAGGCGGGGCTGTTTTGAAATCCTTCCATAGCGTCCCTCATCGTTTACCGATGCTCTCCTTAAACAAAGTTACTACCGAGGGCGGTTTTTTGGATTTTCATAGGCGGATACTGGAATTAACCGGTCTGTCGGAAGATAAAATTGCTTATATGTTGGAACCTAAATTCGATGGGTTGGCAGTGGAATTAATTTATGAGAACGGGGTTCTTACTATGGGTTTGACTCGGGGAGATGGTTTGATAGGTGAGGATATAACAGCCAACCTTCGAACTATCCGCACAATACCATTGAAGTTGTATAACCACGGAAATGTCCCGAAACTTATTGAGATTCGAGGGGAAGTACTATTGAGCAAAAGGGATTTTGAAAATCTTAATAGACAGCGGTCTGAGAAAGGAGAGGAATTATTTGCCAATCCTCGTAATGCGGCGGCAGGATCCGTACGGCAGCTTGATTCTTCAATAACGGCATCTCGCCCTCTCAACTTTGTGGCTTATGGCTTAGGGGTAGTGATTGGTGTTGATATAAAAAATCAAGAGTCCCTGTTGAATTACCTGAAGAAAGCTGGATTCAAAACTCCCAAATATGCTTTTCTTTGCCATAATAAGGATGAAGTCATAAAAAGATATAATTATATCCTTAATAATCGTGATGAATACGAATTTGAGATAGACGGCACCGTTATAAAGCTGAATGATTTTGATTTGAGAGAGAAGGTAGGAGAGCTGTCCAGAAGCCCTCGATGGGCTGTGGCGTGGAAATTTCCTCCGAGTCAGGAACAGACGACAGTGGAAGATATTGTAGTCAGTGTGGGGAGAACCGGCGCCTTAACGCCCGTAGCGGTATTGAAACCGGTGCATATCGCCGGGGTAAAAGTCAGCAGGGCGACGCTACACAACGAGGATGAGGTTAAAAGGAAGGATATCCGTATAGGCGACACCGTTATCGTTGAACGGGCTGGGGATGTTATTCCGGAAGTTGTGAAGGTTATCAAGGAATATAGAACGGGAAATGAAAAGCCGTTTGAAATGCCGAAGAAGTGTCCGGTTTGTGGAGCGTCTGTAGAAAGGTTGGAAGGACAAGCCGCCGTAAGGTGTCTTAATATAAGTTGCCCGGCAAAGCAAAAGGAGTATCTTCGTCATTTCATTTCACGCGGTGCTATGGATATCGACGGTTTAGGCTATAAAATAGTGGAGCAGATGCTTGATAAAGGAATTATTCGAGATGCAGCTGATCTTTATTTCTTAAAGAAAGAAGATATATTCAAACTTGAGAGAACGGGCAACAAACTCGCTCAAAACATCTTGGATGCTATTGAAAAATCCAAACATCCATCTTTGAAATCCCTCATATTCGCTTTGGGGATACCGAATGTGGGAGAACATTTAGCCTCTGTTTTGGCAAAGGAGTTCGGATCGATCGATGCGCTTTCTGAAAAGACAACGGACGAATTGATAACGGTTAACGAGATAGGACCTATCGTCGCCCAATCTATTTTCGATTATTTTCGTGAAGAGAGGAATATCCGATTTATCGAAAAATTAAAGAAAGCCGGAGTCGTCTTCCCGGTTGAGAATATGGAACGGGAAAACCTCCCATTATTGGGAAAAACCTTTGTGCTAACCGGAACTTTGGAATCTTTTACTCGTGAAAAAGCGAAAGATATGTTGGAGCAATTAGGGGCAAAAGTTTCGTCATCCGTTTCAAGGAAAACCGATTTTGTTATCGCCGGAGAAAATCCCGGAAGCAAAATTGTAAAAGCAAAGCAGTTGAATGTAAAAATAAAAGATGAGAAATGGTTGAAAAAAGTTTTTGATTCAAAAGGTGAAATACCTGAAAATGGATAAGAACTCCAATGGCAAAAAGAGAGTACCCCCCGAGAATAGGATAAAAGCGCTTGGGGGTAAATTTATGGCTTTAGGAAAATTTTTACTTGGGGTATTTCAGGACGCATATATACATACATTTTATAGGGATAATATCTCCTTGATGGCGGCGGCTATATCTTTTTACGCCTTACTTTCGATAATTCCATTACTTTTAGTGTTCATATCCGCCTCCGGTTATGTCTTGAATTCTTCCGAAGACGCATTTCAAAAAGTAGCCGATTTTTTAATAGCAGTTATTCCCTCCTCGACAACATCCATTATAGATTTCCTCCACGATTTCGTTCGTAAGAAAGTCGTTTTCGGGGCTATCGGTTTGGGAGGATTGATATGGGCAGGTTCGCGAATATTTTCCGCGGTGGAGAATTCCATTAATGCGGTATGGAAGGTTGAGCAGGGGAGACCATTTTGGAAGAGTAAATTGCTTTCTATGATATTGGTCCCGGTGTCGGTTTTGGCTTTGATACTATCGATTATGTTTACCACTTTATATACATTTGCTTCGAGAAAGCCTATGCCGATAATTAACATTAGCTTATCCGAAATAAGCTTGCTCGGTAGGATAATGCAGGTTATCCTGCCAATATTGATTTCGATGATAGTTTTTACTTTGATTTATAAGTATATGCCCAATAAGAACATCCCATTGATGTCCGCCTCTTTCGGAGCATTTTTTGCCGCTATTTTTTGGGAAGCTGCAAAGCTGCTTTTTGAAATATATGTCCGTAATTATACCAATTACACAAAGATATACGGCAGTTTTGGGACATTGGCAATCGCCGTGTTTTGGATTTATTACAGCTCATTTATCCTGTTGCTTGGGGCGGAAATCGGTTGCGCTTTCGACGAAAAAAAGAAAAAATCCGATTTCTTAAATTTATTCAAGAAAAAGGATTGGCTCAAATAGGGGAGATATTTTGCTTAAATCACACGGGGAACTTTGAAATATCCGTTCTTTTTTTCGGGCGCATTTTTCAATGCATCTTCAGTCCTTAAGGATTCTTCTATCATATCCTCACGAAAGCGGATGGGAATATCAAGAGCATGCGATGTTTCGCTTACATCCGATACATCGACTTCCTCTAATTGTTTGACATATGATAAAATGTTATTAAGATCTTTTAGCAGCTGTTGTTTTTCTTTGTCTGTAAGTTCCAGATGAGCCAAAGCAGCTATTTTGCCTACCATTTCGAGATTTATAATCATATCACCCACATTTTAATTTAAATTACTATTCTAAGAAAGTCAATTAAAAGAATAACACCTATTTTTTTAATTTCTCTCATATTTTTTAGGAATACTTTGCCGTATTCTGGTTTCGTAATTTAAGAACATCGCTTATTTAATTGCAATAAAATATTTCGAGGGAGCGTATATTGTGGTTTTGTATTGCGCATACACAAACTAAAATGTAAATTTGTTTCAATGATGAAAGGGATGAATTCGTTTTGAAAACTAAATCCATCGATAAACCGATAGAACGCTTTCTGAGTATTTTTGGCTCTAAGGTCATCAGTTTTTTCATCGGTATCGGAGGAATATCCTTGATGGTAAAATCAACGGTGCTTTCCTTGCCGATGGCTTTTAAGCGCCGTCATTTAATATTCGAGCAAATGGTTTTTATGGGAATAAATTCCCTTCCGTTGGTAATTTTCACCTCTATATTTACGGGGGCGGTCTCCGCCCTTCAAGCGGCTTACCAGTTTCATGGTTATGTTCCCCTTCGGTATCTCGGCACCGCCGTAGGTAAAGCGGTAGTTATCGAGTTGGGTCCGGTTTTAACCGGTTTGGTGGTAGCGGGAAGAGTTGGAGCGGCCATAGCCGCGGAATTGGGAACTATGAAAGTAACCGAACAAATTGACGCTTTGGAAACGATGGCATTGGATCCGGTTGAATTCTTGGTTATGCCAAGAACAATATCCGGTGTGGTGATGTTGCCGGTACTAACTGTTTTTTCCGATTTCGTAGCGATATTGGGAGGATTGACTATTTCCGTTTTCTTTATTGATGTTTCATCATACACATTTCTAAATGGAATGAAACAATTTTTCGAACTGAAAGATCTTTTTGCCGGACTAATTAAGGCGGGGATTTTCGGTATTATTATCGCCTTTATGGGATGTTATCAGGGTTTTATTACCGAAGGTGGTGCCGAGGGAGTGGGGAGATCAACAACCAGAGCGGTGGTATATGCCTCTGTTTTGATTTTGGTCTCGGATTATCTTGTTGCTAATTTATTATTTGGATGAGGATTGTTATGCCTATTGAAAAACGACTTGATTATGCACTTGATTTAATCAAGGAAGCTGCGGATATCGCTCTTGGATTTTACAACGACACTATTGAGGTGAATTATAAAGGTGTTGATGATCCCGTTACTGCCGCCGATATGTCGGTCAGCGAATTTCTCGAGCGTGAAATCCCGAAGATTTTTCCTGAGGATGGTATATTGTCGGAAGAATCTTTTAAGCAATCGGATGTTCCGGCGTTGAGGGAAAAGCGTTTCGTCTGGATAATAGATCCCCTCGATGGGACCAAAGAATTTATCGCCCATAACGGTGAATTCGCCGTTATGATAGGAATTTGCGAAAATGGGATCCCCGTCGCCGGAGCTGTAAATCAAATGGCGAAAGGTTGGTTGTTTTATGGGTCTAAAAACAACGGAGCATTCTGGAGTGACAACGGTAAGGTGAAACAGCTCAAAGTAAAAACGGAATTCGACCCGAACAACCTCACGATTACTGTCTCCCGTTCCCATAGGCCTAAGGTCGTCGATAAGATAATCTCCGAATTGAATATAAAAAACCAGTTCATAACCGGCAGTGTGGGATTGAAGATAAGTGTAGTCGCCACGGGTAGAGCTGATTTCTATTATCACCCTTCGGGCTATGCCAAAGAGTGGGATAGCTGTGCTCCTCAAGCGATACTTGAAGCCGCCGGCGGTGTAATGACCGATATCTTCGGGGATACTCTTCGTTATCTAAAGGATGATGTTTTTCAAAAACAAGGATTTCTGGCAGCCTCTCCGAAAGTCCATAAATATATTTTGGAAAATGTGGAGCCAAAACTCGATTAATCGTTTTTCGATTACGGCGCGATTACCCAATCGGCCTTAGTTTGGTTTAGATAAATGTTAAAATACTATTCGTATAAAAAATTCCAAGCCAAAAGACATTTAATATTACGGAAATAATGTGTGATTAAAACGATAGTAAATTATCTGATTATTGTTTCCAAACGCGACCATCTGACCCTTTGGGGAAAATGGAGTATATCATAAATTAAAAGCTTTGGGATTGATAAGGGGTTGGAAAGGGTTAATCGTGGTGCATTCTTATCAGGTGCCCAGGACCAATGAATCAACATCGCTTCGCCCAAGACCAATCGCCTGTCAAGAAACCCCCAAAAGCGGGAGTCTGCGGAATTGTCCCTATTATCCCCCATCATAAAAAGCATTCCCGGAGGAACTCTTGTCGGGGGCATATTGTCCCTTACTCCATATACCCCCGCGGGATAAATATGCGGGTCGGTATGTTTGGAATGGGGCGGATCCGGAAACACTTTTCCGTCTACATAAACGACCTTATTTCTGATCTCAACCACCTGCCCGGCGGTAGCGATGCATCGCTTAATATAGTTCACCGATGGGTCTTTCGGATATTTGAAAATAATAATATCGCCCGGTTTTGGTTCTCTCAGCGCCGGAAGTCTTATATCCGTGAATGGAATAGGCAGCCGCATACCATAGATAAATTTATTGGCTAAAAGGAAATCGCCAACAAGGAGGGTATCTTCCATTGAGCCGGAAGGAATTTTATATGCTTCGACGATAGAAGTTTTTATCATCAATGCCAATACTAATGCTATTGCCAAAGATTTGATATACTCCCAAACGGTTTCCCTGAAAGATTGCTTGACCTTTTTCCTTTTTCTTTTTGATTTGCCAAAGATTGATGAAATTTTAAATTGCATATTAATAGACTCCGCTGATTTTTGTTCTTAATTTTAATTATACGATGAAACTGTTAAAAAGTCTATTTGAAAATTCTTAGGATATCGTTATAAGTTACGGTTATCATTAACACCAAGAGCAATAATATCCCGACCTGCTGAATCCGAGCTTTTGTCTCAAAAGATATCGGCTTTCCCCTAAGTTTTTCAATCGCCAAAAAAGTAAGATGCCCTCCGTCTAAAACGGGAAGAGGTAAGATATTTAATAATCCCAGATTTAAGGATAAAAAGGCGGTAAAAGTCATCAAACTCGAAAAACCTAATTGAGCCGTCTGCCCTGCCATCTGGGCTATCTGGACCGGCCCTCCCATAGCTTTAATAGATATTGCCCCGGAAAATAAACCGATTATAACACCTATGAGCTGAATGATGATGGAAACTGAAGTTTTTATGCTTTCGGTGAATGAGTCAAAAAACCCTTTTTGTATTGTTTTGGTCTGTGGCCCAATCCCGATTTTTCCGACCACTTTTTTCTCTCCGTGAGCATCGACAACTTCATCTTTCATAGTTATGATCGTCGCAAGATGCGTCTTCCCGTTTCTTATCCATTCGACGACTATAGGTTTTTCCACCTCCTTATATATCTGCTTTGCCATTTCTTCAAAAGAATGTACCGGAATACCGTTTATGGAAACTATTTCATCTCCGGGTATAATACCGGCTTTAGCAGCTGGTCCGTTGGGGGAAATTAAACCTATAACCGCCGAATTTGTATCGACGACGGCGACCCCCGAAAATAAAAATACCATCCAGAATATCAGTATTGCGGCTACAAAATTCATTATTGGACCGGCGGCGATTATGGCTGCTCGTATTCCGATAGGTTTCGATTGAAACTCATAGGGCGCACCGGTCAATTCTTCCTCATCGGGATTTTCTCCAGCCATTTTAACATACCCGCCGAATGGAATCCAAGAAATACAATATTCCGTCTCGCCCCGTTTGAAACCTATCATCTTTGGCGGATATCCTAAAGAGAACCGCTCCACCTTCACCCCAGAGCGTTTCGCAACGATAAAATGCCCTAATTCATGAACAAATATTAATACGCCTAAAACAAAAATGGTGGCTATAATCGAATATATTACCATAATATTTCCAAATTAAAATTTCCAATTTCCATCAGTTAAACATTTTCGCTCGATAATCTGTTCCTTTGTTTTACGCAAAAGAATCGGCTTTGGTTTGAACAAAATAGTTATTTTATTAATATAATTTAAAAAATATTTATTTAAATCGTTAATTTATGTTAACAAATATCCTTAAAGAGAACAAGGCATATTAGTTAATAATATTTCGATTTTTTCGCTCGCAAGATTAAATTTATTGCTTGACAGGAATGATCGACAGGTTTAGGGTTTTTATATAGAAGAATACTATATTTGATGTTTTTCTTTTTATTAAAAATAGAAGATGGTGGTCCAAAATTAATCCAATTAAGAGGGTAGGGATGATTACATTGGATAAAGCCGTTCAAATTATTCTCGAGGGTGTCGTTCCCCTGGGGTTGGAAAAAATTCCCACAGCGGAATCATACGGGCGGATTTTGGGAGAATCTATTGTAAGTAAGCAAAATATCCCAAAATACAACCTTGCCGCTATAGACGGTTATGCGTTATCGGCTTCGGATACCTTACAGGTCCTTCGTTCGAAACCGGCGAAAATGACAATTGTTGGTGAATCCAAGCCGGGTAGGATTTTTAAGGGAAAAACGAAGAAAGGGAATGTAGTTAAGGTAAGTGCTGGGGTAAGAGTTCCCGATGGTTTTGATGCTGTTGTGAAGTTCGAAGATGTCGCTCGCACAGAAGGAGCAAAGCTTAATGTTTATGTGAAAGTTCGTGCCTGGCAGAATATTGTCAGAGTGGGAAAGGAAGTTTCGGTGGGGGATAGCCTGATGCCTGCCGGGAGGGTGCTGAATGCCGCGGATATGGCACGTTTGGTTGAGATTGGAATGGATGATGTAAATGTTTATAAAAAACCTAAAATAGGATTGATATCTCTGGGGGATGAGTTTTTATCCGATTCCGAAGATGATAGGAACCCCGGCATTTCCAGAAATCAGTTTCTAAATTCACTTATAAATCAAAGTGGTGCAGAATTTATATATATGGGGCCCAGCCCTTTCTCAACCGAAAGGTTGGATGAGATACTAAAAAGCTGTAAATCCTGCGATCAGATAATAATTATGGCTGGGCGATCCATTGAAAACTACAATTTTCTAAAAAAGTGTTTTCGGGAGCTTAATATCGAATTAAAATTTTGGAGGGTGGCTATAAAGCCCGGTAAGTCGGTTTTATTTGGTTATTACGAAGGTATCCCGATTTTTGGAGTTTCCGGAAATCTATGGTCTGTTGCGGTTTTATTTGATCAATTAGTGAAACCGCTTATCTCCCGTCAATCAGGATTAAAGGATATTAAAAAATTGGAGGTCATTGCGAGGATTACGAAGGAGTTGCGCGTAAACCCATCTATGACCCAGTTTTTTAAGGCTGTTGTTAAAGTCGAACAAGACGGTTTTACGGTTTCGCCCATTTTGGAGCGAAGCGCAGGGGAATTATGGGCATTGTCGATTGCGAACGGGCTTATAATCATTCCTCCCGAGACGCACTCCATACAAGCGGGGAATAAGGTGCGTGTCGAGATTCTGGGACCCCTCGCAGTATCTGCGCCTTACGAGGAAAGCATTTACAGTAGTGAAAATTATAATTCCTCCAAAAGAGTTCATAGGGGTGTAGCTGATCCGCAAAGGATAAATATAAATAGAAAGGATTAATTTATAGGCTCAATTGTTAAAGCAATAGTTGGGAATTTATCCGAAAGTAATTAATAGCTATTCGATTTCCCTAAATGCCCTCATAGCCTCAAACTCATCTTTGGCTGCCATTAATTTTTCCCGAAACCCCTTATATCGAAGAGCTTCCGCAAGCGTTTTGAATACTTTAAGGTAAATAGTATCATCATTGGGAAGTGCAGCCATTGGGAAAAATAGATGGACAGGCTCGCCATCGAGCGAATCGAAATAAACGCCCGGAGTGCTGCGGGCACAACCCATAACGAATTGCGATACCTGTATCGTGCGTATATGTGGAATGGCTATTCTGTGTCCTATGCCGGTGGTCGCCTTTTTTTCACGCTGGATTAAATCCTTTGCTAATCTTTTTACATTTCGGACTTTTCCGCTCCTGTCCAAAAGGTCAGCCAATTCGATTATAATCTTTTCCTTATTCTGCCAAAGGATTTTTGACGGGTTTACAGGCGAATCCTCCTCGATAATCGGATCTGTGGTCTCGAGTTCGAGTTTTATAAGTTCAGGTTTTAGGAATCTAACGATATTCATAATGCCATTTCCAGATTATTACCAAAGGCTATAATAAATATACTATTTATAGCCGTCAACATAATTCGCTCTTTTTTAAGGGAATCGGGTGAATTATCAAAAACCTTTAATGGGTATTAATCTGGGAACCCGAATCGTTAAGTTAAATGAAAGAATTTGGAGAGGGATGTATCGATGTATAATTGTCGTTTCATTGCATTTTCGGATGGATTTAGTTTGACATTTGGAACGGTTGAATGTTATTTTTGAATTTAAAGGGAATTTATGGATTTCGATTGAGGAGGATTTATGTTTTTTCGAGTATTAGTCGCGTTCATCCTTTCGGCAATGTTTCTTGTTTTTAGCGGTTGCGGGAAAAAAAAGAAGGAAGTGTCTCAGGAAACAGCCCAAGAAACCCCTGTTGACACTACCGTATCGACATCCCAAACCGAAGAAGAAACTGCTCCCTTCGAAAACCCCACATTTACCAAAAAAGGTTATTGCCTGCAGATTTATTCTTTTAAGGATTACAACAGGGCAAAAGAAGCTGCCGATAAATTTACGGCGCGGGGTTATACCACATATATCGAGGATATCGAAGTGGTAGGCGAAGGCGTATATCATCGGGTAAGGATAGGGAGTTTCGCTACCGCACGGGAAGCCAATCGTATAGGAAGGGAAATTAAATCCCGATTCGGAGTGGATTATTGGGTGGATAGGGATTGACAATTAATATAGGGAGATTAAACAGCCTATGAACAACAACCCCTCCGTCCGAAAGGAGTCCCGAAGTTCTGGTTTTGCAGCCTGCCTTTGGATGCTTTTTATATCGCTGATTTTATTTTGTGTTTCGGTTTTTAATTCTTTTATCGGCGGTGTGGTCGACGGCAAAAAGGCGGGGAATGTCAAGCGGGCGTTTTTGGCGTCTATACTTCCCGCATTATCAATTTCGATTATCATCGTGGTTATCAGCGGAGCTATTGTAGGAGGGATTTTATCCTAATGAGTTCGGAGAAAATATATTTCAATAAAAACCGATTGATAGAAATATTCGTAGCTTGCAGATATCATCTTGAAATGGTCCTTTTCGGTTTTGACGAGAATAAATTTCGGGAAGGTTATATCGGTGAAAATATAAAACCTTCCGAGATATTGGCGCATATTATAGATTCGGAAAATTATTGGTTTTCGGAAATTGGTTTTTGGGAACGGGCTCCAATTGGTGATCGGAGCTTTGCTGAATATGTAGAGATATTAAATGAAAATAAGCAAAACATCATCCGAATTTTGGAGAATTTGGAATCCGAATTTCCCCCGATTATTTCGCCGGCCGCCGACAGGAATCCTCCCTCGCCTGCTTGGGCTGCTTTGAGGTGTGCCCAACACTGCCTATATCATAGTGCCGTTTTGGAAATTATGTATCGCCGCCAAGTTAACATTGAACCATCGGGGGACCCGAGCAGTTGGGAGCGGGCTGCCGATTCGTTTTACACTTTTTAAGGTATCCCTACAAATTAATCTCGATAATAAAATCTTCGGTGAAAAAGAGCAGATCGCAAATAATAAACCGGTTTACAAAGACGATATCTTTATGGATTTTTCTTGTACCCTATGGGCATAATTATGATAGGTTGTTCATCCTCCATTCGACACGCCTTGTAGACGAAATTATCGTCGAACGCTCCCCAAATGAAGGTTGACAGATAAAGGTCTTCAGCCTCGAGGGCGATATTTTCCGCACAGGCTCCGGCTTCGATATAAACATAATGAGGTCCCCGCCGGGTGCCATATTTGCTTTCGGTTCGTTTGAAATTCGCTCCGATTACAAGTACTACCGGCGGCTCCAAAATACGGTCAACTTTATTGGGAGGAATAGAGCGGGCCAATGCGCGCCTGCGATCATAGTTTGCCAAAACGACTAATTTATGTCCTTTTGGTATATATTTATATAAGCCGATCGGGAGATCTTCCACATTTCCCACGAAGACAAATATCTCCAACGGATATTTCGCCCCGGCCGAAGGGGTGGAACGATAATGATGTCTTTTATCGGTAATGCCCTGCCCCGCCCATAGTAGCTTTGATAACTTTTGAAAGCTTATCACGGCATCCGATCTCCTATTTGCAATAACCTTATCAACCGTCATATTTCCATCCAATTTGGGTTGGGGTAAGAATATAGTATCGCCGATTGAGAAAGGAGTTTGCTCTTTGCCCTCATCCGCTTTTGGAGGTGTTTTCGCATTAATTATAAGGGTTGGAATTGATATAAGGATTATGGATAATGCAATAATAACCTGCTTGAGGGATTTCATATTTTCCTCCTTGGTCGTTTTTAGGATTTTCCTTTTCGGATTTTATCTCCGAATTAATTTTATTTTAACCTATATTTCTTGTTGGAGCAATAACTATTATTTGAAAAGATGAACTCATTGTGAATTTTCATTCATATTAAATAATTACTTGACTAACAATAAATAAAAAACTTTATTATATAATTTTGGGAAATAATATGCCTGTTAAACTTGTCACACAAAAATTCGTTGATGGGTTTATGTTGCTTATTCAGCCGATTTCCAATCTGTTGGCGGCATGGAAAATCCATCCAAATTTAATAACAGTTACCGGACTTCTGTTATCGGTATTTGCCGGACTGGAATTTTATCTTGGGAAATTTGTCGCCGCCGGGATATTGCTTGTGTTATCGGGAATTTGCGATGTGTTGGACGGCAAACTTGCCCGAAGTACCGATAACGCTTCAAAATACGGGGCGTTGTTCGATTCCTCTATGGATAGGTATTCCGAATTTTTTGTTTTTATGGGATTAATCGCATATTATCGTCATTCCGCGGTTATGGTAGCCCTACTGGTATTCACCCTTGCCGGGTCTGTTATGACCAGTTATGTGCGGGCGAGATCGGAAGGATTGGGGATAGATTGTAAGGTTGGCATAATGCAAAGGCCTGAACGCTTGACATATCTATCCGCGGGAGCAATTTTCAGTTTTTTATGGAGTGGGATAATGGTAATAGCGATTTTGATAGTGGCTGTTTTTTCAAATATTACCGCTATCCAGAGAATTATCCATTCGTATAAAGTAGGGGGAGATATTGATAAAAATTTCTAATGTTTACTTATATTAGGAGATTAAAATGGGTAAAGTAAGGGTTGCCATAATAGGCGCTGGTAATTGCGCTTCTTCATTTGTCCAAGGTGTTTATTATTATCAAAATGCCAAAGAAAATGAATTGGTGCCGGGCTTGATGCATGTTAACCTCGGAGGATATCATATTCGCGATATTGAATTTTCCGCTGCGTTCGATATTGATAAGAATAAAGTCGGTAAAGACCTCTCCGAGGCGATATTCACCAAACCGAATAACACATATAAATTTTCGGATGTTCCGTATCTGGGGGTTCCTGTTCACAGAGGAATGACTCATGATGGATTGGGAAAATACCTTTCCGAAATAATAGAAAAAGCCCCGGGACCGACGGATGATATTGTCAACATCCTTAAGGAAACTAAAACGGATGTAGTTGTTAATTATCTTCCCGTTGGGTCTGAGATGGCGACCAAATGGTATGTCGAACAGGTTTTGGAAGCCGGATGCGGTTTGGTTAATTGTATCCCCGTTTTTATCGGGCGGGAGGATTACTGGCAGGAAAGATTTAAGGAGCGTAATCTTCCGGTAATAGGCGATGACATAAAATCGCAGGTGGGAGCTACTATCACTCACAGGGTCCTAACCAGCCTTTTCCGTGACCGCGGTGTAAAACTATTACGAACGAGTCAACTTAATGTCGGAGGGAATACGGACTTTCTGAATATGTTGGAAAGGTCCAGATTGGAATCCAAGAAGATTTCTAAAACTAATGCGGTTACTTCACAATTGGATTACGATATGGGAAAGGAAAATATTCATATCGGGCCTTCCGACTATGTCGAATGGTTAGCCGATCGTAAATGGGCTTATATCAGAATGGAAGGGCAGACATTCGGTGATGTTCCTCTGAATGTCGAATTCAAATTGGAAGTCTGGGACTCCCCTAATTCGGCAGGTGTTGTCATCGATGCGGTTCGTTGTTGCAAGTTAGCTTTGGACAACGGGATATCTGGGACGCTGGTCGGTCCCGCTTCATATTTTATGAAATCCCCTCCAATTCAGTATAGGGACGATGAAGCCCGAAAACTTACTGAGGAATTCATAGCGACTTATTCAAAGGATAAACCGGCGCCAATGAATACGGATGAGGAAAAAGAGGAGAAAAACGCCGAGGCAGATGAGACGATTCCGACCGACCACCAGCAATCGTAATGAATCCTTGTTTATAAAACATAGCAGATGAGCGGCGATAGGTGCCGCTCATTCGCTTTATTTAATGCCTATGTCGGGAAATGCAAAGATATTAATCAGCGCTTGTTTGTTAGGGGAGAGGTGTCGATATGACGGAAAATCGAAATATAATTCCCGTATCGCTGATATGATTGGCTCTTCCAATGTTTTGCCCATTTGTCCGGAGGTTTTGGGCGGGCTTTCGATTCCGCGTCCCCCAAGCGAAATCGAAAGGGGCAACGGTGGAGATGTGCTTGATGGGAAAGCAAAAGTAAAGCAATTGAATACCGGGATAGATTTGACCGCTCAATTTATAAAGGGCGCGGAAGTTTCGGTGGAAATTGCGGAAAAAGAAGGGATAGATTTTGCGATATTTAAAGAACGCTCTCCTTCCTGCGGAGTAAAATTTATTTATAATGGCGAGAAGGTTGTTGAGGGAATGGGAGTAACTACGGAGGCTCTGGTGCGCAGAGGTTTTAGAGTTTTTTCCGATGAGAATTTTAAAATGGATTTTTTGGGTTATGAGGAAATATGAAAGTATTTCGTAATATATTAGAAGCGGTTGGGAACACTCCTTTAATTAAGGTAAACAATTTGGTTGGAGAGGATGATGCGGAAATCTGGGTAAAAGCTGAATTCCTTAATCCGGGAGGGTCGATTAAAGATAGAATGGCTTTATTTATTATCAATGATGCCGAAAGGCGGGGTTTGCTGAAGCCCGGTGGAACGATAGTAGAAAACACTTCTGGAAATACCGGTGTGGGGTTGGCTATGATTGCGGCATTAAAGGGATATAAGGCGATATTTACTATTCCGGATAAGATGTCTGACGAGAAAATAAACTCACTTAGGGCATTTGGGGCGGAAGTTGTTGTCACTCCCACCGATGTTCCTCCCGATTCGCCGGAAAGTTATTATGAGACCGCTAAACGGATTGCCGCTGAAACCCCCGGTGCGTTTTATGTAAACCAATATCATAACCCGATGAATATAAAAGCGCATTATAAAACGACAGGTCCTGAAATTTATGAGCAAACGAATGGTGAATTGGATTATTTCATTGCGGGTATCGGGACCGGTGGAACTATGTCCGGTGCGGGAAAATATCTTAAGGAGATGATTCCAAATATCAAAAATATCGCTGTAGATCCCAAAGGCTCCGTCTTTTATGATTATTTCAAGTCGGGAGAGGTTATAGAACCTGAGCTTTATAAGGTCGAGGGTATCGGGGAGGATATGGTAGTTGAGGCTATGGATTTTTCCATTGTTGATGATATGTATCAGGTTACCGATGAGGAATGTTTCCTTGTCGCTAGGGAGATAACGCAAAAAGAGGGAATGTTTGTGGGGGGGTCGTCTGGTGGAGCAATGCATATCGCAATCAAAATCGCAAAAGAAGTTGGTAAGGGCAAAAAGATTGTTGCCTTATTGCCCGATTCAGGCAATAGATATTTATCGAAAATTTATTCAGATGAATGGATGCATCGGTACGGTTTTATCGACTGAGCAGGGGTTGGTGAGAGTCGATTGATGTGAATTTGTTTCAGATTTTGTATGTAGTAAATAGACGGTTTCGGGAGATAATAAATGACGAAAAAAATCTTGTTGGTGTTGTTTATATTAATCCTCGGGTTTACCTCCGGGATTGTTGTTTCGGGACAGTTTCTGGGTAGTTCCGATCGGATTGTTTCCAAAAATAGTATGGAGAATGTCGGCGCACAGTCACCCGTAAACATTATACCGATCGCTTCGGAAAACACACTCCCTCCCAATTCCGTCGATGATACCCGTCGAAATGCTATCGTGAGAGCTGCTGAAAAGGTGAGCCCCGCGGTGGTTTCCTTGTCGGTTACTCAAGAGCGGGTACTTCAACAACGCTCTATGTTGGATAGGTTTTATTCGGATTTTTGGGGTTGGTATATTCCCCCGCGTAAATATATACAGAAAGTGCAATCTCTGGGCTCCGGCGTGATAATAAATACTGATGGTTATATCTTAACCAATGCCCATGTGGTTGAAGATGCCAAGACCATTAGGGTTACATTACCTCGTGGTGATGTTTATGATGGCGAAGTTGTCGGAGCGGATAAGACTTATGATTTAGCGGTTGTTAAGATAGAGGGCGATAAGCTCCCCTATGCCGAGTTGGGTGATTCCGATAAATTAATTATCGGCGAGTGGGCAATTGCAATAGGAAATCCTTTTGGGTTTTTGCTGGAAGATACCGAACCTACGGTAACCGCCGGCGTTATCTCGGCAATTCATAGGGATATAAAACGGGACCCCAATCAGGTTCAGATATTCAAGGATATGATTCAAACCGATGCGGCCATCAACCCGGGGAATTCGGGGGGGCCATTGGTCAATTCCTTGGGGCAGGTTATTGGGATTAATACTTTTATATTTACTTCCAGTAAAGGTTCTGAAGGGATAGGATTTGCCATCCCTATTAATAGAGCAAAGGCGATATTGAGCGATTTAATTGAACATGGCGAAGTGGTAAAAGGGTGGATAGGAGTTTATGTACAAAACATAACTCCGCTTTTGGCTCAAAGCTTGGATCTCCCCACGACCAAGGGAGTGATAATTGCCGGAATTGATGATAGTAGTCCGGCTCAGCAAGCAGGATTGCATCGAGGGGACATAATTGCTCAGGTTGATGGAGAAGATATACGGGATGATAATGATTGGGATGAGGTGGAAAGCCTTGCTCGTCCAAATAAGCCCATTAAATTAACTATAATACGCAAAGGAAAACAATTGAATTTCACCGTTAAACCGGTGGAATCCGTGTCAGCTCTTTCTACCGCCAAACGGGATAAATTCGGACTTTATATCGCAGATATTACTTCCGCAATAGCCCGCCAACTGAAAATCCAAAGCCCGTCGGGAGTTGTAGTAGCGAAAATCGATTCTCATTCCGAGGCATCATCCTGGGGTATAGAGCCCGGGGATATCATATTACAGATTGGGCGCTTGAATATATCCAATTCCAAAGATTATTTCGATATAGTCGATAATGTGCAAAAAGGCGATCGCTTAACATTTATTATTGAGCGCAATGGGGGTATATTTTATATGACGGTCAAGTATTAGCCAAGTTAGGTAATGGATCCTCTTGCGGATTGGAAATTGACTATTTGTTGATAGCTAATTAATTAGCTGGCATACAGGCATCTACCGGACAGACCTCCGCGCAAGCTGCGCAATCCGTGCATAATTCGGGGTTTATTGTATATCTCGGATCACCAATACTTATGGCTTCTTCAGGACATTCCAAACGGCAGATATCGCACATCATACAATCGTCAGTGATTATATAAGCCATTTTTATTCCTTCGTATAGAGATATAAATTAGGTTAGCGGATTATTAGTTTTCCGATTCCTCGACATCGCCATCCAAGACCGATTCCGCAAGCGACAGTGCTACCCCCGACAATACCGCCTCAATACCTAAGTTGGTAAAATCGGAGGAAATTAATTGGCGATCGACATTGGCATATAATGAACAAGCGGTTTCCCTTTCTACAACAATCCCCGATATTTTCTCGCCTGCTTCGGCTACAAAGGTGACTTCTCCTAATTCTTCGCTTAAAACAAAGCCCGAACAATTATGTAATTGTAGATGACTTTCGGGAGTGTATAATACAACCATCGGTCCCTTAATTTTCTCTCCCAATTCAACCACCGGATATAGGTCTATGCTGATATGCCTTTTCTCGGATGGGTTGTCCAAGATCAGGCGATAGTGATCGCTTAACTTGACCTCTTCGGTTACCCTTAAGCAATCAGCTATCTTCTTTACATTCTCGGGAGTAAATATCCTTTTCATTATCAACCTTGAGTAGGCCCTTCCGGTTTTTCGTCTTTGGTGATTTTAGGTTTTTCGTCCTCAATGGGTTTTTCTATCTCGTTTTTGGCATCATGCATAGCTTTCTTGAATTCACGGATGCCCTTGCCCATTCCTTGCGCTATCTCAGGTATTCGTTTCGCTCCGAATAGCAATAGTACTACCAAAAATAAAAGCAGTAATTCTTGAATCCCTATTCCACCTATCATTATCTTCCTCCCGATTTATTATTTGCTCTTAATATAATATACGTCGAAATGCCAAAAAACAAAGCCATAATTTAGAGATACCACCATTTGAAATAAATTATCACTAAAAATACCGATAGTAGGGAAACAAAATTTATTTTGAACATCGCACCTATTGTAAGGGTGATTGCATAGAGTTTGATTATGGTCGGTTCAAAACCGATACTGAAACTTTTGGTAAACAGGGTTTGCACAGCTCCCGGTGGCAGGAAACTCCCTATTATATCCCCCACCAATCCGCCGAGAATCGCCGCTAACAGCAGTGCAACAGTTAAAAATGATAAATCCTTTTTTTTCAACTTGCTTTCCTTTTGCTGAAATTATCGATGATCGACTTAAATATCTCGGCTCCATCCTCTCCGCCAAGTAATCCCTCGACATATCTTTCCGGATGAGGCATCATCCCCATCACATTACCTTTTTCATTGATAATACCGGCAATAGATTCCACCGATCCGTTCGGATTGTATCCATCAGTAATTCGCCCGTTTGGCCCGCAATACCTGAAGACTATGCCGTTATAGCTTTTTAAGTAATTCAAATCTTTTTCGTCGCAATAGTAATTTCCTTCGTTATGGGCGATTGGCAGTCGTACTATTTGATTTTTTTTATATCGGTTTGTGAACGGAGTTTGATTATTTTCCACCAGTAAATATACATCCTTACAGATAAATTTCAAATTATTGTTTCGCATCAAAGTCCCGGGTAAAAGTCCCAATTCAGTCAGTATTTGAAATCCATTGCAAATCCCCAAAACATATCCGCCGGCGTCAGCAAAAGCCTTTACCCCTCCCATCACGGGAGAGAATTTCGCAATTGCTCCCGCACGGAGATAGTCCCCATAAGAAAACCCTCCGGGCAGAATTATGATATCCAAGTCATCGAAGCGGGTATCCTTGTGCCATAAAAATCGTACGGGCTGTTTGATAATATCTTTTACCGCCCGATAGCTGTCATAATCACAGTTAGATCCCGGGAATGTCACTACGCCGAAATTCATTTAATTCCCTCTATTGAGAATTCCTCGATAATAGGATTCGCCAATACCTCGCTCGATATTTTTTCCAATATTTTGTGTGGCTCATTTATAGGTTCAGTTAAAACGACATCGAAAAATTTACCGACACGGATTTCCCTTACTTCCGAAAATCCTATATCATTGAGCGCTTGTTTTATCGTCTGTCCCTGAGGGTCTGCTACGCCTTTTTTCAGGGAAATGTATATTCTTGCCATCATTTTTATATTCCTTATTGTCTTTCGTATTACTGTTTTTCCTCGGTTTTCTCCTGTTCGGTTTTGGAGTTCGTTTTTTGGGCGAAGGTATTTGCCCCTGCTTTATCAATAGTAATCCGTCGCGAACAAGCCCGGAAAGAATATAAAGCAGCGTAACCGGGAATATCGCATATCTCGGTTTGTAAATTATTGCCAATATGGAGATTACGAAGATCGATAGTTTTAGCAATCCCCCCTTGCTACGTGTCGAGAATTTTGGATTGGATTCGTATTCTATATTTGAAACCATAAGTATCGATAATATTATTAACATCGTAATAACGAACTTCTCCAATCTAAGTTCGCCCCAGATATGTTGAGTAAAAATAATATAACTGGCAATTGCCGTTGCCGCCGCGGGAACAGGTAATCCGATAAAGTTCTTCTTTTCCTCCATATCCGCTTGGAGATTGAACCTCGCCAATCTGAATGCCGCCGCCATAATGTAAATAAATCCCAACATCCATCCCCATTGGCCGAAAGTAATTAATTTATATGAATAAAGCACCACCGCGGGAGCAACCGCAAAACTGACAAGATCGGCTAATGAGTCTAATTCGACGCCGAAGGCTGAAGAGGTTTTGGA
>JALSTH010000107.1 GCA_026983835.1 Candidatus Zixiibacteriota bacterium | reverse complement strand
CATCTGTCGTGTCCCGTTCACCTAATTTCATCAGCAAAGCATAATTGCCCTGATAGCCGCAGGCAATATATCCGCTGTCCGATGTCGCTCGCACAGAATATAATTCGCTGCCAGCATGCTGATACTCTATACTCCATAACGAATCCAAGTTCTCATCAACCTTGATTATGTAAGCGTGCGGGGACCAAAATGACCCCGTCGAACCAACTACCAAATACCCGCCATCATCGGTTGCAACTATACTTTCCCCAAAACTCCAATTGCCCGGCAGTCCATAAGTCCGCGGATTTCTATAATGCAGCGAATCGGTAAACTCCGCTAAAAATAAATAATAGAATAAATCATCGTTATAATATGCCGGCTTCCCGCCGCAAACAACATATCTCCCCGGCGTATGCGATTTCGTCGCACCATAGTAGGCATTGTCATCGTGATGCTCATTTATTAAATTCCCTAAACTATCCACCAATAAAACATTAGACGCCGCCGCATCACCAACCACAAAATAATTCCCATCTTCCGTCTCCAAAACACTATAACCATAATCTGTATCCCCTCCACCATATCTTCTTATCCATTCGGGATCGCCTATCGAATCCATTTTCGCTAAAAATATATCTTCATTTCCGTTTTCTATAAAAGTAGTGGTCCCTGCCACAATAAAGCCCTCATCCGAGGTTAACTGAATACATCGGGTATCATTAGTAGTATATTGAGTATCAGAATAAATTCTTGTACACAATGTATCGCAAACATCATTTATTTCACCTACCCAAATTCCTGCCCCTAATGGACTGCCCAAATTATACACGCCTGCGACCAAAAAAGTGGTATCCCGTAGTGATACGCTTGACCAAATTATATCTAATTGGTTTCCCCCATAGTGTTTGGCAATAACCGAATCCCCATAATGATTGCTTTTCAAAATATACCAATCCCAGCTATAATCGCTCCCAAAATACGCTCTTCCTACCGCCAAATATCCACCATCCCCCGTTTCGGTTACGGAATAAAAACAACCGTCATCCTCAGGATTATAGTATTGTGCCCATAGAATATTGATATCTGCTAAAGCAAAATCAGATATTAAAATCATCATTATAAGTAAGATTAAGAACGCTATTTTCTTCATTTAAAAGCCTCATTATTACGGAAAATCCGGAGCTTTTACCCCCTGTATCTTATAAACCTATTTCAATAAGGTCATCCTTATTACCTTAGATTTATTCCCTGTTGATAATCGGCAAAAATAGATGCCGGAGGGTAAAGCTTTGGCGTTCCAATTGATACTATAATATCCCTTGCTCTGTTTCTCCTCATATAAAATACCTACCCTTCTGCCGAGTAGATTAAACACTTCCAATTTTATCTCCGCTTCCCGCGGAAGATAATATTTAATCTCAGTTGAAGAATTAAAAGAATTGGGATAATTCCATAATGAAATCCCCGTCGATTTATCACTGCTATGACCTGCATCGACTGGTGGGGCTATTTTGGAATTACCTAAACTATCTATAAAAGAGCGCATCCTTTGAGATAAAAGTGTGGAGCTAAAAATTTCCATACTCCACGCCGCCACATTTAAGGGTCGGTTCTGGCAGGTCTTAATAACGCTTTCAACTGCATCCTCAGGACCTTGGGACATAATTTCGTTATCCGTACAGGGGATTTCATCGAGGTTCGATAGCCATTGTTCATCAAATGCGGTATAAGCTGAGAACCAATTGATTATCTTCGCCCCGTTAGCAATAAATATCGGAACGCGTCCGTTAAACTCATCAACCTTTATAGGCTGAACTATATTATAATTCTCCGGCAATCCCAAATTGGCGGGATCTACGATAC
>JALSTH010000106.1 GCA_026983835.1 Candidatus Zixiibacteriota bacterium | reverse complement strand
ATAATTGGATATCCGGCGCTACCCAGTTTTTCCACCCATTCTTTGCGATCGGCATCGTTTTTATCGGCATAAAATATAAAAAGCCTATCCGAACCGTAAGAATCGTAAGCGGAGATTTCTTCCCCGATTATCGGTATAATTGCTTTCCCTTCTTTCCCTGTGCTTTCGGCGATGAGTTGTTCGAGCCAGTCCCCAAACGGTTCCATACGCTGTGGGAAAACAACGGTGAGTTTGTCCTTGCCGTTGGCGGCGTATAGACCTATTGTCACCCCCAAGACCGCCGCTTCGTTTTCCGCGATGGGTTTTACAATCCTTCCTGTATCCACCATTTCTTTGGCATTGTCCAACACCTTCTCAACATCGATGCCGATAAGCGCGGCGGGGACCAAGCCGAAATAAGACAATGCGGAATATCTGCCACCTATATCCTCGAAATTTATAAAACATCGGCGGAAGTTTTTGTCTCTCGCAGTTTTTTCTAAAGCCGATGCGGGGTCGGTGATAGCAATAAATTGCGCACCGGCATTTTCACCTTTTATCTCACTTATCCTATGATAGAAATATCTATAAAAGCAATCGGTTTCCGTGGTGCTGCCTGATTTACTTGCTACGATAAAGATAGTTTTTTCTATGTCGATTGATTTTTCAAGGGACCTTATGGCATCCGGATCGGTTGTATCCAAAATTTTTATGGTCGGATAATCGTTTCCCCTTGAATATATTTCCGAACGCCCAAGAAGTTCTCCCATTACTTCCGGCGCAAGACTGCTCCCGCCCATTCCCATATGGAGGATGGTTTTATATCCTTCGGACTTGATTTTGTCCGCTAAACCTTTTAGTTCGCGGATTGACGGATACATCCTATCGACGACATTTAGCCATCCGAGGCTATTGGATATGAGCTTTTGGGAGTCGGGGTCGGATTTCCAAATAGAGGGGTCTTTCCCCCATAACCTGCCGATTATATTTTCCCTCTCCAATTCTATCAACATATTATCAAGCTCATCATTTAGAAAAGGGGATTGTAGGATTTGATTATTTTCGTTTTTATTTTCAGGCATATCGGGCTCCTGTTTTGATAGTTGTTTTACTGTAAATATAAGAGATTGACAGTGTATAGTGCAAGTCGAAAGCCTATATTAATCTGTCGCATGGAAGGCATTTATTCCTATATAATTATTTGGGATCAATAGATATATCTTGCTCTGCAATAGCGATTGGATGTAAGGGGGAAATAAATTGTCGAATTGAAATAGATTTTTCTTGACACTTATTGATACGATTATATATTTGGTAGCTAATAGGGGAAAGATAAATTCTCCGATGCCTATTTGGGTTAATCCCTATTTCTGTTGGGATTGATGATGTTTTTAGTGCATTGGTAGGGTCCGCATAAGACATTTCACTCCCCGGTAGCTCAGTTGGTAGAGCAGGTGGCTGTTAACCACCCTGTCGCTGGTTCGAGTCCGGCCCGGGGAGCTTAAATTATATTACATTGAATGTCCCACCCCATCCTTATATTCTCTTTCTCTCCATAATGTTTTTTTATATTTTATCACAGATTGATAATGAGAGCAATTATAAAATAGTAATTTATGGGAGAAAGAAAATAAAAGGTATCGCCGTCATACGGAAAGTTGGTTGGCATCATTGTTGGCAAGAGCTATACCTCCATATGAAATGGATTTTTCTCAAATAAATACAAATTCCCTATTCCCGTTCAACCACTCCATAGTTTTATCAGCTATCCATTCCGATGTGCGATTGCTATTTGAATTTTTAGGTATTTTTATATATTATAAAGACAAAAATATCTTTTTATTTTCTTGGAAGGATGCCTCCCAAAAAAGTTAATAAAATAACCGGCGGAATCCGCATAAGAAGCCGCCGGTCGATTTAGTCCAAAAATTTATCCAATCAATAGCCGCCCTCGCCTAATGTGAGAGGTTCCCAGAATTTCTTGTAAGCCCAAATAGTATAAATCAACACTATCGGGACACCGATTATCGCCATTATCAGCATAACGGTAAGGGTAAGCTGAGAGGATGAAGCATTCATAATTGTTAAGCTTTTTGAGGCATCATCCAAAGCGGGAACGATATTCGGAAATATGGATGCTCCCACAATTCCCCATAAAGATAGGATCGATAATGAGGAAAAAGTGAATGCCTTTCCGAAATTTTCCCGAGATAGGAATATCTTTGTTCCAATAATAAAGACGAGAGCCAATAAGGGAATAATCCACAATATGATAGATGAACCGAAATTCGCCATCCGCTCCGATTTTCCTATGAATGTAAAAAGCGATGCAAGGATAAAAAGAATTAGATAAGCAAGCCATGAGGTATTTGCCCAACCCTTCGCCTTCTCGGCGAGTTCCCCATTGGATTTGAGAAGTATCCAAATAGCACCGTGGGTTAGCAGCATTGAAAAACCGGTAAGGCCGATAATCAAAGCATAAGGGTTAAGCAAAGTAAAGAAATTACCCGTGAAATTCATCTGGGAATCGAGCGGCAAACCCCGCAATATGTTCCCCAGAGCCACGCCAAACAAAAGAGCTGGTAATGTACTTCCCAGCCCGAAAGCGAAATCCCAACCGCTTCGCCAAGATGTCGATTCTTTCTTTGATCTGTATTCCAGAGAAACCGCTCGGAAAATCAAGGAGAACAACACTAACATCAACGCCAAATAGAAACCGCTGAATACAGTAGCATAAACATGCGGAAAGGCAGCAAAAATTGCTCCGCCGCCGGTAAGGAGCCACACTTCATTGCCATCCCAGACCGGACCAACGGAATTCATCAGTATTCGCTTTTCTTCGTCCTTTTTGGTGAAAAGCGACCAGAAACCTACTCCTAAATCGAACCCATCAAGGATTGAATAGACTATGAGCAGGACTCCTATCAATATAAACCAGATAACCTGCAATGCAGTCATTTCGATACCTCCTTAAATTAATACGCCGCGGATGAGCTCTTTACCGAACCGGACAGATCGAAGCCTTTTTTCATTTCTTTCTTGATCAAGCTGAACCACGCATAGAAAAGCAATGCGTAGACAACAATAAAGATCAAAAGCGAAAGCCCCACCTGCCAAGCCGGGACAGTGATAGAAACCGCATTATCGGTCTTCAATATATGATAAACTATCCACGGCTGCCTTCCCACCTCGGCGGTAAACCAGCCCAACTCGTTAGCCAAAAAGGGAAGTGGAATAGACCAAACCGCAGCTTTCAGGATAAATCGGTTGTCAAACAATGTACCTTTTCTTAATAGGAAAACGCCGATGAGGGTGATAAGGATGAAATACATTCCCAAAAGTACCATTAGGTGGAATGGATAAAATGTCAAAATAATCGGGGGCCATTCATCTTTTGGGAAATCATTAAGTCCTTTTATCCTTGCGTTCGGGTTTCCGGTTGCCAAGAGTGAAAGCAGTTTTGGGATTTTTATGGCTATATGAACTTTTCCCTCGTCGTAGTCTGGGATTCCGAATATCAGGGCGGAGGCTCCATTGGTGGTTTCAAAATGCCCTTCTACGGCAGCGAACTTCTCCGGCTGGGTTTCGGAAACTTGAATAGCGTGCCAGTGTCCCATACCGAGTTGGGCAACAGAAACGATGAATCCTATGATAAGTGCTGTCCTGAAGGAACTTTTGGCAAATTCGGTATCCTTTCCTTTGAGGATAAACCAGGCGCTAACCCCCAGTACAAAAAAAGCTCCGGTTATCAAAGCCCCCGTTACGGTGTGAAAATAGCGGGGAAAGGTGGAAGGATTAAATACCGCCGCCCAGAAATTCGTTAGCTCGGCTCTGCCTCCGATAATATGGTAACCACTCGGGGTTTGCATCCAAGAGTTGGCGACAATAATCCAAAAAGCTGAAAGAGTAGAGCCAATCGCAACCATCAAACTTGAAAACCAAAGGGTCTTTTTTGAAAGGCGGTTCCACCCAAAAAGCAAAACGCCGAAAAAGGTAGATTCGAGGAAAAACGCAAAAATACCTTCGGCTGCAAGTGGGGCTCCGAAAATATCTCCTACATAACGGGAATATTCGGACCAATTTGTACCGAATTGAAACTCCATAGTTATCCCGGTGGCAACCCCCACCGCAAAATTGATTGCAAATAGCCGAACCCAGAACCTCGCAATTTTTAAATAATGCTGGTCATTGGTTTTCACATACTTCCACATAATGTAGCTGATAATCCACGCTAAACCGATGGTTAGGGGCGGAAAGATAAAGTGAAAACCTACAGTGAAGGCAAACTGGATTCTAGCAAGGAGCACTGCATCCATAATTCACACCCTCATTTGTTTTGTTATTGATTTAATTTCTTCTCTCGAATTAATATTTATGTTTACCGAGTTTTTTGAGATCATATATTCCCTTAATCGGCATTCTTATGAATCCTTTCGTTTTCCATAATTAACAATACAATAAATAATGTTGGAAAATTAGACCATATTGTCTTATTTGTCAACCCGTAGTTTAAAAAATTTGGGAAAGAAGGACAAAAGTTGCCAAAATTTTATCTATTCTCTTGAAAGGAGATTTAGAATATGCCAATATTGATATATATTTGTAAATAGGGATGATTCGACTTGTCAGTTATCTTACATTAGATTGTTGTGAAACGATGGAGTGAGAAAAGTATAAAATTAAAGTATAGAAAGAGCTAATAGGAGTGATATATGGACACATCGGAAGAATACATTGAGGATGAATTTAATAAGTTTACCCGCACCTTAGTCAAATTAGCTGGAGAGAGAAATCGCCTGACATTATATCTTGTTCGCTTCGCCGAAAAGCGCACATCCGCCGCCAAGAAAAGAACAGCTCTCTCCGAAGAGCGCACAAAATTGGCCAAGCAGCAAACGAAGTTCAGTCGCAGAAGTTCCGAGCTTGCTGAGAAAAGAACCGATATGGCGACTGAGCGCACAGCGCTGGCTAATAAAAGGACAAACCTCGCCGAGAAACGGACCAACTTAGCTAATGACCGAACCGAATTGGCTAACAAGCGGACAGACCTGGCAGAGAATAGAACAGGTTTGGCAAACGATCGCACCGAGCTGGCTTTTAAGCGAACTCAACTTTCCAAGAAACGAACAGACTTAGCAAATGATCGTACGGAATTAGCAAATGACCGCACCGAGTTGGCTCATAAGAGGACTGAGCTCTCTGAGAAGAGAACGGAATTGGCAAACGACCGAACGGAACTCGCCAATAAAAGGACATCTTATTCCGAAAAGCGGACAAAATTGGCGAATGATCGTACGGATTTGGCTCAATCGAGGACAGGTCTCTCCAGCTATCGCTCAATTCTCGCCAAGGGTAGAACAGAGTTGGCTTTTATCCGCACCGGGCTCGCCTTTATCGCTTTGGGGATCGGTTTGATGCGATATTTCGGTTTTGGGGCGTGGACAATGCTCGATGGCACAATCGTAATCCTCGGCACAATATCGGCCGTTTATGGAGCAAAGCGTTTTATTACTACGATAAAGTACCAACGCCGATTCGAGCGTAAATTAGAACGCCTCTTGTTCTTACGACTCGAGGCAGTTGAAGATGAGTAAGATCAAAGGGATGTTCATACAAAGAAATGCCATTGGGGGATAAATTGTACCGGCAGTTTGAAATTTGCGCAACATCTAATCAGGGCATTATCCAATGAAAAATTGGAACAACTTTTTATTTTCTTGACCTCCTACCCGTGAATATAGATATTTGGTATGTGGTTGAGAAAATAAATACTTATTGCGGAGGATAGCTGTTTTTAATCTACACCGGCCTAAATTCTATGATCGCTGATACATATAGGCAAGGGAAATATGTTCCGTTCCAATATCTAATAATAATAATTGTAAAGTCTATTTTTTGGGAAACTAAAATGGAAGTTTAGGAAAGTTGTCTGGTCTATTATTTCGCATTAAAAGAAAAGAAGTAATTATACCGTTACTACTTGGCCTTGGTAGCATTTTATTCTACATTCCTTTTTTATTGAAAGGTTTTATCTGTTGCGATATTCAATGGATCGCTAACGCTAAAATCGCCTTAAATAACCCGCTACATTATTTTTCGCGGTCAATGTATGGCTATTTTCGCCCTCTTACTATGGCTTTCTTTTCGGTATTATATTCTTTGTTTGGACTTAACCCGTTTATCTTTTCGCTAATTAGCAAATCAGTTCACACCCTTAATGTAATATTATTATACTATGTATGTAGAAAATTGGATTTATCAATATTGGTTTCCAGTATCGCTTCATTCTTCTTCGCCTTCTATGTCGTGAACTCTTCGGCGGTTTTCTATATTTCGACATTACACGATTTGTTGTCCTTAACATGCATATTATTATTTTTGCTGTTCTTAATTAAGTTTTATTCTACCCAAGATATGCGAAGCGGGGCTTTACTTATTGTATTTGCCATTGCGGCTACTCTTTTTAAAGAAATGGGATTGATGACAATAGGATTGTATATCCTTGTCCCTTTAGTGTTAAAGCGAAAGATTAATACTTCACGAAACTATATTATTATTGGTGTTATTCTTGTTTCATTCAGCGTTGTTTATTTGGGATTGTATTTTATTACCCGTACTTACGCGGATAAGCAATTAATTTCCAATTTTAGCGTATTAAAGAATCTTCTATATTCCGTTGTTTTTACTATTTCACCGGTAACGGAAAGAATTGTAGCCTTTTTACCAAAGTCATTAATCCCGGTATTGCATATCCTAAAGATATTATTTACAATAGCCTTAATCCCTTCGATCCTCTATTTATATAGATTTGGTCCGGGAAGTATAAGAATTATGCTGATTTGGCCCTTTTTGTTTTTATTACCGATATCGATGTTTGATTGGCATATTGGACTGTTTTCGCTCTACCCGGATTCAACAATGACTCGGTATATGTATGTGGCTATTCCGGGTGTTGGAGTGGTAATCGGTTGGGTGATAGAACGACTAATGACAAAACACAGATCCATATTCTCATACAAATCCCTTATCGTTTTGGGATTTCTATTTATAGCAATTAATTTTTTCGCTGCTCAAAGAGTATTTGGACTTTACTATTATAAGTCTAATTTTGTCAATTCCTTGGTGAAACAATTTAATAAAATTGAAATGTATTATCCTAATTTATCTAAAATTACTATTTCTACTCCAAACCTTGATGAAACCGAACAGGAAATCGGAGATAGTGAAATTGCCTCTTATTTGTATTGGTTATATTGCCACCGTTTAATAGAATTTCAAGTTATCGAAGGAAGACAACAACGGGCCTATTACGATTCTTCCGGAACACTTCACCTTATTTGGAATATTCAGAAACAGAAATTAGATTTGCCTAACAAAGAATAGGGACCATTTAGGATATGCTAATAATTGAAATCGCTGTGAGATTAGTATAAGCCGATATTATTTGGTTTTATTTTTTTATGTTGATGACGGGGCATAAATATTGTGGCCTGCGAATAAGTTTGACTTAATGAATTTAATGGTTTATTACTATAATGGGGATTGAATTAAAGCAAAGAGTAATTGGATTTGGGATTGTTCCCAATATCTAAATCGTCGTTGTTTATATGAAAATATGCATTAGATTCCTCCTGATTCTTTTATTGATTATCTGCCCGATTTATAATGTCGGTGCCGGGTCATTGACTTTAACCCCGAAACAAAAAGCCATCGAAAAAGCAGGCGATATTGTATCGGTGGCACTTCCCCTAAGTGCTTTTTCATTAATATGGCTAAAAAAAGATAAATATGGTGCAACCGAATTAATAATGTCATTAGCTTCAACCGTAGCGGTTTCGGAAATCCTAAAGCAATCAATAGATAAAAGCAGACCCGACGGTTCCGATCACGATTCCTTCCCATCCGCTCATACGGCAGTTGCCTTTTCGGCGGCTGTGTTTATTCAAAAGAGATATAACTGGAAGTACACTTTGGCTGCTTGGGTTGGAGCCGGCTTTGTGGGGTATAGCCGATGGTATTCAAAAAGACATTATGCGATAGATGTAGCGGCAGGGGCTTTAATTGGAACCGTGTGCGGTTTCATCTGTACCACCCCCCGGGTAAACAATAATATCACTGTAGATATGTTTTCCGATAATAGTACCTGTAGTATAAGAATCAACAAAGAATGGTGATAACCCAAAATGGAGGTGTAGGGTTGAAATATCTCGCTAAAAGAATAATAATATTGGTTTTAATCGCCATTATTGTTATCACCGCAGTGCTATACTTGGTTTCATTGCGCGGGCATAAAAAAGACACTTCGACATCACTTTCTATGAATAGATTGATAGCGGTCGATGTCCCGAAACGACGGGATGTATCGATTCGCAGCCGTTTTTTCGGCGAGGCACAAAGCAAAGACGCTATAAGTGTTATAGCCCTTGCTGCCGGTTGGATTACATCAATAGAAGCGGAAGATAACAAGATCGTAAAGAAGGGCGATCCTTTGTTTTTGCTTGGGGGACAATTGGTCGAAAGGCGCCTAACCGAGATGAGGGCAAAGATTTCTTCCCTTAATAATCGTCTGTCTTTATCGAAAAAGACAGTAGCTATCGATGAAGAATTGGTTAAACAAAAGATTATACAAAAGGAAGAACTTTATTCCGAAAAGGATGCCCTTTTCAGCCTGCAATCCGATCTTGAAACCGCGAAATCCGATTTATCCTCTTATGAGAGCTCATTAAATATTGATGCTAGCATTTCTGGGATTTTCACCGGGAGGCGAGTTAGCCGCGGTCAGGAAGTCGAGGAAGGAGATACCCTTGCCGAAATAATCCCGCCAAATTCCATAAGAATCGTGGCTACTATGTTTCCGCCCGAAAGCGTATCTCTAAAAGGATTAAATGCGAAAATCGTCATAGATGACAAAAAAACTGTTTTAGGAGTGATTAGCAATGTATTGCCCAATAAAACATCGGGAGGAGCAACCATAATCTGGATCGAAGGCGGGGACATAAATAAGTGTTTTACTCTGGGGGAAACCGTTTCGGGTTATATTAATATATCCACTCATAAAGGTTCACTTATCATCAAATCATCCGCCGTAGTGCGAGACAGCGAACAGAGGACTTTTGTTTTTCTAAAGACATCGAAAGGTTATATTAAACGCGCCGTTAAAACGGGTCCTGATTTAAACGGATGGATAGAAATATCGGATGGCATCAAGGAAACCGATAGCGTTGTCATCAACGGCGCATACGAGCTTTATTATCGGGATTTCAACAGGATTTACAAGGTGAAGGATTGATGCGTTCCTTTCTGCAGTTAGTCGTAAACAACCCGATTGCCACAGCGCTTATGGTTGCTTTTATGGCTATTGCGGGCATATATTCTGCTCGACACATCCCTGTTGACCTTTTCCCAAATCTCGCTATCCCCGTCGTCAATATTATTTCCCATTACCCCGGAGCTTCACCTGAGGATATGGAACTGCTCGTATCGCGGCCCATAGAGGATGAGATAA
>JALSTH010000105.1 GCA_026983835.1 Candidatus Zixiibacteriota bacterium | reverse complement strand
GGATTAAGCGTGTTGCCTCTACTTCGGTTCAGGGTATCTCACAGGTAACCGCAGAATTTAATTGGGGGACAACCGTTCGCGATGCAAGACAGCTTGTTCAAGCAAGACTATCGCGGCTTTCGGGATTGCTTCCAACCGGTGTAGCTCCGCGTCTTGAAAATATCGGAATAACCCTTCAGGAAGTTTGCAGTTATGTAATCTATGGCGGTACGGATTTAGTTATGCTTCGGAACATTGTTCGCCACGACCTAACCGGGCGATTGATGGGGGTTGAGGGGGTTTCCTCAGTGGAAGTGCTTGGCGGCGATAAGCGTGCCTTTTATGTGGAAATCAAACCTGCGGTGCTGATTCGACTTAACCTCGAAATTGGGGCTATCGTATCAATTCTAAGAAAGCATAACATATCGGCGGTGGTAGGATACTATGATAAATCGGGAAAGGAATATCTAATCCGCGCGGATGCGCGCCTGAAAACGCTCGATGATATCCGTTCTTTGCCCATTCGTAAAGATGGGGCGAAGTCGATTTTGCTTGGCGAGGTGGCTCGGGTTTATGAAGGACGAACACCGAGACATTATACGGTTAAAGGTGATAGAGTCCCCGCGGTGGCGATGATAATCCGCAAACAACCGGGGACAAGCACGATCCGCGTCACGGACGGAGTTGAAAAGGAATTATCGAATCTCAAAAATATTCTACCGCCGGGAACCACTGTAAAAAAATTCTACGATCAATCTGAGATTATAAAGGAATCGCAGCAAGAAATTATGTATGATCTTCTCATTGGCGCCCTTCTTGCTGTTTTCGTCCTTTATTTTTTTCTTGGTTCGCTTAAACCGACCTTGATTGTGGCTCTCACCATACCCATCACTTTCCTTGCCACGATAGCTGTGATGGCTTGGTTTGGCTTAAGTCTTAATGTTATCACTATGACCGCTTTAGCTCTATCAATAGGTATGATAGTGGATGATGCTATCGTCGTGGCGGAAAACATATATCGGCATAGCGGCTCGGCTTCAACCGTAAAGGAAGCAGCCATTGAAGGGGCGTTGGAAATAGCGGCTCCGGATGCTTCCGGAACCTTTACTACGGTGGCTGCATTCCTTCCCCTTATTTTTATAACAGGTATTGCCGCTTTGTTTATGCGTCCTTTCGGTATGACCATAAGCGCGGCTCTCATTATCTCTTTAGTCTTGTCCTTAACTATGGTGCCGACCCTTTTCGGTCGAATGAAGGAACTGTCTTACAACAGAAATGAATTTCTCGGTGCATATATACTGAGAAAACTTGATAAATCGCTTCAACTCGCCCTAAAATATTCTTTTCGGCATAAAAAACTGATTCTTGCTTTGGCGGCTTTATCGCTCGGTTTGGGAGGAGTTATCGCTTTTTTGGGTAAGGCTTCCCTTCTCCCCCCTATCGATGAGGGGGCTATTCTTATCGAATATGTTATGCCTCCCGGTACTTCACTTAAGGAAAGCGATAGGATTGGAGATTATTTAGATACAATAGCTTTGGCTGAAAATGATGTCTCCTGCGTTTATCGGAGGACCGGTTCTCCCGAGAAAGGATATCAAATTGAAGGTGTCAATAAGGGAGAGTTGATGATAAAACTTAAGCCCAAGGGCGAACGAACCCTCTCGGTCGATAAAATAATCTCCACTCTAAAAGAATCCTATTCAAAATTGAACGGCGTTGTGTTCCTTTATCATCAACCGACACAGGAGAAAATCGACGAGAGTTTTTCCGGATTGCCCGCATTGTTTGGCGTTACGATATACGGTACCGATATGGATACTCTGATATCACTTGCCGACCGAGTTGAAACAATTCTCTCCAATGAAGCGGGCGTCTCTAATGTTATAAATAATACAAAGATAAGGGTTCCGCAGGTGGATGTCCGGATAAATTATTCCCGTCTTGCGCAATACGGGGTGGATGTAACCAATGTCCTCAATACGCTTGAAGCCGCTCGCTTTGGGGTTGAAGCGACGAGTATTATTCGGCAGAAGGAGGAAGTCTCTGTATTAGTTAAGATGAATATCGACATACATCCTGATATCGAACAGATAAAACAACTACCTATTGGGACAGCCAACGGAGGTTGGATTCCCCTTAAGCGGATTGCAGAGGTGAAGATTAATTACGCACCATCAACGATTACCCGATTGAACGGACAAAGGGAAATCACACTTCTAACCGAAGTGGAGGGTAGCATCCCCTCGGTGGCGAAAGATTTAAGGCGGAAGTTTCAATCGATAAAGCTTCCGGAGAGTTATAGCATCGATTTTTCCGGCCAATACAGGGCGCTTATCGAGACAGCGATTGGGACCGCTTTTACAATATTTGGCGCCGCGGTCTTGATTTACCTCATTATGGCGATGCAATTTGGTTCTTGGCTTCAACCGCTTATCATTCTCATAACTATCCCGCTGTCACTCGTCGGTGCTTTTATGGGGCTTTTTCTGACCCGTCAGGGTATCGATGTGTCAGTGGGGATGGGTGCTATTACTTTGGTAGGCATAGCCGTAAATAATGCTATAGTCCTTATGGATTATGCCAATAAGAGAATTACTTCGGGGGAAAGTATCGGCAATGCATTGCTTTCCGCAGCATCTGTCCGTCTTCGCCCGATATTGTTAACCTCTCTTACTACCATTGCCGCCTTATTACCGGCGGCGATAGGAACAACTGTCGGCTCGAAAATCTTTCAGCCCTTTGCTATTACGGTAATTGGTGGATTGATTATCGGGGTGGTGGCGACTCTAATTATTGTCCCCACATTGACTATTATGCTTTTACGCGAACCAAACCCATTGTATTCTAAAGGAGCAAATAGTTAAAATTGTGGACGATGGTTTAGTCTTATGTTGATTTGGGAAATATATTCAATATTATCTTCTATTTACTTTTTGGTTTCCCTTTTGATTGTTATCGGTAATCAAATAAGAATCAAAAGAACATCGAATCGATATACGGTATCCATTATAGTTGCCGCTCGCAATGAAGAAGATAATATAGCGGAGTGCCTATATTCACTTTTTGCTCAGGACTATCCAAGAGAGTTTCTCGAAATAATAGTCGTGAACGATAGATCCGAAGATGAAACCGAAGGGATTGTCAGTGAACTTATTGATGATAAACCGTATTGTAAATTGTTCTCAGTCGATAAGCCTATCGATGGATTAACCGGAAAGGAGTCCGCCTTAACATTAGGAATTAATGCTTCTTCAAGTGAAATTATACTTTTAACGGACGCCGATTGTATCTTACCTCCGAGTTGGGTATCATCGATGGTTTCCTGTTTTTCAAACCCTGTTGGTATGGTGGCTGGTTTTTCAATTCCGAAGTGTAATGATTCGTTTTCCTGTATTCAGGCTGTTGATCATTTATTTCTAATTGGAGTTGCCTCCGGGTTCGCCGGCTTGGGGATTCCGCAGAGTTGTATTGGTAATAATTTGGCTTTCAGAAGGGATGCCTATAATAATATCGGCGGATATGAAGCGGTTGGATATACTATTACGGAAGATGTCGGTTTGTTGCAAAAGATAAGGGCTAAAAGCGATTATCGAATCGTGTTCAATAGGGGAAAGGATGCCTTGGTGAAAACATATGCGGCTGGGAATTTTTCGGAATTCAAAAAACAAAGAATGCGCTGGTTGGTAGGGGGGATGGAAGTTTCGGCAGTGATGTTGTTCAGTCTGATATTGACTTTTGGCACGATATTTTTATCAACAGCCGCTTTGATTTCGGTTTTGTCATTTAATTTTAATCTCAGCCCAATTATTGCCTTGGGGTTATTTTTGCTATCCAATTTAATGATTATCCTATCCAATAAACATCTATTCGATATTGGCAAAATACTGAAGTGGTTTATCCCCCATCAGTTATTTTTTATCTTGTATAGTCTTATTTTGGGATTCTTTTTTTTGATTGGTAAAAGGGATATTCTATGGAAAGGGAGAGATTATAGTTAAACTCGGCGCCTTGATTTTAGAGTAAATAGCGGTGCTTCCGGAGGGCAGTTCAATCTGAACGGAAACCATTCCCCAACACCCGAGGAAACATAAAGCTGATTTCCATTCGATTTCAGATAATGTCCTCGGATATATTTATGCCCCAGTATTTCGGCTAAAAGTTTTCGATTACCGATGCTTATTTGCCCGCCGTGAGTATGCCCTGATAGCGTCAAATCCACGCTATATTCGGCAGCGGCATCGAATCCATCAGGCCTATGGCACATCAAAAGCTTAAATGAATTCGCGGGAGCATCCTTTAGGCATTTCGGTATTATGCGATAATAGAAATTCGGTGATACTTTCCGTATCCATATAGGGTCGTCGGCGCCGGCGAGGTAAAGAGGGCTCCCATTTATGTTCAATGTAGTTCCGGAATTTATCAATAGGGGGAGTTGCATTTTCTTAAACGATTTTTTTACATCTTCGATTCCCCGATAATATTCATGGTTCCCCAAACAGGCATAAGTGCCGTATTTGGGTTTGATTTGTAATATCATCCCCAGGGCTTCCGAAAGCCATTTGAGATGATCGGCAACATCTCCGGTCACCAAAACCAAATGCGGTTCTAATTTCATAGCCTTTTTGGTTAAATTATTGAGATCTTCCAAATCAACAAAATATCCCAAGTGGGAATCGGAAATTTGTAATATCTTTAGGTTATCCAAACCCGACGGCAAGTCATCAAAATATAAATTTACATTGTTGATTCTTACGCGGCTGAATGACTCGGTAATACCAACGCCAACGGAAGAAACGGCCGCCAAGGGAAAGGCGGTGGCAATGCCGGACAGAAGTAATCTACGATTTTTGTCGAATTTGTTTTGATGTAAAGAATGATTTCTATTTAGCTTAATTCTATCCCATAACCAATTCATTCCGTTGAATACCGACGAAAAGGGAAGGGATACTATCAAGGATATTTCTAAAATTGCTACCGTTGACAATCCGATAACACCCGGTATGAATATCCACGATTTATCAAAATAATAACCAAAATTCCAGACGAATACGCAAACGATACCAAGAGACGAAAGGGCGGTTAATAATGTCCTTACCCATTTCTGTTTCCACCACCGACGATTAAATATCCCCAATAATATTATTAACATCAAAGTTAGTATTATAATTGTGGTTAAAGAGAATAATATCGGGTAGTATATCGACATAAAATAATTTTGTTATTTATTCATTTAACTTTGGATTTCACTTTAGGTCTTTAAAATAACTTGAGTTTCAGTTATCGATTACTTATTAATAATACTTAAACGGCAGGATAATTAAAAGGTTCTTATATTCAAGATATTTTAGCAAGTTTAATAAATTCGCTCTGTATTCTGGTGATTAAAAGGAAGTCAAATTGAAACCCAAAACAGTTTTCATATTATCTTTGCTCGCATCATTACTCGGTTTCGTTCTAACCGGTCTTATCGAATCGATTGTGATCATAATATTTAGCGATTATATCAATTGGCAATTACCATTTTTGGCGGTTGCTTACTATGGGGTATTGGGAATAACCGAAGGCGTTTTAATGGGAGTATTGTTGTCCATTATCGCGACCATCTTTCATAAAAGTTTGTCTGCCTCAAAAGTGTTTTGTATTTCTTTTGCGGGCGCATCCGAATTTACGATTATCTCTTATCTTCTTCTTTTAATTAAGAGTATAGGGATTAGGACATTTTCTATATTTGGAATAATTATTTTCTCATTGGGTATTATAATTAGTTTTTGGATTATTTACATATTAGCTATTGGGATATATAAATTTATCAAACGCTTGACCAACCGATTATCAATAGCGGTGATTGTTTCTTATTTCTTGTTATTTCTGATTACCGGGATAATTTTTGCTGTGTCCCCCGAATTCAATAGATACTATAAACCATATAATTCCGAAATGGCTTCGAACCTTAATGACAAACCATACATATTATTTGTTCTTGTGGATTGCCTACGGAGGGATAGGATATCTCCTTTCGGGTATGATATAAAGACCCCCGCCTTGCAAACCTTAGCTGATGATGGAATATTATTTTCCAATGCGATTGCCAACAGCCATTGGACTAAACCGACGGTTGCCAGCATTATGACTTCATTAATACCATTCCACCACGGTGCGCTCCAATTTTCGAGCCTGTTACCATCGGGAATGTTGACTCTTCAAGGTGTTTTGAGTGATGGTGGTTATCGAACGGTAGCTTTTAGCACAAACCCGAATATTATCTCTAAAACCGGATTTAATAATGGATTCAATGAATTCTATAATTTAACAAATTACTCGATTTTTCCGATCGATTATGATGGGAGAGTACTAATAAATTTTAGTAGGATAAAGCGTATGATAGCATATTTTTATCCGTCGGTTGCAAAAAGGCATATCGCTTATTATCCGGCGAATAAACTTACAGATAAAGCCATCGATTGGATTAAAAAGAAAAGGAACGAGAAGTTCTTTATGTATTTACATTATATGGATGTGCATTCACCATATTATGAACATCCCTTTAATTGGAAATCCGCCGAGCCTATATTGGATGCTTCCCCCGACAGTTTAAATCGCTATTCTTCCCTTTACGAGGGAGAAATAGAATTTTTCGATAGTCAATTCATAAGATTATTGAATTATTTGAAGCAATCAGGGATTTATGACTCGACCTTGATAATCTTAACTGCTGATCACGGAGAAGAGCTTTATGATCATTATGGATGGGAGCACACATCTTCATTATATGATGAAATAGTACATATTCCCCTGATAATGAAACTACCGTTATCGGCGAATGCGGGGACGGTAGATTCATCTTTGATAAGCGAAATTGATTATGCGCCTACTATATTAAAATTGGTTGGTTTCGATTCTCCCACCGATTGGGATGGTTGGAATATCTTCGATTCAAATTACCACAATAATTGTGTCGTTATGCAAGGCAGAAACCCCGGCGGAGAAATAGAAGGGGTACGAACCCTAGATTATAAGTGGTTTGAAGCTGATTCAGGATTTGTTCATATACGCTACACAAGATATCACAAGAATGCTGATAAAAGATGCATCTATCCATTAAAAAGCCTTTATAATTTGAGTATGGATCCCAAAGAGAAGAACAACCTTTATTACAGCATTGAATCCGCTTCTACCCTTGATACACTCCGTAAGACTAAAAAGGAAACTATGTCCTCGATGCGCGGAAAAGCAGTAAAAGGCGAGAATGCTGTTTTAAGTAAAAAAGATATAGAACGATTGAAAGCTATAGGATATATTCAGTAAAGTGTCTTAATTCAAAAAAACGGAGATCGACTTAAAACCGGCTTCCGTTTTTCGTTTAGTGAATTCTTAATTTAACTCTATCCCTTAAGCGCCTCCGCACCCGCAACGATTTCGAGTAATTCACGGGTAATTGAAGTTTGTCGAACCTTATTCCTCAACAAAGTTAAATTGTCAATCATATCTTCGGCGTTCTTTGTAGCATTGCTCATTGCCAGCATTCTTGCCGCATGTTCGCTCGCCAAAGCCTCCGCGAAAGACATATAGATGCGGTTATTGATAAAACGGGGGAGGATTTCGCTATAAATAGTTTTGGAATCGGGCTCAAAAATATAATCCGCAGATGTACCCTTAGTTTTTTCTTCATCATCCGATTTGGTTATCGGTAGAAAGTCCTCGACAGTAATATGGTGTATCGATGTTGAGATAAAGCGAGTATAGATCAAAATAACTTTGTCCACTTCGCCGGACAAATATAAATCAATTATATCCCGAGTTATCTCGGTTACCCTTCGACTATCCATATTGCCGCTGAAATCGACATATTCAAAACGACGATTCCATATTCTGCGCCGAAAATAGTTGCAGACGCTCTTTCCAATCAACCCCAATTCCACTTCATTATCTTGGTAATTCTCCAACAACCTTTCAACTTCCCTAATTACATTATGATTATAAGAACCACACAATCCCTTATCGGATGTTATTGAAACAAGAAGCGTTTTCTTAACTTCCCGTTGCTGCAAAAAAGGGTGTGATGCCTCAGCCGCCCCAGCGAGTGAGCGTAATATCTTCCTAAGCGTATCCGAATAAGGCCTAGCAGATTCCGCAGTTGCTTGCGCCCTACGGAGCTTGGCTGCTGCAACCATTTCCATCGCTTTTGTTATTTGTTTGGTTGATTCTACCGACTTTATGCGCCGGCGTATGTCTCTGATATTTTGCATAATTTCCTAATTCCCAATTTTTCTCGCCGGCATTATTTTAATTCCGAAAGGAACTTCTCCTTAAATTCTGCTATCGCGTTCTTTAATTTCTCAGTAGTTGAATCGGAGATTATCTTTTCCTTGGCGATTATATGCAGTATATCCGGATATTTTTCATCGACGAATGTATTTAATTTTTTCTCAAAATCCGCAATATTCTCAGTCGGAACCTCATCAAGATAACCGTTGACAGCCACCCAAATTATCAGTACCTGCCTTTCCAAGGGTACGGGGACATATTGTTCCTGCTTTAATATCTCAACCATCTTCTCGCCCCGGATAAGCTGGGCTTTTGTAGCCTCGTCAAGATCGGAGCCGAATTGGGCAAAAGCAGCCAATTCCCGATATTGTGCCAAATCTAATCGTAGTCTGCCGGCTACCTGTTTCATACATTTGGATTGGGCATTTCCGCCAACACGGGATACCGAAATACCGACATTGATAGCAGGCCTAACTCCCGAGAAGAATAAGTCCGATTCAAGGAATATCTGTCCATCGGTAATTGAAATTACATTTGTCGGGATATAGGCGGAGACATCGCCGGCTTGGGTTTCAATAATCGGAAGAGCGGTCAATGAACCACCGCCCATCTCATCGGAGAATTTCGCTGCCCGCTCAAGTAAACGGGAATGCAAATAGAATACATCGCCTGGGTAAGCTTCCCGACCTGGTGGACGCCTTAAAAGAAGGGAAAGTTGTCTATATGCCTGAGCATGCTTGGATAAATCATCGTATACCACCAAAACATGTTTGCCGTTATCCCTAAAGTATTCCCCCATAGAGCAGCCGCTGTAGGGAGCAATATAAAGCAAGGGAGCCTTTTCGTTGGCGCTGGCGGCTATTACGGTGGTGTAATCCATTGCCCCGTTTTCTTCCAAAGTTTTTACAACTTGAGCTATTGTCGATTGCTTTTGTCCTATGGCAACATAAATACAATAAACATCCGTATCCCGCTGGTTTATTATGGTGTCAATCGCCAAAGCGGTTTTACCAGTTTGGCGGTCTCCAATAATCAATTCCCTCTGGCCTCTTCCGATTGGAATCATAGAATCAATTGCCTTTAATCCCGTTTGAACAGGTTCCTTCACCGGTTGACGCTGAATTACATTAGGGGCGATAACCTCAATATTCCGAAGGTTTTCCATCGGTATGGGACCTTTGCCGTCTATAGGCTGTCCTATCGAATTAACAACCCTGCCGACAACTCCGTCGCCGACCGGAATAGAGGCGATGCGACCTGTCCGCCGTACCTCATCCCCTTCCTTTATATTGCTATCATCCCCGAAAATGGCTACACCTACATTATCCTCTTCCAAGTTTAATATAACTCCCACAACATCGCCCGGAAACAATACCAATTCCGACATCATAGCATCCTCCAATCCCCATACCCGGGCGATCCCGTCCCCTATCTGCAAGATAGTACCGACGGACTCCATTTCGAGTTTAGTTTCATATTTGGAAATTTCCTTTAGAATTACAGAAGAAACCTCTTCAGGCTTTAAAGCCATATCAAACTCCTCTTATCTTAAGCAGTTATTTGCTGATTAGTGAACCTTTATCGATAACAAATGATTCTTTATCGAATCCAATTTACTCTTTATGGAATCATCAATAATGTGGTTTTTCATATTGATTACTATACCGCCGATAATTTCTTTATTGATTTCACGGTATAAATGAATGGTTTTCCCGGTCATTTTTCGAAGCCTCGCGACTAATTCATCGCTTTGTCTTTTATCAAGGGGCAAAGAAGTCGTTACCTTAACCCTAAGTATTCCTTTCTCTTCCTCGACAAGGTTAGTAAATTCTTCAATTACAGGTTCAACAAAGCGTGTCCGATGCTTTTCCACCAAAAGTCTCATAAAACCATGAATTATGTCCGAAAATCTATTCTTAAAAATGTTATCTATCAGAGAATATTTGTCTTCGTCAGCAACCTGCGGAGCGGTAAGAAAATTGATTAATGAATTATCAATCACAATTGTGTTGTGGATACCCGTTAATTCTTCGGATATTAAATCAATAGCGTTATGCTGCTTGGCCGCTTCAAACAAGGCTCGAGCATACCGTTTTGAAACTTGGGGTTCATAATGGCTCACTTATCTCTCCAAAAACTTTGGAATTGTCATTAATTATCTTCAAAAAACATTAACATCCATTTAATCGCTAAAAATGTATATTGTCTAAATAAATGTCAAGTATTTTCTTGTACAATAATTCACATAGTATGTTTTTTATCATACAATATATCCCCAATCGCAAATAATTGCTACCGTATCAAATATAATGTAATTTTCTTTTTGACTTATGACTAATAATGTTTATACTAAAGTAACGGTGGGATTAAAGTAGTGGGAGGCTTTGCCAATTTACTTCACAAGGATAGAACGCTCAAATTAAAATATAAAGCTCACTGTAAAAATAAAGGCGCAGTTTTCAGAAAACTATCTAACGATTTAAAAAAATGATAGATATCGCTGCAACACTTAATAGATCTTATATACTTATGGGGCATCAACTCCCGGTAAGTGTAATTTTTATAATTATCTTATTTTTGGCTACGGCTCTAATTATAATAATAAGGGCTGTGCTTAAAATGGTTTTGATGGCGATTCAATACCTTTGGGTTTTGATAATAGCGGCTGGCATCTCTATATTTTTAAAAGGTCAACTATCACTTGATTTTATCGGCTCGGTAATGCTACTTGGTGGATTGTTCGTTTTCATTATTAATTTCCGTCGGTTGTTTTCCTGAATTTCGCCTTCTCGAGTTTGTTTTCCTTCGTTATAATTGTGAAATCTTCTCCCTTTAATAACAAATGGGAATTTTATAAAAAATGTGGCTCCATTATTCGGCGTTGATTTAATCCTAATACTCCCCCCGATTCTTTCGATATTTCTTTTCGCTGTTGCTAAGCCTATTCCAAGGCCGTCATAGTCATCGCCATTAAATCTTGTAAAATAATCGAAGAGTTTATCGTTATACTTTGGATCTATTCCGGGACCATTATCTTTGATGTAGAATTCCGGATAATTGAATCCTATCTCTATGCGGGGCTTTTCGATCGTACTTGTAAACTTGACGGCATTCCCTATAATATTCGAGAAGATTCGGTATGCCTGTTTGCGATCGCATCTTACATTCGGGAGGTTGTCATCGATTATATACTCTATATTCCCGCCATAGGGCAATAATTTCAGCTCTTCGATTATCTCGTGGATTAGTTTTTTTACATTTAATACCAAACTCTCCGATATGGTCGTTCCCCCAAAAACCGCTTCCGTAGTGTCGGAAAGCAAGTCTTCCAAATGAAAAGCGGATTGCTTGAGATTATTAATATAGGTTTTGATTTTTTCGGAAGCATTATCGTCCAATTCCCTTTCAATCAGCCTTAAATATCCCAATATTGAAATCATAGGATTTTTAAAATCGTGCAGTATAGAGAAAAGTATCTTTTGCAACTCGTCTTTTGATTCTTCCAAAATGGATATATCGGCTTTGTTTTCGGCCAATTCGGTCATCGGTATGGGAGCTTTCATTAAATGATTTTACGCAAATAATAAACAATACCAATTCATTATATCATTACTTTTATCGGTAATTTAACAGATTAAATAAGAATAATTTCGATTCCATTAAGTAGTTTGGTTTTAGCAGCCGATTATCGATTTGGGAGGGCGAATGCGTAAGAAAACCGCACAATTTCAAAAATATGAAAGCAAAGTCAAACTTTCTTTAATGTTGATAATGCTATTTTTGGTTAGCAGCAATTTTGCAGTTTCTTTTTTTCTTAAGAGAACTGAAGCGCTGTTGATGGATACCCAATTGAGGAATTATGAATATATAGCTGAGCTTTGTAGAAGTTATCTTAGTAGATCATCCGATATCAAAGATGCTTTGTATCATCTAAATGCCGATTTGAATAAGGTTGATGATGATATTATAGTTGATGTTATAAGCCGCCGTTCGCTTATGGAGAGCAACTATGATAACCCATACTTTTCGTCCTCAAAAATCGAGGATGCTTTCGCAGGGGTTGAATCCTATGCTTATTATCCTGAAACCAAAACCCAAATAGGTTATCTCCCGCTTAAATCCGATTCGGGGGGAGGGGTTCAATTGGTAATGATAATCAGTCGGCAATTGTTATGGATGGATGTTGTCGATCAATCAACGAAATGGGACAATATTTTCAGGATATCGAGTGCACTGTCGGTTTTGATTTTCGGTTATTTTTTAATTAAAATGATTACCAAACCATATAAAAAAATTAGGTCGATTGCGGGTATGTCGCTTGGGGAATTTCCCCTTGATTCCAATGACCCCGAATATGCTGAAAAGGCTTTTGACAGTGTTGTCGAACAACTTCGCCGAAAAGAAGAGGAGCTTCGGGAGATGGCGATTGATAATAAATCCGATAATTTGGGATTAAGCCTTAATTATGAATATATATTGGGAGGAATAAGCTCCGGAGTTTTAATTTACGATAATGATGGCAATTTGTTGAAGATGAACAAGAATGCGGCGGATATCCTCGGTATGGATAACCATTCTGAAATAGGGGTTCACTACAGCCTTAATATTTATATCTGCGATGAGATAAAATTCTTAATAAAAGAGGCGTTGGATTATCAGCGCATCTATTCAAGGGTGGAGATAAAATTGGGGCGAAGTAAATATGATGAACGGATATTAGGGGCGACTTCGTCTTTGATTAAGGACGAGAATGCGAATTTATTGGGTGTAGCCATATTGCTGATTGACTTGACGAAAATTAAGAAAGTCGAAAAGGAAAATGCGTATAAGGAAAAAATGGCGGCACTCGGTGAGATGACCGCGGGAATGGCTCACGAGATACGAAACTCAGCTGCAGCCATTGCAGGTTTCGGGAAATTAATAACTAAGTTTATTGAAAAGCCCCAAAAGGTTAAGGAGCTTTCGGAGGATATTATTAGGGAATCGGCTGAAATGGAAATAATTATGAAGCGCTTTTTGGCATTCGCCAAGCCTTTGGATTTGGAAACCGAGAGTTGCGATATACAAAATTTGATTGCGGAAACAATCGAGAATATAAGGGCGTCTAATCCCAATATGAATATAATAGTGAAAAGCGATATCACCCTTGCACCGATTAAAGTGGATGGGAAGCTGATAAAACAATGCCTATACAACTTACTACAAAACTCCATAGACGCCTTTGATAAGTCGGACAATATAGTTATAATTAAGAGCAAAAAATATAAATTTCCCCTCCTCTATGAATCTCCTACCGATAACCTCGAATACTTAAAAATAATGATTGCCGATAATGGCGAAGGCATAGAGCCCAGGATGATTGAGAGAATATTCAATCCCTTTTTTACCGGCAAGGATGCCGGGACCGGATTAGGATTAGCGATAGTAAAAAAGATAATTAATGAACATAAGGGGTTTATTCGGGTTCATAGCCGACCGGGTAAAGGGACTATCTTCTCAGTTTTCCTGCCTATGGAAACCTCCTCGAACACTTTCAATTCCAAAGTGTTCCAAGAGAACATTATATCCAAAACTTAATCATCCATTTTGTTTCGCTATATAATATTTGACTTAATAGTTAAGGGTTTGATATTATCCAAGATATGAAATGCTCTAATTTTGGGATTAAAAACAAATGGCAATTATTAACCGACAGCCAAGTATAGACAAACTGCATATCCTGCACTTGATTAATGTCCGTTGGTATAATGCCTGCGCTTATTATGCGCTTGCGTTGGCTGCGGCTCAAAAAGGGTTGGGGCATAAGGTTTTCCTTGCAGGCGATCCGAACAATCCCTATATAAGCAAAGCTGAATCTATGAATCTCGACTTCGATAAATCGCCGAGATTGTCATCCTACTTTCCCCATTTGGTTGGAAATATCTCGTGGTTGAAAAAATTTATCAAGAATAAGGGAATTGAAGTTGTGGTTGCTCATAGGGGGGAGGCGCATGTTGTCGCTGCTTTGGCAAAAAAGATACACCGTCTCGATTTCGCTCTAATCAGGGTTAGGGGGGATGTCCGTCCCCCAAAATCGGATTTATTTAATCGGTTTCTATATTCGGGGATTACGGATGGCGTCATCTGTACCACAGCTAAACTTCGGGAAATATATTTATCATTATTTAAGTTAAGTCCCCGGAAGGTTGTAGTTATTCCCGCGGGTATTGATACGGGATATTATAGCCGAAAGCGTGCGGATATCGAACAATTAAAGGAGGAATATTCCATCCCGACGGGGAAGAAAATTATTACTATGTTAGGGAGATGGTCTCCCATTAAGGGGCATAAGTATTTTATTAAAATGGCTGGTAGAATAATCCCCAAATACACAAATCTGTTATTTTTAATAGCGGGGGAGCAGTTTGAGATTACTAAAACCGATTTAAGAGATATGATTGATAGGTATGCTCCTAATGCGGAATTTAAGATTATCGGTTTGGTTGATGATGTTCGGGACATATTGCATTTAACCGATATAGCGGTCATTCCGTCGCTTGGATCCGAAATGATAGCTCGTGTCGCTTTGGAGTTTATGGCTGCGGGTAAACCGATTATCGCCAGCAGGGTAAATGCTTTGGCTGAAACTGTGGATGACGGTGCGGGAGGTTTTTTGGTGTCGCCCGGAGATTTTAACGGACTCGCCGAGGCGTTAATTCGCCTGTTGGAAAATGAAAACGAAATTAAGGAATTCGGCGGGTATAATAAGTCTTTAGCGGAGAATAAATTCTCTTTGGAAAAATGGGCATCGGATTCAATATCTTTTTATCTATCCCTATTGTAGCGGAAAATTAGTTTGAGGAGATAAATGGAAGATTTAGGCAGTAATATTATAGGTTATGATTTTCCCTCCATTTCCCAAGAGGAAGTTGATTATAATTCCAAATACGCTTGTTATCTGTTAAAATCGATGATAAAAATATCCCTTAGGATAAATTTCATCCTTTATTCGAAACATAAAAATAAGGAGATCAGCTTATTTTCTAAGGAACTGAAAGGTTCTAATCTGAGATTTCTAAAACAGCACTCACCGAAGAGATTATTTGCCGATGGGAAATTGAGCCTTTTCCATTCTTTTGGTGATTTCGTCGTCGATAAGAAAAAGGTCAAAAGAGTACTATCAATTGTATATTCTATCCCCGATGATGTTGGGGTATCCTCGAAGTATATTAAATGGTTGGAGAAATTCGAGCGTATTATATGTCCATCGAATGTAGCGGCTAAAAGATTGGCGGAATATCTGCCCGAGAGGATTTCCGATATTAATGTGATATTACCCGGGATTGGCTTGAAATCTCCGAAAATAGATAATACGCAAGCGCTCCAGTCGGTATTTGGCAAATATGGAATAGGAAGTGATTATTTCCTATATATGGATGAAGGTGCCGCCAACAATAAAAATGTAAGAAATCTCATCGAAGCATACATAAAATTCTGGAATAGATCACAAACAATTCCTTCCTTGGTTATTGTTTCCGGTGGTGGCGAAATAGTTTTCGGTGGTTTGGAGAGGGAAGCATCCCTTCTGAAATCAAAAAATAAACTTATGATTATCGATAAAATTGGCGATGAGGAGCTGGCAACAATTTATTCCAGAGCGCGACTTTTCATTTTTATGCCGCATAAGCGGCAGAATATATATTCCCCCGAGATAATTGATGCTATGGCGAATGGCGTCCCGATAATATGTAGTGACGAGGGATTTGGCTCAGAAATAACCCATAATGCCGCTCGTTTTATTATCCCGTATGATGTCGATGATATCTGCTCCGCTTTAGAATCTTTGGAATCGAATTTGGGATATAGGCAAAGCCTGGTGGAAGGTGCCAAAAAGTTTGTCTCTAATTATAATTGGGACACAGCGGCGCAAAAAACCTTGGAAGTATATAAAGAATTGGTTTAGGAGCGTAGGCTTATTTATATGTTTGATAAAGGATTATGAGAGAATCTCTTTCCGCCGTTATAATAACATTAAACGAAGAATCTAATTTAGCTCGATGTTTGGATGGGCTAGATTGGGTTGATGAGATTATAATAGCCGATACCGGCAGTACGGATGATACAAAAGATGTCGCCAGAAAATATACCCAAAATGTATATTCAATTCCTTGGAACGGATTTGGGGATGCATACAATCGTGCATTGGATTTTGCTACCAAAGATTGGATCTTATTTGTGCATGCCGACGAGGAATTGACAAAAGAGCTGATAAAGGAGATAAAAGATATTCTCTCGGATAAAGTGGGGAAGCGCGATGGATACTATATCGCCCGCCTTCCGAATTTTTTAGGTCATTGGGTAAAGCATGGGGGGTGGTTTCCGAGTTATGAAATGAGGTTGTTCAGAAGGGGAAAGGGGAGATGTAATACTCGTATTGTCCATCAGGATGTGGAGATAGAAGGTGAAAAGGGGTATTTGAAAAGTTATTTACTTCATTACACGGATCCCTCCCTTGAAATCTATTTGGAGAAGATGAATCGTTTTACTACAATGGCGGCAAAGGAACTTTTCGATAATGGTAGGAGATGCCGATTTTGGGATTTGCTATTTCGTCCCCCAGCCGTATTCCATAAAATGTTTATTACAAAAGCTGGTTTTATGGATGGGTTTGTCGGATTTTTGGCTGCCGGTTTTTCTTCTCTTCATGTTTTCGTGAAGTATTTGAAATTGAAGAAGTTGTGGGATGATTATTCGAGAACTTCTTGAATTTGTTTTTTATGCCGTGAATGATTTTATATCGATTTGGTTATCATATGTCGATAATATTATTATAATAGAAATTGATAGAATCTTTTTATAAATTTCGACCCGAAATATTGATAATTTAATTATGCCCGCTGATTCAAATAAATTCCTGATAGTCCGTACAGACGCTATCGGTGATCTGTTGTTGTCGGAGCCTGTTGCTCAAATTATAAAATCCAAATTCCCGAAGGGTAAAATTATCTTTATGGTTTCCAGATATGCCGCACCGATTCTTTTTAATAATCCAAATATTGACGATTTAATCCTCTTTACGAAAAAGGATTTAAGCTTTAAGCCATCTCGTATCGGCAGGGCGGTCAAGTTGATAAGACGCGGGAATTCCAATGTAGCTATAGTATTACGCCCCACTTGGTTCAACGCAATAACGACTTATTTAGCACGGGTTCCCATAAGAATCGGAACCGGTTATAGAGCTTACAGTGTTTTCTTTAATAAACGGATCTATGAGCATCGTAAGAGAAATATCAAAAGCGAGATGGAATATAATTTGTCCTTGTTAACACCGCTTGGTGTTTCCATATCATCGGAGACCGCAAAAAATATCATACCCAAAATCTATCTAAAAGAAGAGGAAAAGAACAAAGCCAAGCGTATATTAAATGGTTTGGGATTGAAGGATGATGAGATTCCAATTGTGGTCCATCCGGGAGGAAGGGGATCCGCCCCACGGTGGAAATTGGGGAATTTCTTCGAATTGCTGAACCGCCTTTGCCTGATGAAAGGAATTAAACCTATAATAACCGGGCTTCCTTCCGATTTTGATAAAATGCAATTGAATAAATTAAGGGAGCTTGTTATTAAAAATGGTTCGCGGATTATAGATCTGCTCGGTAAAATAAACCTCCGTATGTTAATGGGAGTTATCGCCCTTTCAAAACTCGCGGTCAGCAATTCTACGGGTACCTCACATATAGCGGCTGCTTTGGGGACTCCTTTAGTCACCATATATCCGGATAAAGCGGATTTCAGTTTGAGGAGATGGTCTCCCATAGGAAAAAGGGAAGATAACATTAAAATAATTTCTGCGGCTAATATTAATGACATTTCAGTGGATAGAGTGTTAAGGGATTGTTTGTATTATCTCGGTAAGTTTTAAGTGTTATGAATTTATCAGAATTTATAATTAATGTCGAGGCATTCAACGCTAATATCAATATCCCCCTGATTAGAAAAGCGTATGAGTTTGGTGAGAAAGCGCATAAAAATCAAAAAAGATTCTCCGGTGAACCATACATAAGCCATTGCCTTGAAGTGGCGTTGATATTAGCGGAACAGCATATGGATTCGACTACTATCGCCGCCGGTATTTTGCACGATGTTGTGGAGGATACCGAGGTTTCGCTTGAAGATATCGAAAAAGAGTTTGGCTCGGAAATTTCGTTCCTATTGAACGGATTGACAAAAATAAAGAATATCAGATACAGTGATTACATTGAGAAACAGGCGAGTTATTACCGTAAAATGATTTTAGCGATGGCCGAGGATATAAGGGTGGTGATTATCAAATTAGCCGACCGCTTACATAATATGCGGACATTGGGGTTTATGCCGGAGGAAAAGCAATTATTAATTGCCTCCGAAACCAGGGAGGTATATGCCCCGTTGGCGCATCGTCTCGGAATGGCAAAAGTGAAATACGAATTGGAAGATCTCGCTTTGCGCTACCTCCATCCCAAAGATTACAAAGAAATTGACGAGAAGATTAAGCTCAGCCAGCGGGAAAGGGAAGCATACATAAGGCGGGTTATAAATCCCCTTTATCGGGAATTATATAAAGCCGGAATTAAAGCTGAGATATTTGGAAGAGCGAAACATTATGACTCGATTTACCGCAAACTGAAGAAGGGGAATAGAAAATTCGAGGAGATTTATGACCTATTAGCGATTAGGGTCGTTACCGAAACTCAGGAAGAGTGTTATCATACTTTGGGCATAGTCCATACTATTTGGCCTCCGGTAGAAGGTCGTTTCCACGATTATATCGCTCGTCCGAAATCCAATATGTACCGATCGATCCACACAACAGTTGCGGGACCTGAGAATAGGTGGGTGGAAATCCAAATCAGGACTCACGAGATGCACCGTACAGCAGAATATGGTATCGCCGCTCATTGGCTATACAAGGAAGGAAAGGACGCTCTGGATGAACAGGATAAACGAATTGTATGGGTAAGAAGGATTATGGAATGGCAGAGCGAGATGTTAAATCCAGAAGAGTTTATGGAATACCTGAAGATTGACTTATTCTTCGATGATGTTTTTGTCTATACGCCGAAAGGAGAACTGAAGCAACTTCCAAAGGGAGCTACAGCTTTGGATTTCGCATTCGCCATACATACCGATATTGGGCTTCATTGCCATATTGCGAAAATTAACGGAGCGATTCGGCAGCTTTCCACGGAATTAAAAAATGGTGATGAGGTCGGAATAATAACCTCACCGAGAGCACACCCGAACCACGATTGGCTTAGCATCGTTCGTACTTCCAAGGCAAAAAGTAAAATCAGGTCTTGGCTGAAGCAACAGGGCTTTCAGGAAGCGATGGAATTGGGGAAAGATATCCTTGAACGAGAATTAAAAAAACAAAGAATTGGCTTTCCCGATAATGATAAACTGTTGGATATAGCGATGGCATTGGACCAAAGGGATGTTCCCTCTCTTTATGCGGCAATTGGCGATGGAAGAATATCTTATCAAACAGTAATAAACAGGATAATCCCGCCCTCGGCGAGAAAACCCAAAAAACGGATAATCTCCCATTTCATTGAACGAGCCCGTAAAGTAAGCAAGGGCATTAAAGTACAGGGGATGGATTCAATGGTGTTTCGTTTTGCCAAATGTTGTCAACCTATCCCGGGGGATATGATAATCGGATATATAACGCGGGGGCGCGGCGTTTCGGTGCATCGGAAAGATTGTCATAATATAGAAAAGCTACTTAACGATAGCGAACGAAGGATTGAGGTCGAATGGGATGTTGATGACAATACCGCCTTTATGGTTAAACTTGATTTGTCAGTGGAGGATAGAAAGGATATCGTAAGGGATATTTCCGAAGCTGTAGCATCGGTGGATATAAATGTAAGGGGGATCGAGATAAATAAATTAGCTCCCCTTTATAACGCCAGTATGGTTATTGCGATTAAAAATTTAAAGCAACTGAATTACGCCATTAGAAAATTAAAAGCGGTTAAGGGTGTTTACGCTGTTGAACGGACAACCAGTTTGAAGTTTGATGAATTTAATTCCAATAGTTAGTGATTTTATAAAGTGATTCCAAAGAGTTTCGCATTTCAAATATGGAATTAAGCTACAATTCCCAATTTAATTTCCTAAACGGTGAATTCGATCTTCCGCAATCTATCGTTGCCGGTTTTGCTTTTCAAGACTTGAAAAATGGAAGGGATTATGTCCATAAAGAGCTTATAAATCGTTTTGGTAGGATAGCGGTTTTAAGGCAGTTGCATTCGGATAAAGTGGTAATCCCATCTAAGGGACCGGATACGGCTATGGAGATTCGCAGGGGTGATGCGCTTTTGACCGATCAAAAAAAGCTTGTGTTAACCGTTCATACCGCCGATTGTCTGCCGATTTTATTTTATTCCGATAGCGGGATTATCGGAGCAATACATTCCGGTTGGCGGGGGACTGTGAGGGGAATAACCATATCGGCGGTTAGGGAGGCGGTGCGTATCTATGGGGTAAGGTTGGAAAAAATGTATTTTATATTTATGCCTGCAATTCAAAAATGCTGTTTTGAAGTCGGGCTTGAGGTAGCAGTGTTGTTTGGTTCGCGGGATCATAACAAGAATGAAAATATAACCGTTGATATAACCGAAGAGAACAAAAAGCAGTTATTGAGCCTGGGTGTCCCCGAACAAAATATTAGGATAAACAGCGATTGCACTTTTTGTAGCACCAATTTAGATTATCCGTCCTTCCGAAAGGATGGTGTAATTAAGCGGAGAATAATCAATTTTATAGTTCGAATTGCTTGATATCGCTTATCCGTCGGTCTTAAATATCTTGACTTTCCTTTGTGAATTATTTATCGATTTAATATAAAAAAACCGAACGGAGATTTTGTTTTGGCTGATGTTTCGGTTTTATTGTTTTCAAATAGAATATCGGGAAAACATTATGGAAATTTTCAAGAGGATGGAAGAGCAAGGGCACGAGGAGTTAGCTTTCTGCTACTACCCCGAAAAGGATTTAAGGGCAATAATCGCTTTTCACAATACTGCTCTGGGTAATGCCGTCGGAGGCACTCGGCTTTTTAATTATAAAAATGAAGATGCCGCCATTGAAGATGCATTGGATCTGTCCCGAATAATGACCTTCCAAGCTGCCATCGCTGGTACCGATTTCGGCGGAGGGAAAATTGTGTTATGGAAAAGCTCGGGGAACGGACCTGATGATGAAGAACCGGACGAAGCTTATTTTCGCGCTTTGGGCAGGTTTATTGAAGGGTTTAAGGGAAGGTTAATAACTTATCCCGATTTGGGGACGGATAACCGCCATATGGCGCATATCGCCAGAGAGACCAAGAATGTCATTTTACACAAACTTTCTGAAATCAAGAGCGAGGAATCTTCGGAGATTACGGCTTTGGCGGTATTTTCGGGGATGAAGGCTTGTGTGAAGCATTTAAGCGGCGCATCGACACTCGAAGGTTTAACGGTTGCAATTCAGGGGGTGGGCTCGGTTGGTAAACGAATAGCGGAAATGGTTAAGCAGGATGGGGCGGATATTA
>JALSTH010000104.1 GCA_026983835.1 Candidatus Zixiibacteriota bacterium | reverse complement strand
CGATTTGAAATATGACAACCTAAAAGAGGTTCAGGACAAATTCCCCGATACGATAATAGTAGCTCCCGATGAAATACTTTCGGTTAAATGTGATATCCTTTCACCTTGTGCAATCGGGCCTATTATTACGCCGGAAAATATCGATTCTTTGAATTGCCGAATAATAGCCGGGGCCGCCTACAATATCCTTTCCGAGCGAAAGGAATTGGCAATGAGGCTTCACGAGATGGGCATTCTGTATGCGCCTGACTTTGTTATAAATGCGGGGGAGATGTTTTTGACCCAGCATGCATTGGAGATAATTTCTATGGAGGAGGTTTCTGAAGCGGCTCAAAGGATTTATGATATTATAGCGGGGATACTTTCGTATTCGGAAAAGGAAAATATCCCCCCCCAAAGAGCCGTATTTCAATTGGCTTCCAAAAGAATAAATGAGGTTGCAAAGACAAAGGGCATCTATTGTTAGCGGATTATAGATAATGACAGAAAAGTATAGGATATTAGTTATAAACCCCGGTTCCACTTCCACTAAAGTCTCTGTATTTGAAAATGAAACGGAGCTTTTTGGTAATACGATGACCCATAGTCGATTGGAGCTGGAAAAGTTCGAGAGGGTTTGGGATCAATATGGGTTCAGAAAGCGGTTGATTAAGGAATTGCTTGACGACAACGGGATAAAACCAAGCAGCTTATCCGCGGTAGTGGGAAGAGGCGGGTTATTTAAGCCTGTTGTGGGTGGAACATACCGTGTGAATCAATTGATGATTGAGGATGGCAGGGCGGCGATAAGGGGAGAGCACGCGTCGAATTTGGGAGCGGTATTGGCTTATGGTCTCGGATGGGATTTTAATCTCCCCTCGTTTATTGTTGACCCACCATCGGTGGATGAGTTTTTCCTTCAAGCGAGGATTTCTGGATTGAAGGATTATCCTCACGAATCCCTTTTCCACGCTTTGAATATCAAAGCCACCGCCAGACAGGCGGCGAAAAAGATAGGGAAGAAATTCGAAGAATCCAATTTTGTTATAGCGCATTTGGGAGGCGGAATATCTGTTGCCGCCATATATAAAGGAAAGGTGGTTGATTCGAATAACGCCTTGAGCGGAGGACCGTTTACGCCCGAGCGGGCGGGAGATATTCCAACGCTTGTTTTGACCGATTTATGTTTTTCCGGTAAATATGAAAAAAATCAGATTAAAAAGATGCTTGTGGGACGGGGAGGATTGATTTCCCATTTGGGAACGAATGATTGTCGGGAAGTCGAAAGAAGGATCGCCGAAGGGGATGAGTATGCCAAGCTCGTTTATGAGGGAATGATTTATCGAATTTCTGTCAACATCGGTGCACGCTCTGTTTCCCTGAAAGGGGAAATAAATGCTGTAATATTAACGGGTGGGATGGCATATTCCGATTATGTTGTCGGTCGAATTAAGGAATGGGTCTCATTTATAGGACCTGTTCTTGTATTTCCAGGGCAGGATGAGATGAAGGCGCTAGCCTTGGGGGCATTAAGGGTTTTAAGGGGAGAGGAAGAAACGAAAACTTATCCTGAAATGATTGAATAGTTGATTATTTAAATTTTGAACATTTACTAAAACAAAACCAACTCGGAGGAATTATGGCGGAAATAAAAGAGCCTGTAATATTATCGGCTTGTCGTACACCAATAGGGACATTTTTAGGCGGGCTTTCGAGCTTAACCGCTCCGCAATTGGGAGCAATCGTAGTTCGGGAAGCGGTAAAAAGGGCGAAGGTTGACCCGAACAATGTTGATGAGGTTATTATGGGGCAGGTTGTTCAAGCCGGCTCAGGGCAGGCACCGGCAAGACAAGCGGCGATTCACGGCGGCATTACCCCGAAAGCTGGAGCGATGACCATTAATAAAGTTTGTGGTTCAGGATTGAAGGCGGTTATGCTGGCCGCTCAGGCAATAAAATTGGGTGATTCGGAATTGGTCATAGCCGGCGGTATGGAATCTATGTCTCAAACCCCTTATGTGCTTCATAGCGCCCGAAAGGGGCTCAAATTCGGTGATAGGAAACTCGTGGATGTTATGGTAAAGGATGGACTTTGGGATTCCTTTAATGATTACCATATGGGGAGTGCCGCTGAGTTGACAGCGAATAAATCAAATCTTACCCGTCAGATGCTTGATGAGTACTCCGCCAAATCTCAACAGAAAGCGGTTAAGGCTATTGAGGAAGGTAAATTTAAGGAGGAGATAGTCCCGGTGGAGATACCCTCTAAAAAGGGAGATCCTGTAATCTTCGATACTGATGAGGGACCTCGTCCGGGAACGACAGTAGAAAAATTGGCGCGTTTAAGACCAGCTTTTGTAAAGGATGGGATTGTAACCGCCGGCAATTCGCCCGGGTTGAACGATGGAGCTTCGGCGGTGGTGGTTACATCGAACAATTACGCAAAAGAGAATAACCTAACACCTATTGCGAAGATAATCGATTATGCCGTAGGGGGAACCGAACCTGAGCTACTGTTTTATGCACCGATTTATGCTGTTCGCAAGTTAATGGATAAGATGGGGGTCAATATTGATTATTGGGATTTAATCGAAGCAAACGAGGCTTTTGCGGCTCAATGTTTGGCGGACGGTATCGAGCTTAAGTGGGATTGGGACAGGGTTAATGTTCACGGTGGTGCGATTGCATTGGGTCATCCTATCGGAGCTTCCGGAGCTCGTATCTTAACAACTTTGATTTATGCGCTCAAGACCTATGGCAAGAAGAAAGGGATGGCGACATTATGTCTTGGCGGCGGTAATGCTGTTGCGATGGCGATAGAATTACTTTAGTAATTCAAGTAACGGTATGGAAAAAGACACTCGTTTATTTTAATCGAGCGTCTTTTTTTTGGATACGGAAGGGGTAGGAATCGAACCTACCGGGATCTACCCTAAGCAAACCCCCAGCGAGTTTGAAGCCCGTGACGGCCACCAGACCGCATCCTCTTCCACAGGAAATCTATAAATTAATCTAATTTAAGGCAAATGAAATTTCGGATATGTTTTATATAATGCCTGTTTCCTTAAGCCGCCGGACCCCTTCAAGGATTTCATTTTCTTTAATTGAAGGTTTTAATTCCAATACTTTTATTATGTTGTCGGGGAGTAGTTGTTCTATTGCGTCGAAATCGACATTTCCCATTCCCGGGGATAAATGATCCGATATACCGATACAATCGTGAATATGCATCCCGATTAATTTATCGGCATAAAAGCGAAAATATTCAAGATAATCCCAATAACCCAGATTACTCAAATTAAATGCATGACCGATATCATACCAAAACCCAACATAATCCGAATCATATTCATTCAGAAAGAAATCTATCTCCTCGAATTGGGGGATTTGTGAAAGATAATATCTGTTCTCTATTCCTATAATTATTTTTAATTTTTCCGCCACGGGAACTAAATAATCCAAACTCCGTCGAATGTTATCGATATATTCAGCCTTGTATTTTTCCCTTATTTTGTATATTTCCTTGAAGAAATCATCGATATCCAAAGGGATTTCAGCCTTTCCCTTGAATCCCCGCCTGTATTCCTTTTCCTTTTGCCTGATGTTGTACTTTTCTATCTCTCCCAAATGAAAGATCACCGCTTTTGCTTCTAATTCCGCCGCATTTATAAGTGTCCTTTCGGAAAGTTTGACGGTTTCCTTTCTTAAATCTTCGTCTGAGGCTGATAGAGAAAACAAACTAATATAATCTTCTGCTTTTTCCATCTTTTCGGTTACCGGGCAGATATTGTGCAGGCTTGATACAATAATCGATCCTTCTTTCCACTCCCTCTTAATTCCTTCGAAGATATATTCCTTAATTTTGAAATTTATTTCTAATTTGCTAAATCCCAACTCAATGGTTTTTGCAACCAACTTCGAGCCCGTTTCAAAAAGCCCATAATGCCAACTTGTGGAAAGGGATAAGTTATTAACCACTATTATTTACTTATTTAGTAAGTTTTTCACTTCTCAAATTAAATGGACCAACAATCTATAAATGCCTATTGCAAGTATCCCAACTCTTTAAGGCGCGAAATAGTTTTTTCATCTAATGAAACACTGTCTTCATAGGTCTCGTTTTTGGAAAGTTTTGCTAACGTAGTATGAAGCAGACCTTGAAGGCTATCAGCAAGCGACTTAAATTCAGATTTATTGAAAAGGTTGTTTTTCTCATGAGGATCCTTTTCCAAATCGAAAAGATTGTTTTCCGGGAATATCGCTCTCTTGTCACTTGCTCTGAGCCTTCTAGTATTAATCCTCACTTTTGAATAGCAGGGATCGGCTTCAATATATTTAGTGTCCTCAAAGCGAATTCCATTTATTTTGCAGTCCCTGCTTTGTGCTTGGGATATTACGAAATTATTAATGAATTGAGAATCAAATACATTATGTCCTTCCCATTGCTTTGGAGGAATTATACCTACTAATTTCGTTATCATCGGAGCAAGATCGATTTCACTCAATAGGGAGCTATTGATAGTTCCCGCCCCTTCATTTCCGGGTAATTTTATTATTAATGGTACATGAATCTGTTCTTCAAATAAGGAAGTGGAATGTCCCCAATAATAGTGATCATACATTTCCTCTCCGTGGTCAGCTGTCATAATAATCAAAGAGGAATCGTAAATCCCATTATCTTTTAGGTATTTAATCAACTTTCCCAGATATTTATCCGTATAGATTATTTCTCCTTTGTATAAAGAAGTATAGAAATTATAATTGTCTCCGCTGGGGTCATTGGCGGGATTAGCATATACACCATTAAAGGGGTGATGATAATAACGAGCGTGAGGGTCCATATAATGTAAATACATAAAAAAAGTTTTGTCCTTATTCGCCCGTAGCCAATCCATCACATAGTTTGTTGTTTTTTCGGCATCGCAATAGGTCCGTTCCCTCTTTTTGAGTGGCGGTATTAGGTTTCTAATAATTGTTCTTGTTTCGAGGTGAAATCTTAGATATGGAGCATCGGGGTCAACCGGAATCGCTTCAACACCTCTGTAGAAATAAAACTCATCAAAACCCCTCGCGAATCCGGTTAGCGCTTGGATGTTTGGGTTCGTGCTGAAACCAACCGTATAATATCCTGCCTGCCTCATCTCTTCTGAAAGAAGTGGCAGTTTGTCGGGGAGTTTTGAGGTGCCCCTTAGAACTCCATGATTCATTGGCAAAAGAGAAGTAAAAATACTCGCAATCGCCGCTCGGGTCCAATTGCTATTTGCTATTTCATTTGTGAAGAGAATTCCATCATCGGCCAAAGTCTGCATATTCGGCGTATCAATATCATATCCATAGGGGGAAATCCAATCATATCTTAAAGCATCAATAAGAATAAATATCACTCTGGGTTTATTTATTAATGCTGAATTAACAGCTTCAGCCTCTGGTTCTTTCATTTTTTTACTGGCGTTTACGGATTCGAGAGCGAGAAAAGCTGATGATCCCAATAGAAAGACATAGAACAGGGAAAAGACTAACAAGACTCTTTTTGATCTTTTATCTATCAGCGAATAAGAATAGGAGTATAGGAAATAAAAGAACCAAAATGCGAGAATTCCGATTAAAGAAAAAATTATGTGCGATTGCAGCGAATTGGCATGGAGTTTTAAAATCTCGCTAATTCGGGTCATAAAGTAGCTTAAGGACAAATATACTGTAGTAGTCGAAGAACATATCCCAAATACATTTCTGCGCTTTAATTTTCCCGGAAGCATCAGCAGAAGCGATAAAATTATTATTCCCAATGCTATTCCTGCCAATAGACCTAAAAAACCATAATATCCTATACCGGTTATAGGTAGTGTCCATCGGTTATAGCCGGTTATAAGAGTTTTTGAAATTCCTTCGATTAATCCGGCTATACCACCTCCGATGATAGATCCAACAAGAGCATTTAGGAAAATGCCTTTTATTTTTTCCGATAGTTTTAATCTCATTCAATATCCTTCCTGAAGATGTTGGGAATAGGAATGATTTCGTCGAAACTAATTATAAAACAAAATCAATCGGATTGTGTCAATAGATATAAGTCGGTATTTTTTAGAATTTTTAATTACTCGTCGATCTATTAACAAACCGCAATACTAAGAAGTTTCCCGCAAGCGGAAAATCTTTCTACTCATTTGGATTATATTAACCGATAAATAATTTTAGTCCTTCCGAGAAAAATGTAATTTATATTGCCGCAATAAGTTAGCAATCTCCAATTAATTAAATAAAAATGGAACGGAATTTGCTCATTAATTTCCAAAAATCGGGAATATTATGAATCTAATAAGCTCAAAGATAATTGACGGAATTAAGGTATCCCTGTTTCAAAAGGTTTTGGATGTCTCCTCAGCCAGACATAGGGCGATAGCAAGTAATGTCGCCAATATTTCCACACCCGGTTATCACCGTAAGTATGTCGATTTTGACAGGGAAATGAAAAAAGCCCTTTCCAATGGGGTGGATTTACGGTTAAAGACCACCAACCCACATCATTTATCTGCGGCGAATAACCCCGATAGGATAGAAGTTATGACCGAAAAAGACAACTCAGCTTCCAACGGCATTAACAATGTGGACATAGATAAGGAAATGGGGAATTTGGCTGAGAACCAAATTATCTATAATACGGCAGCAAGATTATTATCATTTAAATTTAGAAACCTTAAATATGCGATTAAAGGTAGATAAAGGGAATATTTGGGATGAGTAATTTATTTGCGTCATTTAGGATTAGCGCCAGCGGATTATCGGCACAGCGGCGCAGAATGGATGCGGTAGCCTCCAATATCGCCAATGCTGAAACCACCAAAGGAAAGGATGGCTCGTTTTATAAACGGAAAAGAGTTTATTTTAAAGAGGAAGTTGAGAGGAAATATTTCTCGAATGAATTAGAAAAGGCGTCTGTAAGGCTTAGACGAACAAGATCAAACCACCTGAATGCTCCTGTCCCCGAGGACAATTTTGCAGAAAACATTTCGAAAGTAAAAGCCATAGAGAAAGAAGAAGGACCCGATAAGTTTAGAATGGTCTATGATCCGTCTCACCCCGACGCAGATGAAAATGGTTATGTGAAAATGCCGGACATAAATATAATCGGGGAAATGGTGGATATGATGGTGGCATCTCGGTCTTACGAAGCCAATGTTGTTGCGATTGATGCCACTAAAAATATGGCGAAAAGGGCGTTGGATATTTAATAGGAAGTTAGGATATGAAAATTATTCCGGCCGATAAAATCAGCCACCTGAACACTATTGCCAAGGCGAACAATATCCCCCGAAAAGCGAGTATCGCCGGAAAGGACGATTCGAAAAGCGGTAAAATCGCTGATAAGGGGCGAGTTTCTGAAACGCAATTTTCCGTCTTGTTATCAAAAGCGGAAATTAATATGCTTGAAGATTTATTCACCGTCAAGGAGATTGAAAAGAAAATAAACCTCGATAAGAGCATCGCACCTTCTGTTAGTGGATCGGCTGGATATATAAACAACCATAATGATAATCGTAATATAAAGCGAAAAGGGACAATTATCGACATTACCGCCTAATTATGGAAAATGGTATTGGAAAAATAATCATAGCTCAACCGGATATAAACTTTCCTGACCTTGCGCCCAATAAGCCCAAGGGGACTGGATTTGCCTCTGTATTTAAGAATATGTTAACCGAGGCGGATTCCCTTCAGCATAAGGCGGAAAATATTCAGCAGGAATTCCTTCTTGGGGAAGTTCAAGATATTCATACGGTTATGATATCCGCTCAGAAAGCAGCCGTAGCTTTTAGTTTAGTGATGGAAATAAGGAACAAATTATTGGAAGGATATCAGGAATTAATCAGGATGCCGTTATAGGGAAAATATGCGGCATAATTGCATCGGTGGATTCAAGCGAGACTAATTGGTAAAAAAAATCATATATTAGTATAAGACGATAAGTAATGGAAAAAATAAGAGCCTACATTGAACTCCTAAAGAAAAAATTCATAGAATTAGACGCAAATAAAAAGATTCTGTTTATAATCGGCTTGGCGGCGGTATTAGGGGTAATGGTTACCGGTACTATGTGGGCGTTTCATACGAATTATTCCTACCTCTATACTAATTTGGGTCCGCTTGAAATAGGGCAGATAACTACGAAATTGGAAGGTGAAAAAATTCCATATAAGTTATCTGCAGGTGGTTCGGCGGTGATGGTTCCCGATAAGTCCCTTTATTCCGCCCGGATAAAATTGGCGGCGGACGGGTTGCCCAATTCACGCCATATCGGTTTTGAGATTTTCGATAATACGAATTTAGGAATGACCGATTTTGTTCAGAAAATAAATTATAGACGGGCACTCGAAGGAGAATTGGCAAAGTCGATTGAGGAATTGGATCCTGTTAAGGAAGCAAGAATCCATCTTGTTATCCCTGAACATAAGTTATTTAGTAATGAACAAAAGGAACCGTCTGCATCGATTGTAGTTTTACTGGAAAGCGGGGATGAATTATCAAAAGCGCAAGTTCGCGGCATAAGACATTTGGTCGCATCAAGTGTTGAGGGGTTAAAGGCATCCAAAATAACGATTGTTGATCAGTTGGGGAATATGCTTACCCCTGAGGATAGCGATGATTCGTTTGCGGCAGTATCATCAAGGCAGGAAGAGTTGAAACGCAATGTGGAGAAATATTTGGAGAACAAAGCAGTTGATATGCTTGAAAGCGTTGTGGGCAAAAATCATGCTAAAGTAAAAATAACTGCGGATTTGAATTTCGATAAGGTTCAAAGAAATGTCGAGTCTTATGATCCGGATAAGGTAGCGGTTCGAAGCGAGGAAACTACTACGGAGAAAGGATCCAATAAGACAGGCTCAACTCAGGCCAATGAGACTAATGCGGAAAACAATTCTAAAGAAACCGTCGTGACGAACTATGAAGTCAGTAAAACAATGGAGACAATAATAAAGGGAAGCGGTAGCATAAAAAGGCTTTCCATAGCGGTAATGGTTGATGGGACATATGAGCCGGCACCTAAAGACAAAAATGCGGATGCGAACGGGATGAAATATGTGCCTCGCTCACGGGAAGAATTGGATCGTTTGGCAAACATAGTAAAAAGGACCGTAGGGTTCACGCCTGATCGGGGCGATAAAATTAATGTCGAGAATATAAAATTCGATAATTCGGAAGAAATCGCCAGGCGTGAGGAGATAAAAAATATAAAGTGGCGCGAATGGATTGATATCGGATTCAGCGTTTTTTTGAAATTAGCCTCTATTTTTTTAGCGCTCCTTATTTTGAAAAAGTCACTTAAACGATTTAAGGAATACAGGAAACAACGGCTTGTGATGACGCAAAAAGCAAAAGAAGTCGAGGAGACAAGCGCATTGTCTCGAGAAATCAGAAAGCCAAAATTGTTGGACCAAATAAAGGTCGCCGCTGATGAGAATCCCGAAGAAATGGCGAAAGTGATAAAAACTATTTTATTGGAGGAATAGTTGTCTCTCAAACTGGAGGATCTTACTCCTGGACAAAAAGGTGCCATAGTACTTGTGTCATTAGGGCATGATATTTCATCGAAGGTCCTGAAACATTTAAATGAGCCCGAGGTCGAATCATTAACGATCAATGTCGCTAACCTTAATGATATACCACCTGATATAGAGCAACAGGTCCTTAAGGATGTATATCAACTTTTGAAAGCAAAAGAGTTCATAAATCAAGGCGGGGTTGAGTATGCTAAAAAAATCCTTGAGCAGTCTTTCGGAGCGAAGAAGGCGAACCTAATAATGAATCGCTTGGAAAACTCGATAAAAACTACCGGTTTCGACCTATTGAAGAATGTTGACCCCAAACAACTCCGCAATTTCATTCAAAATGAATTACCCCAAACAATTGCCCTAATACTTACCCAGCTATTGCCACAACATGCGGCGGTAATACTATCCGATTTACCACCGGAGCTTCAATCGGAAGTAGCGTATCGAATTGCTACGATGGAGAAAATTTCTCCGGAAGCTCTAAAGGAAATTGAGAGCGTGCTCGATTCGTATTTCGAGGCATCGGGATCAGTAAAGACGGTCTCGACATCCGGCGGTACCAAAGCCGTAGCCGATATCCTCAATCTAATTGAAACTTCATCGGAGAAAATTATTTTGGAATCGATCGAAAGCGATGACCCGGAATTAGCTTCCGAGATAAAAAATCTAATGTTTGTCTTTGAAGATGTGATTCTCCTCGATGATCGTTCGATACAGAAAGTTTTGAAGGAGGTGGAAACCAAAGATTTATCGATAGCTCTAAAAGCGGCATCGGAAGATGTTAAAAAGAAAATATTCAGTAATGTGTCTGAGCGGGTGGCTGTTATGATTCAAGAGGAAATGGAATATATGGGCCCGGTAAGACTAAGCGATGTGGAATCTGCCCAACAGCGGATAGTCGAAGTCATCAGGAGACTGCAGGAGGAGGGGCAGGTCATTATTTCCGGCAGAGGCGGAAAGGATGAGGTCGTTGTCTAAGATTATCGAGGGTAAAATAGACTTTGGCAAAGGACAGTTGGGCGAAAACAAATCTTTCATAGAAAAACGCAGGGTAGTTATCAGTGGCCGTAATCCTGAAGGAATTGACATCTCATCCGTGGTGTTCCCAGATATGAGTCCTAAAGTCTCTGATATCAATGATGATGGTGACGGTGAGGATTCGCGCCGAAAAGAAAGGAAATATACGGAATCCGAAGTTGAAAACATAATGGAGCAAAAGATTGCCGAATTAGAGGATAATTTCAAAAAGCGTTGCGAAAACATAAGGGAAGAGGCGATTGAAGAAGGTAAACGGTCCGGGTTTCGCGATGGGTATGATAAGGGCCATAAAGAGGGGATCTCCGAAATGGAGAGGATTAAATCATCTCTAAACAAGTTTATGGACTCGCTCGAATCGGCTTGGGAAAAGATAAGAAAATCAGCCGAAGAGGAGCTCATTCAAGGTTTATTTGCTATTGTAGAACACCTCTTGTTAAGCGATAGTATCGGGAATGAGGGCGTCATAAAAAAGGCGTTGGAAGAATCGTCGAAATCGATTATGGGTGAAAAGGAGCTAATTATCAAAATTAATCCCGCAGATAGGGGAGAGATAGAGAATATTGTCCCCGGATTATTTTCCAGGTTTGACAAAGAGGGGAGGATATTTATTAAAGATAATAATTCCATAAAAAGGGGCGGTTGTATTTTGGAAACAGATCTCGGGACAATCGATGCAACGATTGAGACAAGATGGGAGCAATTTGTAAAAAGGCTCCCTTTTGATATACACAAAAGGAATGATAATTCTATGTCTCAAGCATAATCCAATATAGGTTTGTGATGAATGAACATATTGATATCTTGGGAAAAATTATACCGATTATAAAATCTTCCCCCATAATATCTCCTTCGGGTCGGATTGTTAGCTCTGTCGGGACAATTATTAAAGTTACCGGTTTAAAGGTTGGATTGGGGGAAGTTTGTCTGATTGATAATGGGGAAGAGAAGGGGGCGATTGCGGAGGTTATTGGATTTGATGGCAATAAATTGATTATGATGGCATTAGAGGACTTCCCGGGTATTACTCCGGGAGCCTTGGTTTATCCCATCGGGCATCCGCTGATTGCCGGAGTTTCCTCCCAAATTATAGGGCGGGTTTTAGATGGTTTGGGAAGGCCTATTGACGGCAAGGGACCTATATCCGGGGGGGATATGATAAGCTTAAATAATTCCCCTCCTGATCCGCTGAAACGGGATAGGATTTCCGAACCATTTTACACCGGTATACGAGCGATAGATTCTCTAACGACTTTGGGTAAGGGACAAAGGATAGGAATATTCGCGGGTAGTGGAATTGGGAAATCGGTCCTAATGGGAATGATTGCTCGAAATTGCTATGGTGATGTTAATGTCATTGGTCTGATAGGGGAAAGGGGAAGGGAGGTTCGGGAATTTATCGAAAAGGATTTGGGAGATGAAGGATTAAAGCGCTCGGTTGTCGTAACGGTAACTTCGGATAAATCACCTCTGCTGAAGATAAAGGGAGCGTTTTTATGTACCGCTATAGCGGAATATTTCCGTGATATGGGCAATGATGTTCTTTTGATGATGGATTCCCTTACTCGGGTGGCGACTGCGCAAAGGGAAATCGGGCTCGCCGCGGGGGAACCGCCTACCACGCGCGGTTATACACCATCCGCTTTCACGATGATACCAAAATTACTTGAAAGAGCGGGAGCATCCGAAAAAAGTAGTATAACCGGGATATATACCGTTTTAGTGGAAGGCGATGATCAGGAGGAACCGGTAGCGGATACGGCTCGTGCAACTCTTGATGGACACATCGTATTATCTCGAAAATTAGCGAATAGAAGCCATTTCCCAGCTATTGATATAACTGCTTCCATAAGTAGGGTTATGCCGGATATTGTCGATGAGCCGCACCTCGAACTTTCCCGACAGTGTAAAAAAACAATTTCAATTTACAATGATTCTGAGGACTTGATTAATGTGGGTGCTTATACAAAAGGCTCATCGAAAGAGATTGATTATGCAATTGAAAATATAGGTAAGATAAATGACTTCCTCCAACAGGGAATCGACGAAAAATCCCCACCCGAAGAATCTATAGCTCGTCTATCAGCGATATTTTCCGGTTCAAACATAAAAGAGGATGAAAAAGAAACTAACGAAACGGTAGCTGAGAATGCCCCGTAATTTTGTATTCCCATTACAAAAACTATTACGAATAAAAGAATATTACAAAAAGGTCGCCCAGAGAGAATTGGGGAAAAGCTTGAATCATCTTTTGATGAAAAATGAAAAATTAGAATGTTTGAAAAAGGAAAAATCCTCCGAGCAAAGAAAATTTGATATAACCGCTGAGGATGGGATTGTCGATATTTCAAGGATTATTTCTACAATCAATTGTCTCGAAGAAAAGAGCTCACAGATATCAGAATGTAAAAACTCCATACTGAAATTGGAGAATGAGGTAAAGGAGAAAAAGGATAAATTGAGGGAGGCTTTTAAGGAGGAAAGGAAACTGTCCCGTTATCGGGACAATCTTTTGGAGAACTATCTGAAAGATGAAAATAGAAAATCAAATAAAGAAATCGATGAAATCGCCTCAAGAATGCATCAGCGGGAAAGGGGGTAAAAATCTCCATAAACGGAAAGAATAGTAGTTGTTCCTTCGGAAATATTCACAAAATCCATAAACCGATGCTTAAACAGAGCCACACAACTAACGGGGCGACAATAAGATAGATTAATGTTCGGGCGTTGTATATGGTTTGGCATACAGCTTGCTATTCCAAGGATAATGACAAATAAGGATTATTCTAATGGCTGATAACGAAAAAAAGGATATCAAAACCACCAAAAAGGGTGGACTCTTCAAAAAGGCTTTTATGCTGCAGTTTATGGCTGTGGCGACCTTTTTGGTTTCGCTCTTTTTGTTTTCATCTATGTCCGGAGTTAATATCGGTCTTGCCCTTAATCCTCCGGAAAAGATCATAGCTGATTCCACAATAGTTTCGTCGGATTCAATTCAGGCGGAAAATTCCGGTGTGGGCGATAAGTCAACGGGAGATACAACGGGTAGTTTTAGTAATCGGGATGAATCCATTGAATTAAAACAAGTAATCAGCGAAAAGGATTCGGAGATAGACAGCCTGAAAAAGGAGGCTGATTTGTTGAAACAACAGATTGAATCTAAAAAGGATGCTGAGATTAAATCATTAGCGAAACTTTATGATGGAGTAAAACAGGAACAATTAGCATACATTTTAGAGCATATGGATGATACCATAATTGTAAAAATACTTCCAGAAATGAAATCGAAAAACGCATCGAAGGTTTTGGAATTTCTCGACCCGGAAAGGGCTGCGAAAATAAGCGAAATGCTATTGGGGGATAAGCATTGATGAACGCATTAATGAATTCATTTATTGGTTCTAATGACCTCAAATCGAAAGCAAAAATCGGCATATCTAAATCTACGGGTAATGGTGACACTATAATTAAGAATCGGAGTGGCAAAAAAACGACAATATCCAAAGAGAAAAAGAAAGTTTTCAATCAAATTGTAGCGTCAATCAATTTTAGAAACGAAACAAAAGCGATTCATAAAGGGGAGGAAAATATGGGAAAATCCGGAATGGCTACGCATTTTCCGGAAAGCAAAAAAGGGCGTCAGTTGAAGAGTATATTGTTTTCTAATCGCCGATTCTCTAAATGGACTCCCAAAGGAGAGATACATACTAACTTTCTCAATACGAAAAACTCAAGAGATTTATTAGATGGGGAAATCGGCAAATTCGAGGAACCGGTATTAAATAGCGGGAGGTCCAAGCAAAACGATTTATCGACAAGAAACGCTTCAACGAATGCTACGCCGACAAAAAAAATATACGGTGGGCTTAAAACATATCCCATCTTGAAAAAGACTATTAAATCTTTTGCAGATAATAAAACAAATAAAATATGGGGAACAATTAGTAAGCGTGACCAGTCGAATAATATCTCTTCCAATAATAGTGGAAAAACAAATTATGGATTATTCAATAATAGATTGGTGTTGAATGATAAATGGATCGAGGTTGTCGATTTCGGCAAAGGCGGGAATAATGAATATGAAAAGCTGGAATTTCCATTAGTGCGTAGGATATTAAACACCGCCAAAATAAAAGGGAAGAATACAAAACCTCAAAGGAAAACCAAATCTGCGGATAAATTAAGTGTTGCAAAAGATAATGACCACAAAGTTAAATCAAGCCAGAAAGGGAAGTTGAATGATAGTGCAAAGGGAAATGTAAACAATATTAACGGAAAAGAAGAAATAAAGCCGGAAAACCCTATGCGCGGCGATGCCAAAACCGATTTTGAAAAAAAGCGAGGATACAATAAAAGTGGTGGGAACAATATTAAAAAAAAGAATATAGTTTTAGAAGCAAGGCAATCTAATTCGGGCGACCCGCGGAATAATGAAGATCATCCCAAAAATAAAATTGAGAATATTGCTTCGCCTGTAAGTTCAAGCGAATTACCGAAGGTAATATTGAAATCTAATGCCGATGGCTCCGTTGATATAATCCCTTCGAAGATAACTCAAACAATTATGGACTTGATAGCAAGCGGGCGTAATCTCAGTGGAAAAGTTATTAGAATCCAATTATATCCCCCAGAGCTGGGGTCTATCAATATCAAATTTGTCGAAATACAAAATGCGATTAACATAAATATTCAAGTTGAATCAAAGGAAACTTTTAAAACGGTGGATCATAATATCAAGAACATCAAAGCATCACTAAATATTGCGGGGGTGAATATAGAAAAAATCAATGTTTCATTAAACGATAGGGTAAAAAATTCATTTGTCGATGATTTCAAGGGGGCATTCCAAAATTATAATAAGCAGTCTACCGGATACGAAACACCTAATGGTTCGAACAATCGCAAATTTTTGAAGAATCTATTTACGGGAGGGGAAAAGATTATAAAAGAGTCTTTGCCGCTGAATTACGCTTCCGCATTCGGAGTAAATTGGTTGGCATAAGGAGGAATAATGAACACTATAAACGATGTAAGTCAATTGTATTCTGGACCTTCAAACGCTACTGAGTCAAGTAGCAATAATACATCGAATTTATTTTCAACGCAATCGATTATGGGTAAGGATGATTTCCTATTTCTATTAGTTTCACAGTTGAAAAATCAAGATCCATTTGAACCGATGAAGGATACCGAGTTTGTATCGCAATTGGCTCAATTCTCATCATTAGAGCAACTACAGAATTTGAATGACAATGTATCTTCCAATTCACAGTTGGATTATCTGTTGACTCAGACTATTTCTAACTCTCTAGCAACACAGTTAATAGGCAAGGAAATAAAAGCTAATGGAAATTCGCTGGAATTAGCGGATGATAATACGCCAAAAGTTAGCTTTAAGTTGGATTCGCCGGCATCTGAGGTAACGATAAAAATATATAATTCAGATGGGACCTTGGTAAGGACAATGACCGAAAACGATACGGAATCCGGTGTACATACGGTCGATTGGGATGGAAAGGATGATAACGGGACTACACTTGGAAATGGGCAATATACTTATTCCGTCAGCGCAAAAGATACATCTGGGGAATCGATCTCTGTCGCTCCGCTCGAGGTGGGGTTGGTTGAAGGTGTATCATATAGTAATGGTATCGCTTATTTGATGGTGAACGGACAGAAAATCAATTTCGGCGATGTAATAGAGATAAGCGAGGGCTAAAGCGTGGATGTGCAAATGATAACAGGGATAAACGGATTTACTCAGGATGGGAGCAAAAGATCTTCCGCCGTTAAATCGAATAAATACGAGAGCAAATTCAGTGCAGTATTGGCGGGTACGGAAATCAAATTCTCCAATCACGCTATGAATAGATTATCTCAACGCGGTATTACGCTGTCGAATCAGGAAATCGATAAATTGAACGATGCCATTAATCATGCAGTCGATAAAGGGTCGCGGGATTCGTTGGTATTACTGAATGATTTAGCATTCATCGTATCGGTTCGCAGCAGGACAGTGGTTACCGCAATACAAACGGGAAGGATGAAAGAATCAATATTCACGAATATAGATAGCACGGTAATAGCATAGGGGCCGGTCCTCATCGAGGAGGTTCCTGGTAAATTTAACCAGAGGAGGAAAACAAAATGATGGCATCCTTATTTGCCGGAGTGTCCGGCTTAAAAAATCATCAGATGAAGTTGAATGTAGCCAGCGATAATATCGCTAACATTAATACTATAGGTTATAAATTAAGCAGGGTGACTTTTCAAGAGGCATTGGTTCAAACACTGCGGGGTGCAGCACGACCAACCTCTACAACCGGAGGTACTAACCCGCTCCAGTTAGGATTAGGTATGTCGTTGGCTACCGTCGATAACCAATTCCAACAGGGCGGGTTGGAAACCACCGGTATGGTTACGGATTTAGCGTTGCAGGGATCGGGATTTTTTATCCTTTCCGATGGAAATTCTAATTATTACACCCGTGCGGGAGCATTTGGATTTGATGGAAATGCGAATATGGTGCAGACTGCGACGGGTTATATCCTTCAGGGAAAAATGGCTGAAAATGATGGAACCATATTGGCATCAACGCCTATCGGCAATATATCAATCCCCTTCGGGCAACAGGATCCGGCTCAAGCGACATCCGAGATAACAGTTGGGAATAATTTAGATTCGGATGCTACCAGCGCCGACGCAACTTTGGTTTCGGCAGGGACAACAAATGTTCTTAGCGTAAGCGGAACGGCGGTAAACGGTGTAGGCGGAAAGTATGATATCACCATAACCGGCAATAATGCCACAAACTCGGTTCGTTCGGGAACTCATGCCAATCAACTCGATGATGTTGAACAGCCGACCTGTAGCGTTAATTCCGGGGCAGGCGGTTTTATGCAGGGTGACGGCACATATTATTATTATGTAACCGCGGTCAACGATTTGGGTGAATCCCTCGGCACCGAGTCAATCGCAGTCGATATAGATGCGTCAGTTGATGAATCGGTTGATGTGTCTTGGACAGCGGTGACCGGAGCTACCGGTTATAAGATATATAGAACCGAAACATCGGGAGATTATTCAGGAGATACCGATGGATATATTGCCGAAGTGGACGGCTCAACGGTTACTTATAATGATGTTGGCGTCGATGCTGAATCGGGAACGGACATTCCAAGTATCAACTCCACAATCAATTTGACAGGAACCGAAACATTGGGCTCTAATTTGGGTGTTATGGACGCGGATGGTTTTCGTATAAGGGTGGATGGAGGAACATGGATTACCTTTTCTGAGATCAGCACCGACAGTACCGTAAATGATCTCATAAACGCCATCAACAGTAAAGTAAATGGGGTTACGGCGAGCATTGTAAATGGGCAGATTCAATTGGAACGCGATTATGCGGGGTCGGGAGCATCATATAATATTGAAGTGGAGGATTCCGGCACCGGTGATATATCCCAGCAGGTTTTTGGAGATTCATCTTTTACAGTTAATAACGGAACGGCATCAACTCTCGAAGCAACTGATATATTTACTCCAAACGGTAGATCGGCACTTGATCCGGCTGCGTTAACGCTTGTTTATGATAGTGACAGTGGGTTGGTAACCGGTATATCGGATATCGGAGGAGGGGGGATAACGCTTGTAACTGGAACCGAGGGGTTAGCCGCGGGGAACCTAATTATTACTACGGATGATACTCAACATGCGGCTTCGATAACCGTTTATGATTCACAGGGGGGGGAGCATACGGTAACGATTACCTTTACCAAATCTATTCAACCGAATACTTGGTATTGGGAAGCCTCACTGAGTGGCAATGAAATTGTGAGCAGCGGAAACACCGGACAGGTGATATTCAACTCGGACGGTTCATTGGCTTCCTTTACTTTCGATGGCGGAGCCAATAGTTTTCGTTTTAATCCCAACAATGGAGCGGATGTGGTCGATATCAGTTTCGACGCGGGGAGCGCCAATTCCTACGATGGACTTACAGGATTTGCTACGGAATCGACGGCGTCTTTACTTAGTCAGGACGGCTATACTTCTGGAATATTAAACGATATTTCGATTGATGATAATGGCGTTATAACCGGGATATTCAGTAATGGCGTTTCGCGAACATTGGCACAGATATATACCGCTGACTTTAATAACCCGGCGGGATTATTGAAAACAGGTGATACCTTATTTATGCAATCCTCTAACTCGGGATTGCCTGTTGTAGGGATAGCAGGGGAGACAATTCCTACAAATATAACTTCGGGAGCTTTGGAAATGTCCAATGTGGATTTGGCGGAGGAATTTACATCTATGATAGTGGCTCAGAGAGGCTATCAGGCAAATGCAAGGACCATTACAACCTCTGATCAGTTGCTTGCCGAGCTCGTAAATATTAAGAGGTAAACCAGTTAAATTGGTGATGATCGAATGATAAAAGTAACGCGCATAGACGGTGGAATTTTGGTCATAAATTCGGACCTGATAGAATTTATCGAGGAGAAACCGGAAACAATTATATGCTTGACAACCGGCAAGAAAATTATGGTGCGCGAATCGGTTGAAAAAATCATACGGATGATTGCCGATTTTGAGGCTATTGTTTCGCTAAGTAAGGCTGAAATACGCAATTCGCAGTTGAAAGATAACAATAATTTGGGTTAAAAGCTATTTGAATTATAACATAAGATTGTGAGTTAAATTATGCCTGAAGTTACAGAGCAAAATAATGTTCAATCCCAAGTAGCGGAAGAAAATAATGCCCCGACAAAATCGAAGAAGGGGAAAGGTAAATCTTTTATACTGATTATGATCGTGGTTGAAATTCTTATGGTATTTTCGGCATATTTCGTGATTAACAATGTCCTAAAACCACGAATACCAAAGGAGTATCTCCCCAAGGAGGAACCCACGAAAGAAGCCAAGGGACCCGGGGCTATTATGTCAATCAAGGATTTGGTTGTTAATCCCGCCGGTTCGAACGGAAGCCGTTATCTTTCGGCATCCATCGGCATTGAGGTAGATAATGAGGAAATCGTTAAAAGCCTTGAGTTGAGAATGCCTGCCATTCGTGATGCCCTAATTGGAATCCTTTCATCCGAAACGGTGGGGCAACTATCTTCCGCGGATGAAAAAGGTATATTAAGGGACAAAATCATTGAGAAGCTCGATCAAGTTTTAGAACCGGTGAAAGTAAGGAATGTTTATTTTATTGAGTATGTTCTTCAATAAGCAGGGATAAGTCGATGGTTAAGGTATTATCACAGGATGAGATAGATTCACTGATCTCCTCGGCGGCAGGAGAGGAATCAACCGATAACCTATTAGAGGAAAGGGAAGTTCAAGAACGTAATGTTATCTCTTACGATTTCAAGCATCCGAACAGGGTGAATAAGGATCAATTAAGAGGATTGGAAAGCCTTCATGATAACTTCTCGAATCAATTGGGTTCCGCAATTTCCGCTTATACCCGCTCGATGGTCGATGTCAACTTGGTTGCGGTCGATCAAATAACATATTCCGAATATATCCTTTCCTTATCAGCCCCGAGCAGCTCTTATATTTTCAATATGGAGCCTTTGGGTGGAGCCGGGATAATAAATTTCAGCTCACAAGTAGCATTTTTTATTATCGATAGGATTTTCGGGGGGAGAGGCGAGCCTATCCAAACAGAAAGGGAATTAACCGGAATTGAGCGATCGATAATGAATAAAATTATAAATAAAACTTTGGCGGCACTTGAAAAGGCATGGGAACAAATCACCCCGGTTGACCTTAGTATAAGTGCTTATGAGACCAATCCTCAATTCATTCAAATAGTACCTCCCGGGGAAACGGTGATAACCGTTTCCTTGCAAGTTAAGCTCCACAATTCAAACGGGGTTATGACTGTGTGCTATCCTTATATCTCCCTCGAAGAAATTATACAAAAGTTGTCCACCCAAAATTGGATAGACTCATCAAAAATGCAGGGAAAGATAGATAAAAAAGGGAATTTCAATAGACTAAGGCCTGTCGGTATAGATTTGGTTGTGAGGCTAACAGGCACCACAATTACGATGCGTGATATTCTAAAAGTGAAAATAGGTGATGTTATTTGTCTTGACAATAGTGTTAACGATGATTTCACGGTATTGATCCATAAAAAACCGAAATTCCTGGCGAAACTGGGAAATATCGGAAATAAAAGAGCGGTGCGTTTGAAAAGGATTATTAGCCCTAAACCTATTGATATAGATGAATTAAAAGATGAGGAATAGGCTAAAATTTCGAGGATAAAATGGTTGAGGAAAATTTACAGAATCAAGGTGAGGATAAACCCACCCAGCCTGACGGCGAAGTTTCCCAAGACAGCATTAATGATTTAATCGAAAAACAAATGCAGGAAGCGTTTGAAAATTCTAATGCGGAAAAAGAAGAGAATAATAATACCGTCGGGCGCTTAAAAGACAATAGTTCGCAAAATGAAAATGATGTCAATCTTGTTAAGGATGCAAAATTTCCGGAATTCAGCGGAACCGGTGAAAAAGAAGAGCGCCAAAATATCGGTCTGTTGTTGGATGTCCCGCTTCCGGTCTCGATTGAATTGGGCAGAACATCGATGATTATAGAGGATATATTGAATTTGGGCCCCGGGTCGGTCGTGGAATTAAACAAGCTTGCAGGTGAACCCGTGGATTTGCTGGTTAACAATAAACTGTTCGCAAAAGGAGAAGTTGTTGTAGTTGATGAAAATTTTGGAATTCGCGTTACAAGCCTGATTTCTCCCGAGGAAAGATCGCGATATGAGTAATCGCATTAATAATTTAGGCAGGGACAGATTATTAATAGTTGCTCTGAGTTCCTTATTAATACTCCTCCTATCCTTTGCCTTTGCCGTCGCCGGTAACACTTTGGGCGGTACCGATGGTTCATCCTCGCAGGATACTTTTCCGATAAAGATCTCGACTTCCGGGACCATAGTGAGGATGATCGTAGCCATCGCTTTTATAATTGGATTAATATATATATCCGTATGGGCTTTGAAAAAAATATCCAACGGCAAATATTCCGTTGGTGGTAGGGGCAAAAATATCGAGGTTATCGATAATTCGTATTTGGGGCAGAAGAAGGGGCTACATATCGTCCGCGCCGGCAAAAAATATATTTTGATCGGATCGTCCGACAATTCCATCTCATTCCTATGTAACCTTGATCCCGAGGATTTTCGGGAGATTAACCCTTCCCGCATCGCTGATAAGAAGGGGGGAAGCTTCAGAGAAATGCTGGGGAAGTTAAAATATAACAAGGGGAACCATTTCTTCCGAAGAGCGAACAATGCGCAAAGTGCATCGTAAAATCCTTTCTATCATTTTAATATCAATAGGAATAATACTACTCTTATCCTGCTTTACTTCCACTCAGGCACAAACCATCCCCAAGGTCTCTCTTCAAATAGGAGATACAAATTCCTCAGGGAATTTGTCATCTACTATGCAGATTCTTTTGCTGTTTACAATTTTGGCTTTGGCACCTTCGATTATAATTATGGTTACTTCCTTCATCAGGATTATAGTTGTGTTTTCATTCTTGCGCCACGCTTTGGGAACACAGCAAATGCCTCCCAACCAAGTTATGGCTGGTCTGGCGCTGATTTTAACATTCTTTATTATGGCACCGATATTCACTCGGATAAATACCGAAGCGGTTCAACCATACCTTGCGGGAGAAATAAATCAAAAACAAGCTTATGATTTAGGGGTAACGCCTTTGAGGGAGTTTATGTTCCGTCAGGTCAGGGAAAAGGATTTGGAGCTTTTTGTGAACTTGTCGAAAATAGAAAAACCCAAAACACAGAAGGATATTCCTACTTATGTATTAATTCCCGGATTTATCATCAGCGAATTGAGAATAGCGTTTCAGATAGGATTTACTTTGTTTATTCCGTTTTTAATAATTGATATGGTTGTTGCTTCCGTATTGATGTCGATGGGAATGCTGATGCTGCCGCCCATAATGGTTTCTATGCCTTTCAAGATATTGCTGTTTGTATTGGTCGATGGGTGGTATTTAATCATTAAATCTTTGGTAATATCGTTCGGGTAGAATTATGGATATAAATTATGTTTTGTCGTTAGGGAGAGAAGCTATTATGCTGACATTATTGGTTTCCGCTCCTATGCTTATTTCAGGTTTGGTAATCGGATTGGCGATCAGCATATTACAGGCGGTTACTCAAATACACGAGATGACTCTTACTTTCATTCCAAAAATCGTTGCCGTGGCGTTAGCCCTATTGATCTTTCTCCCGTGGATGATGAATATGGTTTTAGATTTTATGAACAGGATATTCAGCAATATATCCGTTTTGGCGCATTAACCTTTTTTATTTTAATATCGAGGGAGGGCAAATTTAATTTCAGTGAACCAGCTGTATCGTCTGTTTATCGACTTTCAATTGAACTAACAGTTTATGAGAAGACTTCTGCGAGGTAAAAAAATACCCATCAAACGGAAAAAGCTTCCCGATAAAAAGCGGCTATTATTACTCTCCCGCACATTAGGTATCTAAAGTTCCCCTATATTCAAGGGCTACCGGAAATTTCAATCGCCATATCCAATTTGGAACTAAACTTGCTTTCTTTATTCGGTGATAAGAATAAAAATACCTAACAGGCAGTGAAGTTGGACCTAATTCCCTTAATAGCTAATAGATTTGAAACCTTTTTACTGATATTCGTCAGGATAGGGGGGATATTTTTTATGTCCGCATTTTTTGGGCATAAGGATATTCCAATCAAAGTAAAAGCTATTCTCTCATTTTCTTTGGCGATTTTAATCTTGCCCCTTGTGCCGCCTTCGGGGGGATTTGTCAGCTCAAATCTTTTAGGAATAATACTTGTATTATTTAAGGAAGTTTCCTTCGGGGTATTGATAGGTTTCGCTTCATTGCTGATTTTTGTGGGAATCCAGCTTGCCGGTCAATTGATAGGGTTTCAAATGGGATTTGCCATAGTCAATGTAATCGATCCGGGTTCTCAAATCCAAATCTCAATTATCGCAGAATTTAAATATCTCGTGGCTATGATGATTTACTTATCGATAAATGGGCATTACTTCCTAATTTCCGCAATTGCACAAAGTTTTCAATTGATACCGCCCGGAAAAGTCAACTTTACCAACGAAACGGGAGTTTTAATGACCCGTATGGTAGTTGACATTTTTAACATCGGCTTAAAGATAGGGGCCCCGGCGATAATAGCTCTTTTCCTAACAAGTGTATCGTTGGGTATAATCGCCAGAACAGTCCCGCAGATGAATGTATTCATCGTAGGCTTTCCTTTGAAGATAGGTGTGGGTTTGATGATCCTCGCTGCGGCACTCCCGTATTTCGGGAATATATTTTATAAACTTCTAATGGCATCGCAAATAAATATCAGCAATCTGATAATGATAAATGTAAAGTAAAAATGGCTGACGAAAGTTCATCACAGGACAAAACAGAAGATCCAACGCCGCGGCGTATTCGGGATGCCCGCAAAAAAGGACAAGTTGCCAGATCGCAGGAACTGTCCTCGGTTGCGATTATTTCAGCGGGGTTTATATCGCTTTTAATATTATCCCCATTCCTTTTACGACAAATGAGCGGACTTTATATAACTTCATTTTCCGAGTTGGGTAAAGTGCCCATTACTCCAAATAATTTCATCTACCTTTTTGAAAAATGGGGTTGGGAATTTGTTAAGATGTTAGCCCCGATTATGCTTATTTTATCTGTAATCGGATTTTTCGCTACCTTCCTGCAAGTTGGTCCCCTCTTCTCTTTCGAGGCTATGGAGCCGAGTTTTGATAAGCTTGATATAACGAAAGGGATAAAGCGGATAATATCCGTTAAGTCCCTTTTCGATTTATTTCGGGATTCCTCCAAGATAATCATTATCGGCGTTGTGGCATATATTACTCTTAAGGGGGAGATAAACAATTATATCCCGTTGATGGATAAGGGATTAGGGCAGGTGTTGTTATTCGGTTCAAAGTTGACATTCAAGTTGGGGATAAGGTGCGCAATGGCATTATTAATCTTAGCGATTCTCGATCTTATGTATCAGCGATATAACCACAAGAAACAGCTTAAAATGAGTAAACAAGAAGTCAAGGAAGAAATGAAGCAATATGAGGGAGACCCACAAATAAAGGCGAAAATTAGAAGGATACAGCGTGAACAAGCAATGAAAAGAATGCTTTACGATGCTAAAACGGCGGATGTTGTAGTCACTAACCCGACGAAAATTGCCGTCGCTTTGAAATACGATGAAAAAGGAATGACGGCTCCAAAAGTAATAGCCAAAGGGCAAAGGTTAATAGCCGAAAAGATCAAAGAAATAGCAATGAAGTTTTCCATCCCGATTGTGGAAAATAAACCGCTTGCACAATCCCTTTTTAAGTATGTGGAAATAGGTCAGGAGATACCTGACAATTTGTATAAGGCGGTAGCTGAGGTTTTGGCGTATGTCCATAGATTGAATGAGAGGGCTCATAGGTAGTTTATGCCGAACCTCCCGAAACAACCATTCTTAGCGAAAATAACCAAAAACTCGGATATAGCCTTAGCTGTCGTGGTAGTAGCTATACTCGGAGTGCTGATTATTCCTCTACCATCTTATATACTTGATTTACTGTTGGCGTTTAACATAACCCTTTCCTTGATAATATTATTGGTCACGATGTATATCGTTCGTCCGTTGGAGCTATCGGTATTCCCCGGATTATTATTGATTATAACCCTATTTCGCCTTTCGCTTAATGTTGCAAGTACCCGTTTGATATTAGGTGAGGCTTATGCGGGAGAGGTTATTTCGGCATTTGGCGGTTTTGTGGTTAAGGGTAATTATGTTGTTGGATTTATAATCTTTTTGATTTTAGTGATAATCCAATTTGTAGTAATCACAAAGGGCGCCGGGAGAATCGCCGAGGTTGCGGCTCGCTTTACTTTGGATGCTATGCCGGGTAAACAGATGGCTATTGATGCGGATTTGAATGCCGGATTAATCTCCGATGATGAGGCAAGGAAAAGGCGCGAAGACATCTCAAGGGAGGCGGATTTTTATGGTGCAATGGATGGTGCGAGCAAATTCGTTAGGGGAGATGCGATTGCGGGGATTTTAATTACCATCATCAATATAATCGGCGGTTTGATAATCGGAATGGTCCAATTAGGTATGCAGCCCAATCAAGCGCTACATACTTATACGATGCTGACTGTTGGTGATGGCTTGGTCAGCCAGATTCCCGCTTTGGTTATCTCGACCGCCTCCGGAGTTATAGTTACGCGGGCGGCTTCGGAGACAAATCTCGGGCAGGACATTATGAGGCAATTCACCGGTTATCCTAGAGCTATAATGGTTGCGTCGGTTGTTTTGATAATATTTGGAATAGTTCCCGGAATGCCGACAATACCCTTTATGGCTCTTGGTTCGATGGCGGGTGTATTTGCATTGGCAGCCCAAAAAACGATAAGGAATAGAGAGGAACTAACCCACAAAGAAGATATATCTCGCGAAACTCAGCCTATAACCAAACCGGAAGAGTTTCTTAAGATCGACATACTCGAAGTAGAGATTGGGTATGGTTTAATTCCTTTGGTGGACAGCAATCAAGGCGGCGATATTTTAGAACGGATTTCGTTGATAAGGAAACAGTTAGCGAATGATTTGGGGCTTATCGTTCCACCTATCAGGATTAGGGACAATATCCAACTAAAGCCGAACGAATACCAAATAAGACTAAAGGGAATTCCCGTTTCGAGATTTGAATTGATGCGCGGATATCTTTTAGCAATTCCTCAACCCGGAGTCGGTCGTGATATCGATGGTATAGAAACAACGGAACCCGCGTTTGGTTTAAAGGCAAAATGGATTTCCCCGGAAGCCGCAGCCGGGGGGGAAATGGAAGGCTTTACAGTGGTTGAACCATCGGCGGTATTGGCTACCCATCTAACGGAAATAATAAAAAACAACGCTTACGAATTATTAAGCCGTCAAGATATCCAGAATTTGCTTGATATTCTAAAAGAGGATTATCCGGCTGTTGTCGAAGAAATTGTACCCGACATCCTTCCAATAGGAGTAGTCCAGAAGGTCCTTCAAAATCTTCTTAAAGAGAAAATCCCCATAAAGGATATGCTCTCCATTTTAGAGACATTGGCGGATTACGGGCAGTCGACCAAGGATCCTGAAATTTTGACGGAATATGTACGGCATTCGTTGGCAAGAGCGATTTGCCATCTTTATCAAGACGAGAAAGGAGTAATATATGTTACAACTTGCGATTCAAGATTGGAACAGTTAGTAGCTGAAAACACAAAAAGCTCCCGTCATGGGATTATGGTTACGCTCAGTTCGGAGGTGACGCAAAAGATTATCAACAATATGAAGTCCGCCATCGATTTGATGATAGCCAACAATCATAACCCAATTATACTTTGCTCACCGAATGTTAGGTTGCCTTTAAGACGCCTGAGCGAATCGGTGATACCGCAAGCGATTATATTATCCTATAACGAGATAACCCCAAATGTTGAAGTGTATTCGACAGGAATGATAGGTATTGACGATGAAAATAAAGAAATTTAACGCCGATAGTGTTTCCGAAGCATTAAAGAAAGTAAAATCCGATTTAGGCGAGAACGCTATCATATTGAATACCAGAGACATAGGTAGAATGTTTCCGGGTAAAGTCGGGGGCGCTTCTGTGGAGATAACCGCAGCGATAGATTGTGACAAGCCACAAGACATTAGCAAAAGGCGAACATCATTATCAAACCGTGTGAATAATGTTCCAATAAACCGCATTGAAAAAATGACTTCAAACAACAGCGCTGAGGAAGCGAAAAAAATAAACGAATTGTTCGGGGCGCATTCCATTAAATACACGGCAGAGAAATGTATGGAGCTTATGCCCGGCGAAATCGGAAGGCTCTACCGCAAATTGCCCTTTCTCAATATCGATCCGCGGATTGTTGATGAGATAGCATTAGCAACGATGTCCGGCGGACTACCCGGCGATATGAGCGAACCATTCAGCAAAAGGTGGGCGGAATTTGTCGCCTCGAAGTGTAAGTCAGCGGATGATATAGATGTATTGATTAAGGCAAAACCGATTCTCTTTACCGGAAGGACTGGTTGTGGGAGAACAACGCTTATATCACAGTTGGCTTTGGCAATGATAAAGAAGGGTGTTCGAAATCTGAGCATTGTTTCTCTTGATAACTACAATTCTTCGGGGATATATGCGCTTCGGAGGATTGCGAAATTATTAGGTGTTAAATTCAGCTCCACAAAAAGCCCCTCTATATTCAAAAAGATAATTTCCCTATGGAACCCTAAACATCCCCTTATGGTCGATTTGCCGATTATAGATAGTGATGATGACGATGAAATAAGGATACTAAAGATTGCCTCTGAAATGGACGCTTTCAAAGTAGTAGTGGTAGATTCGTCGAAACATTTCGGTGATTTGATTTCGTTATCCAATCAATTCGATATATTTACTCCCACACATCTCTCGGCGACACATACCGGTTGCGGGATCAGTGCGGGAACGATTATCTCCCTTATGATAAAGTTTAATCTAATTCCGCTGGTAGGTTCTGCAAGCAGGAAAATTGCTTCACAAGTATCGCTTCTTAATCCTGCCGAAATATCCGCTGCTTTTTTCTCGAAAATCGAATTGGAGGACGAAGGTAATGGGATTGCCTAAACCCTTCAATAATGACTGTGCCGTGATTACGGTTTCCTCCGGTACGGGAGGCGTCGGTAAGACGACCGTAGCACAGATATTGGCGGAGTTAATGAAAAATAAGCATAGGATAAATCTAATTGATGATGCTTCGGATTTTACTAGGAACAACTATTTTGATAAAACGAAATTCTTCGAGCGGTTATCATGCTTAAGTATTAAGGGCGATGTGATAATAATTGACACACCTGTCGATGGTGATAAATACCTGCCCGAAGTTATAACCGCATCGGATATTTTATTATTGGTTGTCACACCAGACCTCAAATCGATAGAATCATCTTATGCTATCTGCAAATATGCGCAAGGTCTTCCCTCTCCACCGCAGATCTCGTTTTTCCTCAATATGGCTGACTCAGAAACCGATTATCTCGAATTCAATTTGAAAATAAATCTTCTCACCCAAACATTTCTAAAGAAAGAGATAATCGCATCGGGCTATCTAAAGTTCGATAAATTATTCTCCCAATCTCCGAGGGATATCGAATTCGGTTCGATGATAAACAACGATAATAGATTCAATTCTGAAGAATTCATCGCCTGGGTGGAGGATAAATTGTCCAAAAGGCGAGAGGGAGTCTTAAGGGGGAATCGATTCTTTGGAGAAAAGGAATTTAATTTATACTTAAAAACTCCGAATAATAATAGGGGCTTAAAGAATTACAAGGAAAATTCAGATCGGGAGGGAACCTTATGAACCTGGATTTGCAAGAGGCTTGGGAACAATACAAAAGGACAGATGACCCGGCGATACGAAGTGAATTAGTGGAAGAATACTTGAAATTGGTTAGAAATGTGGCTGGACGAATGGCGATGAGTTTTCCGAAATCGGTCGAAATAAACGACTTGATTTCCACCGGCGTAATCGGTTTGACGGAAGCCGTCCGGAATTTTGATCCATCGAGAGGTGTGAAATTTGAGACCTTTGCGGTACCGAGAATAAGAGGTGCTATTTTAGACGAACTGCGAGCTTTGGATTGGGTTCCTCGTTCTACCCGAGCAAAATCGAGACATCTTGAGAAAGCAACAATAGTATTGGAAAATAAATTGGGACGAAATCCAAGCGTGGAAGAACTTGCAATGGAAATGAATGTAACTCCGAAGGAAGTGCACACAACAAGGAGAGAGATATCTAACGCCCCTATCCAATCTCTGGATGAGTTGATATGCCGCGAAGACAATAATCGCCAAGTGGCTCGTATCGAAACCGTGGGAAATGCAACAAACGAGACTATCCTTGAAAAAATAGAAAAGCAAGAACTTAAGGAATATGTTTTAGATGCGATAAATTTTTTAACGGAGCAGGAGAAACTTGTAATAGCCCTTTACTATTATGAAGAGCTTACCCTAAAGGAGATAGGCGAGATTATGCAGATATCCGAATCTCGGGTTTCGCAAATTCATACTAAGGCCGTTTTAAGGTTGCGAAATATGATTAAGGATAAGTTTAATAAATAGGGGGGGTTATGGCACAACCGGTTGACCTTCAAAATGTATTGGCGAAAACCCAAGCCGCCGAAAAAATAGCGAAACTCGAAAAAGCACAACCCGACATAACCCAACAACAATTCGAAGCCGCAATCCGAGAAAAAAATAAAGCACGCCACAAAAAAATCCAACATTCCGATAAAGCGGATGAAGTCGTCATCCACCGTGAGGATAAGAAAAAGGATGATAAGAAAGACAAAAAGAAGCAGGACGAAAATCAAGGGGAAGATTTGAACTCATCGGATACTTCGGTTGAAAAGAGTCAAAAGACAGAAGCCGAGAAGAAACATATAGATATACATATTTAGAGGAGCTGTTAAATGTTGTTAAAAATGGATAATCTGCTAATAATTGTTTCATTGGCAAATTTCTTTATGGGGTTAGGTTTTTTTGCAATCTTTTATAATATCATTCAGCGTCAAAAGAGGCTGACCGCGGATATCAAATCTCGATTGGATAAGGCTATTGGCTCTCCAAAATCGATCGATACTTCAATGCTTACCCGATTGTTGAAAGAAGCCGAGATGCAGAAGAAAAAGGATAGCAATAATAAACGAACATCTACATCTGCCGACCAAACCCGAATTACTCCTGTTTTATCAAATGGGAAGCAGGCTAATATCGACGCCAAGCCGATAAACAGAAACAACCAAAGGTCAACCGTTAAACATCCTTCAGCAACCAAAAGAAATTCTATAAAACCCCGAAAAATCAAAAGGAGACATTCGGCCGCAACATTTAAGAAATTATCAACGGCAGAAGAAGAAATGCTTACGGATTTACGGGGATAGCATGGGGGTAAGGCATTTATATTAAGTATTACTTTAGCGAAGCGATATATGGAGAAAAATCATTATTCTGCCGATACAATAATAAAAAGAACCTTTTCAAGGTGGGATTCCTATGGACAAAGCGCCTTTATTTTACAGCAGTGTAAAATGTCCGATTTGTGGTTCGGATAATAAATTCGAGAACCTGAAAAAGGGAGCATATAGAATTTCCGGAGTGGATACGGATTTTATGCCGTTGGGTATTGTATGGTCGAGTAATGAAATGACGGGGATCAACCCTCTATTATATTTTATCGCTACTTGTCCAAACTGTTTTTATTCCGCGGAATTTAACGATAAATTAAAGGAATGGACAAAAAATACACATTTTCGAACTTATAAACTTCCCGCACTAAAAGAAAAACATTTAGCCGCTCTCGATACTGATGATAGTTTGCTACAATTAATTGGCGGGGTTTTGGATCCGAAAAATTATCCCTACGAGACTGCGATATGCAAAATAATATTGGCGATTTATGATGAGAGGCTAAATTCACATCCCAGTTTTTTATCAATTGGCAGATTTTATTTAAGGATTGGATGGCTATTTCGGGAATTGGGGATAGTAAAATCACAGACAACGGGGAAAAGGGGAGGGTTAGTTTCCGAATTAAACGGTAAAATCAATAGCTTGGAATCTAATTTGTATGCTTTTAAGGATTCCATAAAAGAACTCGCTTTGTTTTATAATGAAAATTCCGATACACTTTTCGGGAATAAAAACGATAAAACTCCAAATGTTGAAGTATCAAAGCAATTGAATTTGCTAAATGATTTATTACATTACTCCAAGGAATCAATATCGCGAATAGACTTATTAAGGGATTTTGCCGCTAAAGAGATTACCTCCATCGATATGAACGGGGAACAACAATTAATTGGGTTTAAAAATTTCCCGGACTTTCGTTATTTTCTTGAGAAAGTCAAGAAATTGATGCCTGAATTACCTACCAATGAAGAAGAAGCATTAAAATATGCCAAAGAGTATTACAAAAAATGCTCGGAAGGGGGGAGGGAACTTAAGGATGGCTCTCAATCGTTGCAGGCGTTTTACTTGATAGGTGAATTAGCAAGAAGGGTCGGGGATTTTGAGGAATCGAAAAAGTATTTTAATTCCACGATAAATGGCGGGCGTACCTTTATAATGAATAGGGCCAATGCGATCGCCGATATCCAACGGGTCAAGAGCATTGTTGAAAAAGCCACGACTCAAGCGAAAAAAGTTTTTGAAATGGAAAAATCGGCTAAGTCTATTAAAAAGAAGTAAAGAGGGAAAAATGGACAAGAACAAAACAGAGATAAAACAGAAAACCAAGAAAAAAATCACGCCGCAAAAAGAGAAAGGGAAAAAGCGTAATTCCGTAAGGATAGATATAGCTTCACCGTTTACTTTAAGGAAATTAAACCTGCCATTTAATAAAAATAGGGGATTAATAAACAAGAAAATAATTCACGGTATGATTTTAAATATATCGGGAAGCGGCATTTTGGCGGCGATCGATACAAAACTAAAAGTTGATTCGTATGTGGCATTAAAGCTCGATTTGAGGGGACTTGAATCTATCGAAAATGTAATTGGGAAAGCGAAACGGGTCGAAAAAATAGAACATTCCGAATATCTAACCGGAATAGAATTCGTTGAACAAGGCGAGCTTGTCGGACGATTTCAACTGACGGACAAAGAAATTATAACAGACGAGTTATCGAATTTCAATGAAAGCGTCAATAGAGTAATATCAAAATATGTATTGGCAAAACGATTAAAACAGGAAGCCATTACTGAATTGAGGTAATGATGAAAAGTTTATTAATTATATCTCTCATTTATTTGACTCTATTATCGGCCATAAATTCTTATGCGGGGGATGATAAAAGGATAGAAGCATATATCATTCATTCCGACAATGGTGCCGAAATATCCCATATCGTAAATAATATTCTTTCGAATAGATCGAAGGCGGACAATTATACCCAATGGTTAAATACGGATACCCTTTACGGAACATCAAAGAACAAGGGGATATTTATCAAATCCCGTTTGGACCCGCTTGCGCGTGTCGATCCTAATTCCGATTACATAGTAGAATACAGGATCTCCCGCCTCGAACGGGAAATTAAAAAGAACCTCTCGATCCCTTATCTGATGAATCGTTTTTCGAAGTATTTATATGCGGAATTGGATTACAAGATTATGGATCCAAAATCGATTGTTCGTCCGAAAAGCGGCAAATTTGAGTTTCGGATAAATATAAATAAAAGCGCTCAATTTTTTGAATATGAGCCGAATAGGACGGACAATCTATTGAACGCGGTGGATAATGAAATGATTTATAATGAATTAGCGCATAGTATAGCCGATACTATTTCGACACAACTCGAAAAAATAAAAAAGGGAGGATACTATATACTATTTTAAGGATTAATTAACGAGCAGCAGTTCCTTAGAGGATCACAAACAACCAAGGATGGGAAAATATGCCGAAAGGGAAACGCGATCTCTATGATGTGGAGCGTGTAATACAACAGTTCAAAACGCTGCAGCGAATCGGAGAGTTAATCCAGAAAGAAACCAAAGGAAAGGAGACCTTTTTAGAAATTCTCGAAACAATGGGCGGAGCGATAAGTTATTCCTCCGCTTGCATATTTGCATTAAACCCGAGAGAAAATAAACTTGAGGAGGTAGTGAAAATAGGGAGGAAAAACGATCTGATATCATTTGTTAAATTCGATCTCGGTTTAGGCTTTTCGTCGTGGGTAGCAAAATATCGTAAGCCGATATTTATGCCTAACATCAAGCGATATAGGGAATCGGTTGATAATCATATTCATTCCTTTATGTCTGTTCCTATTATTATAAGTGATGACTTGATGGGTGTTATTAATGTCAGCAACGAAGAGCCCGATTCATTCGGAAAATTGGATCTTGATATAATAAAGATAATAGCAAGCCAAATATCATCATTGTTGGGATGGCAATATACCAGAAGCGAAATCGGGAACCGCCGAAGCAGGTTTTCCGATGGAGATTCAATAAGGAAGGGCGGGAGAGTTATTTTATCATTTACCGGAAAGAACAGTTAATCCTAATTGCATAGAAGCTATTAGAGGAAAAGATTTCCAATGATTAAAGCTATTGTGGAAAAAAAGGAAAAGGACCGAAATTACTCAGACAGCGATAAGGAATGCGTTCGAAATCCCATATTGATTATTCGCAACGATAATCTCTTATGGGCTAACAAAGAGTTTTGGCTCTTGAACGATAAATATTCCTCGAATGAGATTTCGCCCACACTAATTGATAATATAATCGGTATATTTAAGGATGGCGAATGGAATAATTCGGAGGACGGGAGTAAAGTATGTCGAATCTCAATTGGGAAGGATGAGCCTCCGTATTATATAACACATTTACCTTCCGATTCTTTTGGTTTTGGTGAAACAGCAATATATCAGATCTCACAATCGCCAAACCGTAAAAACGCAGACAATTCCATAAGGAATTATAATATTACTGCGGTTATAAATGAATTGGGGAGGAAGCTCGATCATTCGTATAGGCTGGAAGATACATTTAAAATAATCCTTATTGGAGCAACCGCCGGTGAGGGGTTGGGTTTCAATAGGGCATTCCTGCTACTTTACGATGCGGAGAATAAAGCTTTTAGGGGGGAGGTCGCAATAGGTCCCTCCGATGGGGAAGAAGCAGCTGCAATCTGGATGGAATTGGATGGATCGCCGAAATCGTTGGATGAATTAATTAATAATTATAAGAACGCTACCCTAAAAAGGGATGTTAAGGTAAACGAGTTGGTGCGGGAAATATTTATCCCCATTGATAATTTATGTGAGCAGCTATCAAAGGTAATTCGCAACAAAAAACCGCGCATAATAAAAGAAGGCTCCTGTAATGATTCGACCGAAAATGGATGGTCCTTGTTCAAGATCTTGGGGATTGATTGTTTTGCAGCAGCTCCACTAATGGTTGAGGGAAATATCGTAGGCTTACTATTGGCGGATAATATGATAACCCGTAGACCGGTCGATGATTCCGATTTGGAAGTATTGGGGATTTTTGCCAACCATGCCGGTACGGCTATCCAGCGTTCCCGTTTGTATGAAGAGTTGGCGGAGAAGATAAATGAGCTTTCATCGGCGAATGAAAAAATTAGGGAGAGCCAGAAGAAATTAATCGAGAGCGAAAAGTTGACCGCTATAGGAAAGATGGCCTCTCAAGTCGCACACGAAATCCGTAATCCTTTATCGGTAATCGGGGGGTATGCCAAAAATATTAAAAGGAAAATGGATGATGATGACAAATTCTCCGAATTTATGGAAATAATAATCAAGGAAGTAGAGAGGATAGAAAAAGTCCTCGAAACTTTTGACAGTTTATCCAAAACGGCTCCGGAGGAAAAAACAATTATAAACTTCTCGGAATTAGTTAAGGGAGTAATAAATATCGCCGAGAACAATTCTTCTTCGGGTATGAGGATATTTGAGATAAACAAAATGGAAGGTAATGCAAAAATCTTTGGCGGCGAGGCACAATTACGAAACGCTATCTTATCTGTGGCAAAACAATTTATAAAAGATGACAAGGAATCTTTTCCTATTTCAGTCTCAACAAAAATAGAGGGAGAAGCGGTATTGCTTAATTTTATTCCCCAAATATCCGATACGGGTAAAAAACATCCGAATACGATATTTGAAGCTCTTTATGGAAATAGCCCCCTGAAACGCGATACGGTGCTGACAATTGCCAATGAGATAATAAATAGACACCTTGGAATGATTGGAATAGAGCAAGGGAAAGATAAACCATTATCGGTTTATATAAAACTACCATTATACAAGGAGTAAAAAGGATGCATAATGTTTTAGTTGTCGATGACGAGAAAGTGCTAAGCAAACTTTATGAGCACGAGTTGGTCGAAGAAGGATATAATGTCCTAATCGCAAACAGCGGTACAGAAGCATTAAGGGTCGCTCAAGATAATCAAATAGACCTTATGGTGCTTGATATCAAAATGGATGATATGGATGGATTGGAGGTTTTGAATGAATTCCGCAGGAAACATACCGATACTCCGGTTATTCTCAATTCGGCATATTCAATTTACAAGGATGACTTTTCCTCTTGGTTGGCGGACGCATACATTGTTAAATCGAGCGATCTGGCACAATTAAAAGAGAAAATAAGCGAATTGCTTAAAATATAACAAGGGGGGAACGGTGAGTAATAAAACCATCGATAAACCGCCGGAAGGGCAGGAGCTGAAGAATGTAATCGAATATCTGCGTGAAATTATGCAGCAAGCTCAATTCTCCGCCATCAATATATCGATAGCCGCTAAGATGATTGGGAAAAATTATGGCAGACAAAGTGAGCTTGGAAAGGCGTTGAATGATCTGGCAACCAAATCATCAGATGCCACCTCTAAAATAGAAGAGCTGTCCAAATTAGCAACGGAGGGATTAAACTCCTTCGATTATAGCTCCTTTAAAAAGAGATATGAATTCGATTTGAAAACTTTAAGAGAAATAGAAAATTCATTTTCTTTGATGATGGCTGATATCAAACGGGTCGTTAATCTTTTAAAACGATTGAATCCCGAGAAGCAGTCTTGAGGTGATACATTATGGATTAATTGTTTATCGAATTTTACATCTATGAAATGGAATTATTTTAACTTAGAGGAAATTGTGGAATATAAAATGAGAATACTGGTGGTTGACGATGAAGCTCCAATGCTAAAACTTTTGGAGACGATATTAAAAAAAGATGGCTATGATGTCATAAAAGCGCAAAACGGATTTGATGCCCTCGAGATAGTCAAAACCGAAAGAATAGATTTGGTAATCTCTGATATCAAGATGCCTAAAATGAACGGGTTCGAGCTTCTAAAAAGACTTAAAGCCGAGAATCCAAAAATCGGCGTGATTATTATGACCGGCTATGGGGAAATATTTACGGTAAAAGATGCTCTACTGTTGGGTGCAGATGAGTATATAACAAAACCCTTCAAAACTCACGAGATATCCCTGGTTGTTGAGAAGACCATTTGGCGATTGAATTCCACCAACAAAAAGGAACAATCGACAGGTAAATAATTTTATTGACCCCCTTGCATTTTGGGGCAAACGAACCAAAAATATATGCCAATAAATGTTTTTGTATCGGGGGGAAAAAGATTCATAGTCATAAAAACTTTTTTCCTTATGTATTAAATTTAATTCCGTTAAGTGAGAAAAAATTAATTTGCCCATTAAGATTCCCCATAAGCACCAACTGATTACATAAAATAAATTGTTTCCAATATCATCTTTTATCACGGCACAATAATTGCTTTGATATATATCGGCTACAATCGAAAAGTCAAGGAAGGATATATAGATGATTAAAGGATTGTATGAGGCTGCGACCAGTATGTTCACCAATGCTTTTAAGCAGGAAGCCATTGCTAACAATCTCGCGAATAGCGGCACCATAGGATATAAAAAGGATGGGATATTCGCGGAGGCTGTTTCGAAGGCGGAGCAGAAATATCTCCCCAAAGATTACGATTGGGAAGCGCCGATAAAAGAAAGACATATAATTGATATGACACAATCATCCTTCCGTAAAACGGATATGCCTTTGGATTTGTCCATAGAAGGTGAGGGCTTCTTTACCATCGAAACCGAAAATGGAATTAAATATACTCGTGATGGAAGTTTTCGCCTTGATCCGTCGGGAGCCTTGGTTACCGCCAATGGTGATAAAGTATTATCGGATTCAGGTCCGATTATTCTGGATACGAACAATCCTTCCATCGATGTCGAAGGGAATATTGAAACAAATGGCGAAACGCTCGCCAAAATAAAAATTGTAAAATTTAATAATCCGGAAAACCTTGTCAAAGCGGGGAATACCGAATTTACGGCTCCGGACGGGATAGAACCTCAAACGGCAACCGATTATAATGTTCGGCAGGGATATTTGGAGGAATCAAACAGCTCGGCTTTAAATCAAATGGTGGATATGATAACAAGTTTTCGGGAATTTGAAATTAAACAAAAAATGGTTCAGATACTTGACGGAGTTGCTCAACGCTCCATCAATAATCTCGGCAATATTAGATAATGGGGAATAATCGAAGAGGGTAATTATGATAAAAGCTATGCGAACGGCGGCTTCCGGAATGGAAGCTCAACAGATGAATGTCGATAATATCGCCAACAATTTAGCCAATGTTAATACAACCGGATTTAAGAAAGGGAGAATAGAGTTTCAGGACATACTTTATCAAAAATTGCGTTTGGCGGGTACAGCATCAAGTTCGGAATCGAAAGTCCCTGTTAATATCGAATTAGGCTATGGCGTGAGACCGTCGGCTACCGCCCGTAATTTCAATCAAGGGAATATGACCTCCACGGAAAATCCCCTCGATTTATGCATAGAGGGACAAGGATTTTTTAGGGTCGTGATGCCCGATGGAAGTTATGCTTATACTCGCGATGGTGCCTTGAAAATATCGGATGATGGACGAATTGTAACCAGCGATGGTTTTATAATTGATCCCGAAATAACAATACCGGCCGAGGCGGAATCAATTAGCATATCTATGGACGGCATTGTTTCGGTAATGATGCCCGGGGAGAGCGATCCTACCGATATAGGCCAAATCGAGCTTACAAAATTTATTAATCCCCAAGGATTGGATGCTAAGGGACACAACCTTTTCACGGAATCCGCATCTTCCGGAACACCGATTAGCGGTACGCCTTCGGAGGAAGGGTTTGGGAGAATCGTTCAGGGATATCTCGAATTATCGAATGTGGATGTCATAAATGAAATGGTTAATATGATTGTGGCTCAACGGTCGTATGAAATAAATTCGAAGGCAATTCAGACCTCTGACGATATGGCTGCCATTGTCAATCAATTACGAAGATAATATGAAAAGATTTCTACCGATACTTAGCGTATTGTTCCTTGTTTCCGCCGCCTTTGGAATGGACAAAAGCAATATAGATAAAGCTGTAAGCGATTATTTGCTAAAAAACATTCCCGATAAAATGAATGATATCAGTTTTAAGGTTACTAAATATCCACAGACCATCTTGCATTTACCGAACAGCCAACCTCTTTTCATAGAGGGCAAGATTCCTAAAAAGCTTCGAAAGACTTTGACGCTGATAATACATTCTTTCAAGGTCAAAAATGGATTATATGGGAAGATAAAAGGAGAACCGGTATTCTCTTATATAACGCTTAGAATTTCGGAGAAAAAGAAAGTGATTTGTTCAAGAGGTGTTATAAAAAAGGGAGATACTTTTAATAAGGAAAATTGCCGATTGGTTGAAAGGGATATATTGGGTTTTAACGGGAAGCCGATATATGATGTGTCTAAATTGAAAGGTATGCGTTCGAAGAGAAACTTCGGTGATGGTGCCATAATTGGTTCTTCGGCAACTGAAATAATTCCAAGAATAAAAAAAGGGGATAGGGTAAAAATCGTCTCTAAAATCGATAACCTTGAGGTATTTGCCGAAGGTATCGCTAAGGAGGATGGTAATCCGGGTAAATTTATAAGAGTTAAAAATTTGGCTTCCAGAAAAACTATTAAAGGCCGGTTGTCCGATAATGGCGAAGTGGAGGTATCAATACTCAGATGAAGGCTCTAAAGAATTTCATAATTCTGATATTTTATATTGGAGTGTCTTTTCAAATCGCAACAGGATCCGGGCTGAATTTCACCGAAGCTGCAAACAATAGTTTGTTCTCCGACCATAAAGCAAGGAAAGTCGGGGATTTGCTTACGGTTCTCATAGTGGAAAACGCCGAAGCTTCTCATTCGGCTAAAACCGTAACCAAGAAGAAACAAAAAACCGAAGCCAAAGGAGGTCCGGGAACAGGCGCATTGGGTTTTATTCCCTTATTTAATTTTTCCGGAGAGGGCAAAAATGAATACGACGGACAGGGCTCAACTATTAAGTCGGGATCCCTTAAGGCAAAGATGACAGCAACTATTGTGGGGGTTAAGGAAAACGGTAACTTTTTGATTAAAGGAACCCGTGTAATCGGCGTCAATGACGATAAGGAAGCGATAACTCTTAAAGGTGAAATTAGGCCTCAAGATATAGAGGGAAAAAATACGGTTTATTCATATAATATCGCAAATGCGGAAATATCCTATAAAGGAAAAGGGGTTGCAAACACCGGTGGTAAGCCGGGCATAATCGCTAAATTTTTAAACTGGTTATTTTAAACAGGGCAAAATGAAACCAAAAACTATTATAATTTTAATCCTGATATCAATTCTATTCAGCGTAAATATTGCTTTCGGTGTAAAACTGAAAAATATCGCCGAAATTCAATCTAAGGTAAAAGTTCCCTTAATCGGTTATGGATTGGTTGTTGGCTTAAACGGATCCGGCGATAGTAAGGGAACGATATTTACACTTCAATCCTTGAATAATATGATGCAGAGGATGGGAATATCTCTTCCTCCCAATAAGGTTAAGGTTAAAAACATTGCCGCCGTGATGGTTACCGCTGAGATAACCCCGCTTGACCCTGTTGGAGGTAGAATCGATGTAACCGTTTCCTCGATGGGCGATGCGTCCAGTCTCGAGGGAGGGATGTTGTTGCTTACTCCTCTGTCAGCGCCAAACGGAGATGTGATGGTCTGGGCACAGGGAGCAGTATCAACCGGCGGGTTTAATGCTCAAGCGGCGGGGGGCAATAAGATCTCAAAAAATTATACCCTTGTTGGGCGTGTTCCGGGTGGAGGATTGATTGAAAAGCGCTTCGAGTTCCTACAAGATAATAAGATAATTAAAATTCAATTGGATACTCCAGATTATACAACCGCTTCATTATTATCCGATAAAATAAAGGAAAAGATTAAATACTGTAGTGCGGAAGCAATTAGTGAAAAGACCATAAATGTCATCCCTCAAAAGGATGATATCACTTCGGGCGAGATGGTTTCGATCATCGCCGAATTGGAAAATATCGATATAGAACCAAGTTCTCCCGCGAGGGTAGTTATAAACGAAAGAACGGGGACAATAGTTGCTGGGGCGGGGGTAAGCATCGATGCAGTGGCGCTTTCTCACGGCAATCTAACGGTTAAAATAAAATCTACACCGATTATTTCACAACCCGAATCATTTTCTCAGGGGAAAACAGTTAAGACTGCGGAGACGGAGATAAATGCGAAAGAAGAAACAGCTCGGATGATTTATTTAAACGAACAAACCGATGTCAGTGAGCTTTCCCGGGCGCTAAATGCTATCGGTGCGACGCCTCGGGATATTATTGCCATATTCCAAGCTTTAAAATCTGCGGGCGCACTTCACGCCGAATTGATAATTCTATAGAAAGATATGATAAACACCTCGTCAATTGATTCGTCCAACCCTCAAATATCCATTAAACAAAGTAATTCAATTAATAAAGGTGAGAAATCGACAAAACAAAAGGCTGCCGAACTGCGGAAAACATGCCGTGATTTTCAAGCGATATTTTTAGGGTATATCTTGAAAACGATGAGGCGGACGATTTCCAAATCAGGTTTATTGGGCAAAGGATATGGGGGGGAAATGTTCACAGACTTATTCGATACGAAATTAGCCGAAGAAATCAGCGGTGATTCCAAGTTGGGATTGGATGAGATGCTCTTTAGGCAGCTCGCACCGGCGGCTTTAGGGGATAGCTGGAAGGACGCCTTTAGCGAGGATGTTATCCCACAAAATGCAAAAATGATTAAACTTCTTGATGGAAGCAACCCTGTTGGAGATAATTATAAAAACGGTGAATATTCCCATATTATTCGTGAAGTAGCTCATAAATATAACCTATCACCGAAACTTCTATCAGCTGTTATTGAGGTTGAATCCAGCGGGGATACGAAAGCCGTTTCTCCGCAAGGGGCAAAGGGGTTAATGCAGTTAGCGGATTCAACGGCTGCACAAATGGGTGTCTCGGATCCGTTCAATCCTTATCAAAACATAAATGGTGGTGCCAAATATCTCCGCCTTATGCTTGACAAGTACAAAGGCAATATAGCATTGGCATTAGCGGCTTACAATGCCGGACCATCGTCCGTGGATAGATATAATGGCATCCCTCCATATAAAGAAACTATGGATTATGTGGCAGACATATTAAAACGGTTAAATATCAGCTATTCAAGAAATTCGGAGGAATATTCGGTTAAGGATATTGGTAAAAATGCCGATTTTTAGATAGGAGGTTTAATTGGGCGATATTTTGGAAACACTTATAAATAATCTCGATAAACAGATCAAGAACCTTGAGGAGCTACAACAACTGCTGACCGCCCAACGAAAGAGTTTGGTTTATGATGATGTGAATTCATTAAAGGAAAATATGAATTTACAAAATCGTTTGATTACGAGAACAAAGAATCTCGAAAAAGACAGGATTTCATTATTGAAAAATATAAGTAATGAACTTGGATTGGAAGACAATGAATTACGCTTGATCGATATTTGTAATAGTGTGGGGCCGGCATATTCGAAGCGTTTAATGGAGCTCCGCGGGGACTTAATAAATTCGTTGGAAAAATTAAAGGAACTACGAAATCAAAATGAGGCGCTGATAAAACGATCGATGGAAATCGTCAACGATACGATGAAGATATTTTATTATACCGACGACCGTGGTAAACCTTCATACGATGCCGCGGGTGTCAGGCCATCATTTAATACGGAATCGAATTTGGCACTTAATAGGGTTGTATAGGCTAAAATTATGTATGGAATTAATATAGGATTTGAGATTGCCAAGCGGGCGTTGTTGGCCCAGCAATTTGCTATTAATGTCACGGGTCATAATATCGCAAATGTAAATACCCCGGGATACACCCGCCAGAATATCAAAATGGCGAGTACATACCCGATAAAAATCGCAAACGCTTATGGTGGAACCGGGGTTGAAGCAACCGGTATACGCAGAATGAGATCGCTATTCCTCGACACACAGTTTAGGAAGGAAAATCAAGGTTTGGGACGATGGGAGAATCTTGACCAAACATGGAGTCAAATAGAGATGATATTCAATGAGCCGTCGGATTCCGGGCTGTCCCAAATGATGAGCGATTTTTGGAGCGCCTGGCAGGATCTCGCCGATGATCCGGAAAGTATGTCTGCCAAAACCGCCGTAAAAGAAAAAGCATCGACAGTCATCGATACTTTCCATAGTATAAGCGGTCAATTAACGGATCTTAAGGATACGCTTAATTCCGATATCAACAGCACCGTATTCCAGATTAATGGCTACCTTCAACAAATAGCGGATTTAAATTCGGATATAGTTAAATATGAGGTTGGGGGGGAGACCGCCAATGACCTCCGGGATAAACGGGACTATTTAGTGGATGAGCTCTCAGGGCTCGTTAATGTCAGAACTCAGGAAGAGGATAATGGAGCTATTACGGTTTATGCGGGTTCGGTATCCATTATAAATCAGGGTGATTATGTTCCGTGGGAAACGAAAATTACAAGTGATGGCGATTCTGTTAAAACCAAAATAGTATTGTCCACAGCACATTCCGTTGAGATAAATGTTACCGATGGGAAATTAAAGGGATTAATTGAAGCTCGCGATGAAATAATCCCGGAGAAACTCCAGCAATTGAACGATTATGCCGCCGAATTAGTGAGTTCTATAAATGCCGTTCACTCTGCAGGATATACAAGCGATGGTTCCACGGGAATTAATTTCTTTAACCCATTGGGCATTACGGCGGATACCATCCAATTATCGGATGAGATTAAGGAGAATGCCGATAATATAGCCATCTCACAAGATGGTTCCGAAGGGGATAACTCGAATATTTTAGCAATACTTGCTCTCAAAGACGAGAAATTAATGGATAACGGGACATCCACTTTCGATGATTATTACAATTCGCTTATAGGTGAAATAGGTTCTCGGGCGCAGGAAGCATCCAATTTGAAAGACAATCACGACCTCTTGGTTAGCCAAATTCAATATCGACAACAAGCGGTATCCGGCGTTTCTTTGGATGAAGAAATGGCTAATATGATCTCTTACCAAAATGCATATAATGCGGCCGCAAAGATAATAGATACGATGGATTCGATGATAGATACACTTTTAAATACGGTTTAGGAAGTTATGGAAAAGGGTTTCTAACCTTTACATTGAAATTGCCAGGGAGGGTAAAATGTTAATATTGACAAGGAGGATTGGTGAGTCAATAGCAATAGGAGATGATGTAACCGTCAGGGTGCTTGGAATTCAAGGGAGGCAGGTTCGTTTAGGCATTATCGCGCCTCCGGAAATCTCAGTTCACCGTGAGGAAATCTATAAAAAAATTCTAAAGGAAAATATTGATGCCGCCAAAGCTCAAGGTGCGGATATTGAAAGGATGAGCGATCTGTTGCGAAAGCATAAAAGAAACGGCGAGAATAAAAAAGATAATGGTGAAAAATGATTTATTCTTTTTTCAGGTTTTGTATAGCCAAGAAGGGGAGATGTAAATGAGAATTACCAATCAAATGATTATAGACCGCGCCGTTCGGGATCTAACGACCTCATTCTCCCGCTATATGGAACTGCAGACAATTGTCTCAAGCGGAAGAAGAATCAATAAGCCCTCGGACGATCCTATCGGCATCACCAAAGCGCTCGGTTACCGTACTTATCTGAATGAGCTCGATCAATTCCAACGGAACATCGGGACGGCGCGGACGATGTTGAATTATTCCGATTCGTCATTTTCGGCTATTAACGATTTTGTTATCCAAGCTCAGGATGTAGCCTTACAATTATCGAACGGTACCTATGATGATAATGCGAGAATAGCCGCCTCCCAGCAAATTGGCGATATAATTAAACAAATAATATCCACGGGGAATAATTCCTATCAGAATAAATATATTTTTGCCGGACATATGACTCAAACAGCCCCGTATGATTTCAATGGAATGGGGGTTGTATATCGAGGTGACAACGGCGATCTGAGCTATGAAATAGACAGGAATATGATGATTACCGCCAACATACCCGGCTCCGATTTCTTATTAAAACCGGTTACGGTTCTCGGTGATGGATATGATTTGAATCCCGGTCTTTCGAGAGACACATTACTTATCAACCTCAATGGTGGAAATGGTGTAAATTTAGGCGATAATCATTTTACGATCGAAACATTGAACGGAACTGCGGATATCGATTTAACGGGAGTTGTTTCTATCGGTGATGCCCTCGATGCGATTAATTCCCAAGCCGCCTCTCAAGGTTTGTCCAATTTTACTGTATCTATCTCCGATGCGGGAAATTCCTTTCATTTTGAGGATACATCCGACCCATATATTACCGTTAACACTTCGTTATCTATGCTCAATAGCGGTTCGGGGGTGGATCTTTCCATTCCAACCTTTACGATTAAAGACGGCACCGGAACCGAATATACGATAGATCTCACAGGTGCGGAGGATTTGGGTGATGTAATAGACGCCATAAATAATGCCGCAATACCGGGCTTGAGCGCATCGATAACGAATGAGGGCAATTCCATAACCTTAAACGATTCGTTAGGGTTGGATTACACGGTTGAGGAGGATGGCGGGAGTGTGGCGGAAGACTTGGGATTATTAACCTCCGAGCCTATTAATGGTGAATTTGTGGGGAGCGATTTAAATCCCCTAATGATATCGATTGAGGAATCCGCCGATGGCGAATCAACTGCCTCGGATTTGGGAATCCTATTCAGCACATCGCAAATGGTTTATGATGGGGATGATGTCGATCCGCGTTTGACCTATAATACCAAGCTTACAAATTTACGCAATAATTTGGGGATTACCAATTCGCTTATAAACATTGTAAACGGTCATAATTCAGTTAATATCGATTTATCATCACTCGATGATAATCCCGATGCAACCATCAAGGACTTGATGGATATGATTGAGGGGTCGGGGGCTCAAGTTAAGATGCGTCTGAACGACGATAAAACCGGAGTTATCTTGGAATCTACGGTAAGCGGCCAATCGTTAATTGTTTATGATACCGACGAAAATGGGTCGGCAAGTCAATTGGGCATAGCGGGTAGCCCGGATTTAGTCGGGAGTTTACTTTATTTGCAAAAGGGGTTGGAAAATAATTGGGTATCAACCGCTCAGGAAACAATTGACCGTTTTCAATTAGCCCAAAATCAAATACTTTCATTAAGATCTGTTGTCGGTAGCAGAATAAATCGGCTTGATAGCGTGGATTCCAAAAATCTCGATTATCAGGTGTATATAACCAAATTGCTTTCCGATGTAGAGGATGCTGATATGCTAAATGCGGTCAGCAACCTAGCCAACCAAGAAGTAGTTTATCAGGCGGCATTGGCTACGGTCGCTAAAGTAATTCAACCATCATTAGTTAACTTTTTGAGCTAAAATTATGGAAACAATAATTACGGAAAAAATCGCTAAATCGGTTGTGCGAAAAGTCAAGTCCACCCGCTTTGGAGAAATTCGGTTCAATGAACGGGACATTATATTATTTCCCAAAGGATTATTAGGATTTGAGAGTTTGCATGAATATGTGCTTATTGAACGAGAATCCACGATGCCTTTTCTCTGGCTTCAATCCGTTAAGAATCCATCCATCGCCTTCCCGATAGTGGACCCTTTATATTTCAAGCCCGACTATGAAGTACGGGTTCACGCAGGTGATTTAGCAGGAATCGGGACAGTAAATCCATCTAATGCAAGAATATTCGTAGTAGTAACCATTCCTCCGAAAGAACCTGAGGAGATAAGCATCAATCTTCTTGGGCCAATTATCGTAAATCTAGAAAACAAAAAGGCAGTCCAGATCCCATTGACCGATAGCGATTACTCGACAAAATACTATTTGTTCAGGGATAACCCTGCCGAAATTACTAAAGATGAGATTGAGGAAAATGAAACGCAACTGATTGGTACAATATAAGATATGATTAACCATCAAATTAGATCGCTCAAGCCAGCTAAGCTATTATTCGCAACAATACACAACAATATATAAAATGAATCCCCGCAGATATCGAACATATAACAATTCCTTCTAACCTAACTCCCAATCAGTATATAACTTAATCTGATTGTTAAATAATTAATTTGAAAAAAGGCTTGCGCTACTTGAGAAAAAAGGTTTATTTTTCCAACCTAAAGGATTTTCATCGAAATGAAAATGAAATTTGTAAATATTTTGTTGATGGGAATAGATTTGGAGGTATAGGATGACCAAGGCTGATTTGGTTGAAATTGTAGCTGATAAAACGGGGTTAACAAGAACGGATGTTGCGGTAACTATTGACTCAATGCTCACGGCAATAAGGAAGGCTTTGGAGGAAGGTAAAAATATCGAGATTCGGGGGTTTGGAACCTTCAAGGTAAAGGCTCGAAAAGCACGGAAAGCCCGTAATCCGAGAACGGGCGAGGTAGTACCGGTGCCGGATAGAAATGTACCCGTTTTTAAACCATCAAACGATTTTAAGAATTCGGTAATGAACGCCAATCCTGTGGAAAAGAAAACGGCCGAGGAGAATTCCATCGAAGAACATAACACTTTTTCCAATTAAGGAGAATAATGCCAAGCGGTAAAAAGAAAAAACTGCATAAAATTAAAACGCATAAAAGGAAAAAAAGGCTAAGAAAAGATCGCCATAAAAAGAAAAATCGCTAAATGCGGATTTTTGTAATCTCTGACACGCATATCCCTGGTCGTATCGGGTCATTTCCAAAAGAAATAATTAAAAAAATAAAAAGCGAAGATATTCTTTTTCACTGTGGTGATTTTACTTCAATAGATGTATATCGGCGTTTAGGGCAAATGTGCCGTTTTTATGGTGTTTACGGGAATATGGACGATTATGCGCTACGCTCCGAATTACCTAAACAACAGTTTGTTAAAATAAAAGGGATTACGATTGGATTAATACATGGCTGGGGATCTCCCGTAGGCTTGGACAATAGGGTTTACGAAGCATTTTCGCCAAAGCCCGATGTCATTCTTTTTGGCCATTCGCATAGCAAAATGAGCAAAAAAATAAAAGAGACATTACTTTTTAATCCCGGAGCCGTAGCCGGAAGTTGGAACGAATCGCCCTCTTATGGCGAGCTGTTTGTCGAAAACGGGGGGATATGGGGAGAGCATTTCGATTTAGAAATTATTTAAGAATAGGCTTCCTTAAAAACTTAATGGCTTCAACTAAAACTTGACTTTCATTCAATATTGGAGTATGCGTCATATCATCGCAATAAATTAACAAGGAGGATAACCGATGAGGATTTTTACTTTAACTGTTTTATCAGTGATTTTGATCGCCGGGAGTTCATTTGGAATTACTGGCCTTGGTTTTGGCGTCAGGGGTGGTTATATTACCGGATTAAATATGGGACCCGTTGAAAACTGGGCTGGCGGTTTAAATTTCAATGCAAGCCTTGAAGATAAGATGACAATGATAGGTGGACATATAAAAGTAGGTACATTGCCTATTATTGATTTTGAAATAGCTGCGGAATACTCTTGGAAGAATATGGATTTGGGTGAGGGGTACAAATTGAAATTCTCCGATTTTTCCCTTTTGGCAACCGCGATATATAATTTGAAATTGGTCCCCACTCCGATGATAACTCCATATTTCGGGGCAGGAATTGGAACCCATAAGTTGGTTTATTCACTAGACGAACCAAGTGGGGCAATCATCCCTTTCCCAATTGATAATGTTACCAAACTTGGTTATCATGGGATTTTAGGGGCAAAAGTTCACCCACCGCTTTTCCCGTTGGAGTTCTTTGCTCAATATCGATATACCTATATAAATACCACCGACAAGGCGACTAAATTTAGTACTATATTAGCAGGTGCTACATTTAATCTTCCGTAGAAAAATGGGAATAGGGGTAAGATTTATCCTACCCGCAACGCTATGGATATATTTTGCCAATTGGAATATAAAATGATACAAAGCAAATCATTCCTAAATCATACATCCCTAAAAACTACCCGAGGGTTGCAACATCCCGATTTTTGGTTCCGTCATTGAATATAGATATACAAAATTCGAGGTCCAAGTGACTATACTACAGGCTTTATTTTTGGGAATTGTTCAAGGGCTAACGGAATTTCTACCCGTGTCCAGTTCCGGCCATTTGGTGATTTTCGAACACCTCTTGAATGTTAGATTGGAAAATATCAATTTTGATGTTTTCGTTCACACTGGAACACTATTGGCTGTTTTGATTTATTACCGCCGACAACTAATCGATCTGACCCTTTACTTTTTGCGTAAATCCCCTTCCGAATCAAGCGGTAGGGGAGAGGCTAATAATAAAGTTCCCGCATCGTGGTTCTGGTATATAATAATCGGAACTATTCCGGCGGGAATAATAGGTTTGTTGTTTGAAGATTATGTAACTCAAGCATTTAATAATGTAAAATTGGTTGGTATCGTCTTGGTCTTTTGCGGGATAATACTTATATCCACCAGATGGGTTTTAAGGGGACAAAGGCGATTTGGCATATTATCCTCATTTCTCGTTGGAATTGCGCAGTCGTTGGCCATTACCCCTGGTTTATCCCGCTCGGGGATGACTATTTCCACCGGCTTATTTTTGAAAATCGAGCCTACTCGTGCTGCTGATTTTTCATTCCTTTTATCTATTCCTGCAGTTGCTGGAGCTACAATCTTAAAATTAAAAGAGGTTGTTTCTTCTCCGCCGACAACAGCCCAAATAACCACATATTTAGTTGGAGGAATAACCTCATTTATTGTTGGTTATATAAGCATTATAATCGTTTTGAACATTGTTAAAAAAGGCAAGTTTTCCTATTTCGGCATCTATTGTATCGCCATTGGCTTGTTGTCACTATTGTTCCTTTCCTAAATGAAATATAATCCACACGATGTCCTTATTATAAGGTATAGCTCACTGGGGGATGTTATTTTAACATCGGGACCTATTCAAGCATTAGGAAAAGCCTTCCCCGATGCCAATATAATCTTGACAACAAAACAACAATATGAATCCGCTATAAAATATTTTCCCGGTATCAGCCGATATATATTGTTTCCGGAGAACGGAAATTTAGTTTCTTTTATAAAGTATATAGGTGAATTGCGTAAAATAAAGTTTGATTTGATTGTAGATCTTCATAATAGTTTAAGAAGTCGTATTATTATCAAATTCTTGCGATACAGGAAATTGTTAATCTATGACAGCGAAAGAGTTAGACGCAAATCATATCTTAGTCATAAAACAGAAGTAAAGGAACCCTATAGGCATACAACAGATTTATACCTTTCGGCCATTGCGTCATTTATCTCACCCGATACATCAACAAAACATCCTATTCTATTATATCCTAATAATATAGACATAACCGTTTCCATCACCATCGGCATTATTACCCCAACTAAACATCTTGCTAAGAGATGGCTGCCCCGATACTTCCTCGAATTAGTTAATGTATTACTTGATAATAATTTCAGGATCAAGATTATATGCGATGATTATGATAAAGAATATTTTACACGATTCAACAATTTAGAATCCGTAGAAGTTTTTGTGCAACCTGACCTATCAATATTAATAGAGGAAATATCTTTATGTCGTTTAGTTGTTTCCGGCGATTCCGGTCCTATGCATATAGCGGAGGCGCTTTCAATACCGGTTGTTGCGATTTTTGGGCCTACTCATCCCATATTGGGGTTTTATCCATTGGGCGAAAAAGATAAAGTTGTTATGATAGATGCGGAATGTTCACCCTGCAGCCTTCACGGCGAAAAAAAATGCCGAAGGGAAAGCCGTATTTGTATGGAAGATCTCAAACCTCAGGTTGTCATAAAGGCTATTTCCGAGATATTAGAACAAAATTTAAGGGGATAGGGTCAATATAAGTGAAGATAAGAAAATAAGAATATTCGTATTATTATACATAATATTTCTTATGGGATGTTATTGTCTTTATTAAATTCAGAATAATTCCCCTCTCCCCTATCGAAAATACTTAAATAATAATGTCGGATTTAAATCTGAAATTTATTAACAAATTTACTTAAATAAGGTATCTTAAGTTCTTTTCCCTGAAGGCTATAGATAATACCCAGTATAGCAGTTATGAAACAAAATATAAGGATAATTTTCCAAAAGAAATCTGAAATTCCGGGAAATAGAAATATAACGGCGACAATTTCAATTAAAAGCAATAATAAACCTTGCTTGCCATGTTTAAGGGCGAATTCATTATCTTTCATCATAACGAGAGGGATAAAGCATAAGAATGGTATATAGGCTAATACTGCGCCGGATTTACCCTCTTCGATATCGCGATAAGATTCATAATCTTTTTCTTTTTCATCGGTAATAGATTTTAAGCTCTCGTGAGGATTTTCATCTGATTTCATAAATAACGCCTTTATTGCAATAAATGAGTCACCAAAATATGGAATCGGGAGACGCCTTGGGTAGTTTAAACGAAATTAGATCGACAGGGGGCCAAATCTCCAATTCCTTACCATTATGTGAGATTATCACACGAAAATCAAATTGTAATGCAAGAAAATCATCGGTCGGAAAAAACTCCATAGGGATTGCCATCTCCAAAAAAGAATCTATCTCAGCGGTGATTTTTACATTAGGCTTCATAGGAGAGGGAGGGTTGATTTCAATAGATTTATTTTTATAATTAAGGGTTATGGTAGATTTGACTGGTGTAAAAAATTCTATATTAAAAACTATTTCAAGAAATATATTTTTAGCCAATGAAGGGTCAGGATCGATTCTTATATAAAGATTATTCTTATCGAAGCCAAAATAAATCTTTCTTATATAATATATGGAGCGATGCATCGTGTTGCCAGCCTTAGCACAATCATAGTACCCCGCGGAATACCATTCGTAGAAATTTGTATTCCTGCCGTCAATTACAGGTGTTAAATATCCAGTGGGATAGATTATATTTGTTCGATAGGGAATGGTCCTAATCGGTTTGAGAAGGTCTGTTGGAGGGGATAGTTCTAAAAGTTCATAAATATAGGTGAGATTCGAGCGGAATAGTGAATCGAATTTATCATTATTGGGGCTTTGATGTTCATCACCGAACCACCAGCACCAATCGGAACCTTCGGCGATATAAATTTCATTCCAAGCCTGAGCGATTTTATCCTTATCATATCCTCTGCCTTTTGCCGAATTTTGAAACTCCAGCAATGCCGATCGGGCGGCAAATAGAGAATCCCACGCGTGATTATCTTCGGAATGCCCTATCCATATATCGAAATTATGATTAATCCAAGAGCCGGGAAAAAGCTTTTGTATCTTTTTATTTGGGGGGAATGATTCAAGATATTCCGAGACAGTGGTAGTCTCGATATCCGGCTGAGCGCTTAGTTTGGCGTATAAGGCTTTCAGGAAGTCCCTACCGTCGTTGTGATAATATTCCCATGCATTTTCGCCATCGAGAATAATAGGAATAAAATTGTTTTTGGGGTTTGTTTTACCCAAATGAAGCTTTAACCCCAACAGCTTGTCAACAAAGTCATCGGCAGCTTTTTGGGGGTCCCAATTGGCGTAAACAAAACCAATCCTATCCGATAAGGTATGGTCCCTGAATATTATCGAAATCTGATTTTCTCTCTCCCCTACCAAGTAAGGTTGGTATAATTCGGTGGTCGCAGAAACATTGTTAGCCTCCCTTCGGTCTGCCGAACGACCAAGACTTAAAGCCAATATTTCCTCATCGCTGGCAACCCATTTTATCCCCGCTTTTGAAATTAGAGGTATTATATCCTCGGAGACGGACCCCTCGGATGGCCACATCCCTTTGGGTAGTTTGCCAAACCTTTTCCTGTAAAATTCGATAGCTGCTTTTATATGTTGTTCTGCATCCTCAGGATGTCGAAATCTATTTTTCGGCAAATTTATGTTGGGATTCGATTCTTTTGCGATATTTGTATCATAAAGTAATGGCAATATGGGATGATAATACGGGCTGATGGAAACTTCTATTTGCCCTCTATCCTGAACTTCTTTATACTTAGGAACTATCATCCTCATTATTTCAATTTGCTTATTTAAAAGCTCCTGCTTTTCACCTTCACTAAAACCCTCCCCCTTTGCAAAAAGTTGGGATACTATCCCGTCATTTCGAAAAATAGGATCAAACCAAACGAGATTCGACCAAACCTGAAGGTCAAGGATATCCTGTTTGGAGAAGGATTTAACGCCTTTTCGGGCAGATTTTTCCCGCAAACTTCGATAACGAGTAAACGGCTGAATCATTGTGGGAAAATGAGCGGAGAAGAAGCTCGACAGAATTTCGGTTTTCTCATGAGGAGTCAAATCTTCCACCGATTTTCGGCTTAGTTCCAAATGTCTATCTGAGCATCCCCTCTCGGTATATTCCTCAATTTGCTCTACAAGCGAGGGGACCAGATTAAATGTTTGTTTTATTTTTGGAAAATCATCCAATATGGCAACCATATCATAATAATCTTTTATACCATGAAGTCGCACCCACGGCATTTGGAAGCGATTTTCCTTAAGGGTTTTATAATATGGTTGGTGCATATGCCAGAGAAAGGCGATATGCAATTTATTATCATTCACAATGGAAAAGCTCTATCTCAAAAACCCGTTTAATCGGGGATTCCCGCTAATTCCCTATCGGCCCAGGAAGAATATAATGAGAATTTATACTCTTCCTTGATTTGCTTGAATATATCCGAAGCCTTTTTATATTCCTTTGCTTCCGCTAAGCATCTTGCAGCATCAAGCAATAGATACGCCTTCTCATCATCGGAAGGATTATCTGCAGCTGCCTTTAGATAATAATCCGCAGCCAGAGCTTTATCGCCCAAATTCCGAAGAGAAGCGGCAAGGCCCACGAGAGCCGCCCTATATAAAAGAGTAGGTTTTTTTCCATCGAATTTGTCTAAATATTCCTCGTAAGTTTTTTTTGCATTTTTATAGTCTCCAAGCCCATAATAAGCTCTGCCCAATAGGATATATGCCTTTCTGCCATTTAAGGTCGATCCGTATTTTTCTATTGTCATTTGATATTCGGTTACTGCCGCATTATAATCGCCGCCCAAAAGGGCGATATCGCCTTTACCCAACTGTACCATTGATTCCGTTTCTTTTTTGGTACCGTATGCCGAAAAATAATAGGCGATAATACCGACCGCTACGACTGCCACTACGGCAATTAAAAAAAGTTGCTTATGCTTTTGAATATAATCGGTTGCCTTAAAGGTAGTTGTTACAAGTTTATCCTGCTTCATATCTTTACGAGTAATTCTTTTCTCAGCACTCATTTATTTTTTTAATTCTCCCTTCTTTTTCATTAAATTAAGCCCATTAAAAGAGGCGAAACATCAGTTCCGCCTCATAAATAATACATTGTCGGTATTATTTCAAGTTAAAATTGCACCGTCAGCGAAATATATAGCTTGCTTAAATTCTCATTGATTTTCCGCGTGTAATCGGATAGTTTGTCTCCCCAAACCGGGTTGTAGTCATTATCTATGTCATCCAAAGCAACAACCACATTTCGCACATTTCTTTCGGCATGACCATATTCATAAGCCACATCAAGGCGGTAGATTTTATATTTCAAACCGGAACCGAACGAAACTACATATCCCACCACTTGATTATCAGTATTAAACTCCGTTCCTCCATAAGGAGTTATTGTCCCCGGCGGAAGAGGCAGGAGAGGGTTGTTGCTAACACTTGCATAAAATTGATCTCCATCGCTGTATATTTTGGGATCGTTGCGATAACCTGCTCTGATAGGGATGGTCAAATTGCTTACATCGATTAAATACTCCGCTCCAAATCGATACTGCATTATATCAGCCCAGTAAGGATTGTAATCCTCATTGGGAACCGAGGGGTCCCAAGAATAGGGATAAAAAGCATCGGCGAAGTAGGGATTCATTGAATTTCGAGATTTCGAGAATTGGTAATAGGAAATATCCGCCGATAAGGTCAGTTTATTCAAAGTATAAGATGCCCCTCCGCTATAACCAAACGGGAAATCATATTTCATAAAAGATTGAGTTATTATATTACCTTGTTCCCCATAATCTGGGACGACTACAGTATTTTTTATAGTACTTTCTTGTCTAAGTTTAAACGGGGTTGAAACAACCGCCCCAATATTTAATCCACCAAAGCGTCCCTGTAAACCAAAATCAAAATTAATACCCCTGAAAGAAGTACCGCTATGATAATGGTATGGCACAAAAGTGGTGTCATTCCCGATAATCCAATAAAAAGGAGGGTTATGTTGGATGTAATCTTCAGAAAAACCGCGGATATAAATGTTTCCATTTATGCCGAAGGAAACATTTGGCAGAATTTTCGTGGCGGCGGTAAGTTTTACGACCTCGACTCCAAATTTATTGTAATATTTTTCCCTTCGATCGGGAACATTTACATCGTAATCCCTGCTGAAATCGAATAATCTATAATAATTTATTCCGACCGTATAGTCGCGATTATAAAACCTCAAGGGCGATAAGTAGCCGAAACTGCTGAAAATATTATCGTTGGTGTTGTATTTAAAACTATAATTCCTGCCTATGTTATTATCGTAATCAGATGCATTGGAAAGAAATTCAACGACACCTTCTCCATTCTCCAAATAAGCGGCACCGGCAGGATTCCATGTTGCCCCGCCGACATCATCGGAGATCGCCAAATAAGCATTACCCATACCGCGAGCTCTGGTGGATGTTCCATGTAAATTAAGGTTAATACCCGTTGGGTCAAACATTGGCTGCTGCCAAAACCATTGCGCCCAAAGTAAAGAAGGAACTGATAAAACTACAGCGGTTAAAATAATCAATCGCAAAAATCTCATCACAATATATCTCCTTGAATTAATTCTTTAATCTTCGCTCCCATCTCGTCTCAAAAAGTATTTTCCTTACGGTTGCGTAAAAAACACAACAATTTTGAATTTATCATTAGCGATATTTTTTTGCAAGTTTTATTTTTAAAAACCTGATATTAAAATCAACAAATCTCCTCGTATATTTTTAAAGCATTAGGCACGATTTCAGCAAGCGGAATCTTGATATTCTCCCCCGATTTCCTAATTTTTATTTCGGCGGTCTTATCTTTGAGTCCCCTCTCCCCTACCACTATCCTCAACGGGATGCCGATTAGATCCGCATCCTTAAATTTAACGCCCGCACGCTCATCCCTATCATCGATTAAAACCTCTATACCTTTCTCCTTTAATTCATTGTAGATATCGAAAGCGGTTTCGACCTGATTTTTATCCGAAGAATTGGTATATATGATATGAATCCCATAAGGCGCAATAGGTTTCGGCCAAATTATACCGTTCTTATCGTGGAATCTTTCCACCGCCGCTTGAGCGGTGCGAGTAATCCCTATCCCATAAGAACCCATAACGATCGGCTTTTCCTTCCCATCCTTATCGATAAACTTCGCCCCAATAGCTTGAGAGTATTTAGTACCGAGCTTAAATGTATTTCCGACTTCTATTCCCCTGTCCGACTTTAATATTCCCTGCTTGCATCTTGGGCACCTCTCCCCTTCCTCAGCCATCTTAATATCAATTATATCCTCGAATGTAAAGTCACGGGGGTGATTTACATTTATGAAATGATAATTAGTTTTATTGGCGCCCGTAATGAAGTTGCGCATCCCATAAATTTCCGTATCCACCACCAATCTTATATTTTTTAGTCCGCAGGGACCGGTAAATCCAACTTCCGCACCTGTCAATCGCATAATGGTATCGGCATCTGCCAATTCCAACTCATTAGCCTTCAAATAATTTTTGAGCTTTATTTCATTTATCATTCTATCGCCGCGGATTAAAGCGGCGACAGGTTCCCCATCTACCAAATATAAAAGCGTTTTAATTAGTTTTTTCGAGGGTGTATTTAAAAATGCCGTAACTTCAGCTATCGTTTTGGCGTTTGGCGTATGCACCAATTCCTTTTCCTTCAAAGGTTCAATTTTGGTGTCGTTCGAAGATTCATAGAATTCGGCTCTCTCATCGGTGGCAGCATAATCGCATTTATCACAATAATAAATTACGCCTTCGCCTCCTTGCGTATCGACGATAACCATAAATTCATGAGCACCCGTACCTCCCATTGCGCCGGTGTCACCCTCGACTTTGCGGACATTAAAACCGCACCGATCGAAAACCTTGAAGTAGGCATCGACCATTTTGTTATAACTTTTGTCCAAACCGTCTTCATCAACATCAAAGGAATAAGCATCTTTCATTATAAATTCGCGGCCTCGGATTAACCCGAAGCGAGGCCTTATCTCATCGCGGAATTTTACTTGGATTTGATATAGATTCTTCGGGAATTGACGATATGATTTTAACTCGCCTTTAACGAGATCGGTTATAACTTCCTCATGAGTTCCTCCCAAACATAAATCCCTCCCATGTCTATCCTTGAAGCGCATTTGCTCTTTTCCGACGACATCCCATCTTCCCGAAGCTTGCCAAAGCTCCGCAGGATGTAGAACCGGCATTGTAATTTCCAAGGCTCCTGCCTTATCCATCTCCTCCCGCACAATCCTCGTAATTTTCAGCAGAACCCTCTGCATTAAGGGGAGATAGTTATAGACCCCTGCTGTTACTTTCCTTATATACCCGCCCCTCATCAAAAGTTTGTGAGAAATCAACTCCGCTTCCGCCGGGTCCTCACGAAGTGTAGGAATATAGCTATTTGTCCATCTCATAAAAAATACCGCTTACAATTATTTATACCCCCGACAGGACTCGAACCTGTGCACCCGGCTCCGGAGGCCGGCGCTCTATCCACCTGAGCTACGGGGGCGAATTATTAATCCTTTAACCTTAATTGTTTTATCGTATAACAAGTTCTAACGAAACAAGTAAAATCCATAAGCAAATATCTCTTGATTGTCAAGTGTTTTAGGCAATGTGATAGAATTTCGAGGATATTGCTACTTCAAGTTATGGGCATCGTAAAATGCTTGACTTTCCATTCTATAATTTATAAACTAAAATAATTCTATGTTTATTTGTAATAAAATAGAAGCTTAAATTATACAACCTAATTTAGAAAATTGAGATACATTCCGATTAATAAATTGATGGATAAAAACTCCTTAAAAGAATTTGTGCAAATCACCGAGCGTGCCCCAAATGAGATAATGTCCATTGTTGAGATATTGGGTCTCAAGCCCAAAGCGAAACTTTTGGATTTGTGTTGCGGTTATGGGAGGCACTCTATCCCCCTGTCCAATATGGGATATAAGGTAGTCGGTTTTGAAATATCCGAATCCCTGTTGGAAAAAGCCAAGCAACAGGCAAAGCAATCAAGTGTAGAAGTGGATTTCGTTTTCGGTGATATGCGTAAACTTTCAAAAAAGGTAGATGGCGATTTCGATGCGGTGATTAATATCTTTACTTCCTTCGGATTTTATACAAAGGATTCCGATAACCAGAAGGCGCTGAATGAAGTTGCCAAAGTATTGAAACCGGGAGGAAATTTCCTTATTGATTTGGCTAATCGAGAAAACATCCTAAAGAATTTCAAGCGTCGACAATGGTTCACTTATGGGGACTATATTGTTTTGGAAGAAAATATTTTTGATTTCTTTTCGAGCCGCCTGGAAACCAAAAGAACATATATCGGCAAAGATGACAGTCGCGAGATCTCCAATTTTTCCATAAGATTATATTCACTGCACGAAATGTTAGCGATGATTAATAAAGCGGGTTTATCGACATCCGCCATATACGGCGATTTTGATATGAAACAATATTCCGTTGACAGCCGCAGAATGATTATACTTGCGCAGAAGCCGATAACATAAATTAGCAAACGGTATAAAAACCGAGCTACACTTTTAATAACCCACCCCATACAAATTAAGGTGGGATTTTCAAGTTTGTTTTAATAAGCTTTAACAAGATGATAAATGAAATAAAACGCCATATCATAGAAACTTCGGAATTCATTTCCCTGATAAACTTGATTTCGGGGGGGAGCGATTATCTATCGCATCCGATTGACAAACAGGGGGCATTAACAGGATTGTCGGGTTCTTTCTCTTCCGCATTAATAAGCGCTCTTTACGAGAATATTCGGAGACCGATGTTAATCATTGCTCCCGATGAGAACTCCGCTTCCGCCTTATATTATGACCTTAAAACTTTTTTATTGCCCAATGAGATTTTCCATTTATGCGCTCGCGGAATATATCCTTTCCAAATGAAAGCTACATATTTCGAAACAACCGGCTGTAGATTAGAAGCTCTTTACCACTTAAACCGAAATCACTCAGTTGTGGTTGCTTCCGCCACTTCAATCGCCGAGAGAACAATTCCACCGAACCGATTAGCCAATTCCATTCTCGAAATCACGGAGGGGGATGAGTTAGAAATGGACAAGTTAAGCAAATTTCTCCATAACTCCGGCTATAAGAGAGTTACAATGGTTGAAGAAGTGGGAGATTTTGCGGTACGGGGTGGGATAATGGATTTATTTCCGCCGACAACTGAACATCCGATCAGGATAGAATTTTTCGGAGACGAAATCGAATCCATCAGGGAATTTTCTGTGGCGACTCAAGGGTCATTGGTGAATCGAAAGAAAATTACCGTTCTGCCGCGCCGTGAATTCCAGATCTCGGAAGATAAACTTGTAAAGCAATTGGAAAAATTACCATCCGATCAAATCGATGCGCTCCATAAGGAATCATTAGTCAACGATCCGATGCCCGGTTTGGAATGGATTATTCCTTCAACAGGTGCGACGACATCATCCGTGCTTGATTATATTTCGAAGGATGCGATCGTAATTCTTTTCGAACCGGAGACGATAAAAGATAAAATTGAAGAATTCCTTTCTCGGTCATCCGAATATAAAGGCAATGCCGCTGATTTGGGTTTGCCAACTTGCGATTTAAGTAATCTTATCGACGATTATGGGGTTATCAAAAATAAAATTTCCGATAATATTAATCTCCAAATATATCCCCTTAAGATGTCGGGTGTTAACCATATCGATTTCAATTCATATTCGCCCACCATATCCGCTCTGCGAATCGATTTTATGAAAAATCAAATTGATGATTTGCTTAATAATGGTTATTCGGTCTATATCGCTTGTGATAATGATATGCAGACTATGCGGGTGGAAAATTTTTTCGATAGCGACAGATCGAGATTAAAATTTTTTACGGCTCGTTTGGAGCAAGGATTTGTTTATCCCCACGGTGAATTGGCGGTTTTGACGGACCACGAATTGTTCGGACACCACATAAGGAGAAGGCCGAAAAGATATAAGGAAGGGGTTTCGTTGCCCGATTATAATAGTTTGAATCCGGGTGATTATGTTGTCCATATTGATTTTGGAATAGGAAGATATAAAGGTTTAACCTCATTGACTGTCGATGGGAGGAGGCGCGATTGTCTTCATATCGAATACAGGGATGATGATAAGATTTATGTGCCGATAGAGCAATTCAACCGTATCCAAAAATATTCGGGAAGCGATAGCAAACCGAAGTTGTCTAAACTCGGAACAAAAACTTGGGAGAAATCGGTCCGCCGCGCCAAGAAGGCGATCTTGGAAATGGCGCAGGAATTGATATCCATATATGCCCGCCGTAAAATTTCCATTGGTTATTCTCACCAACCCGACAGCGATTGGCAAAAGCAATTGGAGATGAGCTTCGCATTTGAGGAAACCCCGGATCAAATAAGGGCCCTTGAAGAGATAAAATCGGATATGCAAAGCGATTTCCCGATGGACAGGTTAATCTGTGGGGATGTCGGTTATGGAAAAACCGAATTGGCTGTACGGGCCGCATTCAAGTCTGTGGATTCAGGCAAACAGGTCGCAATTATAGCTCCCACCACTATTTTAGCACAACAGCATTACGATACATTCAAGAAGCGTATGGCGGCTTTTCCTATCAGGATTGAGATGTTATCACGATTTGTGAGCAAAAGCAAACAGAAGGAGACAATCAAAGCGATTAAAGAAGGGATTGTTGATATTGTTATCGGGACACACCGCCTTTTAGGAAAGGATGTCGAATTCAAGGATATCGGATTACTTATAATTGATGAGGAACAGCGGTTCGGGGTTGCTCATAAAGAGAAACTAAAAAGATGGAGAACCATAGTTGATGTTTTAACCCTTACGGCGACTCCGATTCCCAGAACGATGCGGTTAGCTTTGTCGGGAGCGAAGGATATGTCGATAATCAATACCCCCCCGAAGGATAGGCGCCCGATAATTACCGAAGTCTCCCCTTTTAGGGAGAAAGTCATTATCGAAGCCGTAATCCGGGAAATAGATCGTAACGGACAGGTATATTTCGTTCACAATCGAGTTCAGTCCATTGAGGCGATGTATCGATACCTTAAGAAAATCCTCCCTTCAGTCAGTTTTGCGGTAGCTCACGGTCAAATGAGAGAGCGCGAATTGGAAAGGATAATGCACCGCTTTTCGCGGGGTGATTTCCAATGTTTGATTTCCACTACAATAATCGAGTCCGGATTGGATATTTCCGCTGTCAATACGATTATAATCAACCGGGCGGATAAACTTGGATTGGCACAGCTTTATCAATTAAGAGGTAGGGTTGGCAGGTCGGACCGTCAAGCCTACGCTTACTTTTTAATTCCCCCATATCATCTTTTATCCGAAACCGCCAAGAGAAGGTTGAAGGCTATGGAGGAATTTACGGCTTTGGGTTCCGGTTTTCATTTGGCTATGCGGGATTTGGAAATACGGGGTGCGGGAAATCTGTTAGGGATCCAACAGCACGGCTTTATAGAGGAGGTCGGTTTCGATTTATATTGTAGATTGTTGGACGAGGCTATTGCTGAACTCAAAGGAGAAGAACCTAAAGGTGGAATAGAGACGAAAATTACTATCGATTGTGACCTTTATATCCCCGAAACATATATTTATGAAAACGATCTGCGGGTGGAATTATATAGACGGTTATCGGCGGTTAGAGATTATGAAAAGATTGATGAAATATCAAGCGAAACACTTGACAGGTTTGGTTCTTTCCCCGAATCGGTCAAAAATCTTTTCAATATGATCAAAATAAAAATAACCTCGGAAAATTCGGGAGTGTCCCGCCTGACCCTCAACGGGGAAAAACTAATTGTAGAATTCGCTGAAAGCTCCATGCCGACAAGGGAAATGGTGGAAGGTTTTGTTCAATCCATAAAAAGCCGAATTGAGTTTTTCCATTCAAAAAGATTCCAAATGATTATACTGCTTGGAGGTGAAAGACAACGGCGAGGGTTGGAAGCGGTTTTGGATATTATGAAGAAGGTGGAAAAAGAAGCGAATCCGCACATTTTGGAAATGGTAAATCGGTAGGGAATCAACCAATTTATGTTGAGTAATAAAATAAGTTTTCTTGTTTTCATATCAATTTCTGTATTCTTTTTATGTTTTTGGGGGTGTAGTAAATCTTTTGATGATTCAGATGGCGCCATTTTAGCGACGGTCGGCGATAGCACTATTAGCGCGGATTTGATTAATAATATTTTTGATGAATCAAAACCGCGCGGCTATCTATCAGTGGAGCAGGAATATGAAATTAAAAAGAATATTTTAGAAAATATCATCGATAAACAACTGCTTGCCTTTGCTGCAATCGACTCCGGGTTCGATAAGATGGCGAAGATTAAAAGAAGGCTTAAGACCGAACGCCAAAAACTAGAAGCGCAATTATATTATATTGACAATATAACTTCGAAATCCAAATATTATGAGGACAAACTCGATACCTTAAAGCAAAACTTTAGCGATGAGGTAAAGCTTTCGATAATCCGTCTAAATGCCCCCCCTGATACGGCATTGAGTGTTTATAAGCGCTTGATGAACGGAGTGAATTTTAAGCTATTGGTGATAAATTACTCCATCGACTTATTTTCAAAATCGACAGACGGCATCACCGACTTTGTCCCCAAAGTTTACTATCCCGCAAAGGTAAGAACGGTCATTGACACATTGAAGGTGGGAACTTATTCCCGACCCTTTTTGGCGGCTGATTCATATTGGATAATAAAGATTGAAGGGTTTAGAAAGGGCAATAAGCCGAATAATAAGGATTATGCTAAACTGTCTGTAAAGGCTCGAAAGCTCACAGAGGCAAAATTATCTCAGGAACTGAGCGATTCTTTATGGGAAAGATACAACCCTTTAATCGATAGAAAAATAATCGCCCTTTATGAAAAAAGGCTTAAAGCTCTCCCCCACCTAAACAACAGTGTAATTCCTTTCAAGCTTTCCTATTTCACCGAGGATGAACTTAATACACCATTTGTGATATTCGATGATGATACTTTGTCCTTTTCCGGGTTCTTGGATGGTTTTTCAAAGCTTAGACCTGCGCTATACCCGATAGCTGGGGATGATGGCAGCTATATCTATTTTTTAAAAAGATTGCTATTCGATAAGATGTTGTACAAAAAGGCGGAGGAGGATGGATATTATAATGATTCAAGGTTCAAATTACAATGGAGGCTTATTTATATTAAAACGCTCTCCGATTATATGATGATTCGAATTAATGGGAACATCAAAATAACGGATAATGATATTTTGGGGGAATACAATCGAAACAAAACCAAATATACAGTTGAGGGAAAGGCTCGTGTTCGAGAGATTCTTTTGGATAATAAAGATGATGCTGAACGGGTTTTGAAGATGGTAAATAATGGAGGCAGTTTCGGCGAATTAGCGTATAAATTTAGTAAAAGGCGTTATTCGGCTGTAAAGAAAGGCGATTTAGGTTGGATTACAGCGGGTGAATTTCCGAAATATTATAAGGAAACGCAAAGCGCCGAAATCGGGGATATAATCGGTCCTATCAAGACAAGCAAAGGGTTCGGGATTATTAAGGTGGAAAATATCGTCAAGCCCAAAGTCAAAAAGTTTGATGATGTAAAATATGATATTAGATCTGATTTACTTGCTGAGGCAAGAAGGAAAGCCAAGGAAGATATTCTAAAAGAATTAAGAAAGCGATATAATGCAAAAATAAATTACAAACTCTTGGAAACGCTGATTATTTCAAACCGTAAAATAATTCAATAGAGAGAATATTGTTTTTCAAACAGAGTTATTTAGGCTTTGGCAAATAATTAAACTTGATATTCCGAACCTAAAAGGATACTTTATGCTGAATTAATTTCGGCTTCGGAGTTTTTATGTGGAAAAAACATTTATTTATAGTAATATTCATATTATGTTTTTCGATGACAGTTAATTCCAAGACAGTTGATAAAATTGTCGCGGTAGTTGACTCGGATATAATTTTGTATAGTGAGTTTATATCTCAATATCAATTGCTTGCCTCTCAGAGGGCGTTTAAGGAAATGTCTCCAACGGAAATAGATAGCGCAAAAATGGAAATATTGAATAAAATGGTAGATGACAAACTACTTTTGGCACTTGCGCGAGAGGACACAACCATAAGTATTACGAAAGATGAAATCGACAAGGCATTGGAAAAACATATAAAGGATGTGCGCTCAAAATTTCCCTCGGAAGAATCCTTTAAGCAACAATTAAAAGCCGAAGGATTGACATTAAAGGATCTCCGCATAAAATACAGAGATGAGGTTGCCAATCAACTTCTGAAGGATCGTTTTTTAAATAAGGAGCTGAGTCAGACAACGGTTAATAATCAGGAAGTCAAAGATTTTTATAATACATACAAGGATAGCCTTCCCGAAAGACCCGCCAGCGTAAAATTGGCTCATATACTTATTTCGATTAAACCCGGAGAAGAAACGCTGAATGAGAAGAAAAGACTGGCTGATTCGCTTCATACCGAATTGCTGAACGGGGCTGAGTTTTCTCAATTAGCCAAAGAATATTCCGATGATCCTACCGCAACCCGCGGTGGAGATTTGGGATTTTTCGGGCGCGGCGATATGGTTCCGGAATTTGAAAAAGCAGCTTACTCCCTCGTGTCAGGACAAATTTCGAAAGTTGTCAAGACCGATTTCGGTTATCACATTATAAAATGTACCGATCGCGACGGAGAGCAAATAAGATGCAGTCATATTCTCATCTCCACAATCCCAACATCCACCGATACCTCTCGGGCTATGGCAAAAGCGGACAGCATTTATCAGATGGCTGTTTCCGGCACTCCTTTTGAAGAGTTAGCCAAGAAATACTCCGACGATGAGGATTCGCGTGTTTTTGGCGGTGAACTTGGCTGGTATGCGGCTGATGAGTTATCCTCGGATTTTAAGAAGGCTGTCGGCGATAAAAAAGCGGGGACAATAATACCGCCTATAGTGAGTAGCTCCGGTATTCATATAATCAAAATATTAGACCGCCAACCTAAAAGGCCTGTAAATCTAAAGCTGGATTGGGATGAACTCAAGGAAATGGCAAGGCGTCAGAAAGCAAACGATAAGCTTCAGGAGATGATAAGAGAGGCTCGAAAAACATATTTCGTACAGATTCGTAATATCGATTAATGAGAATTGATTTATTTCTTTCAACGGTTGGTTTGGTTAAAAGGCGGACAATTGCGCGCCAGTTATGCGATGCGGGAAAGGTTAAAATAAATGATAATCGAGCCAAGCCCGGAAAAGAAATTAGAATAAATGATAAGATAGGGATTAGTCTTCGCCGTGGTTATTATTTGATAACGGTTCTCGATATACCGCAAAAAAGTATTCCAAAGAAAGATGGTGTCAATTATTACTCCATTGAAGAAATTAGTGATAATACCCGAGAACCATAGATTACATTAGGGTTTTTACCGATAATATAAATATATGCTTGATTTTTAGGGGTTTTATCATAACTTATTAATGATAATAGAAACTTTTAAAATTATAATATTCCGTGTATTGATTTCTGTTATAATTTATATGTTAGAATTATCGGAGCATAAAAAATACCGTCCATATGGATAAAGGCACCAAAAGAATGAAGCCATCTAAAGTTAAATGGCAATTGGAAGATTATTTCGGTGAAAACCTGCTTGAAAATGAACCCTTATCCAAGCATACTTCATTCAGGATAGGTGGAGTTGCAGATTATTTTTTGATTGCCAACACACCGGATAAATTAATTGGAGGAATAAACCGAGCAAAAAAACTTGGCTTGGGCTATTTTGTATTGGGCGGTGGTTCGAATATCCTTGTGGGCGATAATGGATTTAGAGGATTAGTAATTAAAAACGAATGCAAGGAATACTTTTGTGAGGATGAATATATAACCGCCCAAAGTGGAGCACTTCTTAATGATATTGTGGATTTATCGGCGGAGCATTCTTTGAGCGGTTTAGAATTTGCCGCCGGGATATGGGGAACTATGGGGGGGGCGATCTGCGGTAATGCCGGGGCTTTTGGCGGTTCTATATCCGAGTTGCTCGGCAAAGCAGTTGTTTATGATATTAAAGGCGATATAAGCATAGTTGATAAAGATTATTTTCATTTCGGATATCGTCGTTCAGCCCTAAAAGAAAGTAAGGAGCTGTTGTTGTCGGTAACACTTAAACTAAGGAAGGGTAATCGTTCGGAGATAAAAGGGCTAATAGATAGACATCGCTCAATTAGAACCGAACGGCATCCGATTGATATTCCTTCGGCTGGCAGTTTCTTTAAGAATTTTAAAAATCCGGCAGTAAGTGGTATGAAAACTGCAGCGGGTTGGTATTTGGAACAGATAGGTGCTCGTGATTTTAGGGTAGGAGATGCGGGAGTATTTAAAAAGCATTCGAATATGTTCGTTAATCACGGAAATGCAAAGGCTTCGGATGTAATCCGCTTGGCGGCGGAACTTAAGCGTCGGGTTTTGGATAAATTCGGTTTGAATTTGCAGATGGAAGTTATGCCTGTTGGCGATTTTGGGGAATATACGGAACTTTTGAAATTCATTCGATTATAAATAAATAGGAGGAGCCTATCGGGACAATGTAAAGGTAATAAAAACAATTCAAACGGTAATTTGAATTGATGTCCCTAAAGGCACATCTAAAATTCATATCCAATCTTTTAACTCCACAAAGGCTATTATTAGGTTTAATAGCTGTTGTTTTTGCATTTGGTTTTTCCACTGCCCAACAATTAAAAATTTCTTTGAATAAGTCGAAAATCCAGTATTTGGATTTTTATCATCAAGCCCCGGTTTATGGTTTGTCCATTACCAAAAGAAGACAGCCTCTACTTTCAACAAAATTCAAGATAAATAGGGATATTCAATTTTTTTATAAAGAAAGCTGGGTGAAAATAAGTTATTCAGAAGGTGGTTATCAAACCCTGAAGCCTCTATATGTCCCTTGGGATTCTTATCTCAAGCAGGATATTGATATGGTAATGAAAAATGCATGGAAGGATGAATTAAAAAAGAATCTTTTCGAAAAGGAAAAAGGAACAGAAAGCGAAGGCATTCGATACGAGATACCAATCAAGTTTCCAAAGGTGGTGAGAAGCATAATCGGTGAAGGCGGTCCAGCGCTGAGGGTAACGGGGTATAGAAAAATATCGCTTTCGGGTAAGTCTGACTGGGATTCGGGTGTAAAAAGTACAGCCACCTATAAGCAATCCAAATTCCCCAACCTTCATATGGAGCAGGAATCGAAATTCAAAATCACCGGTACCATCGGCTCAAAAATATCCGTGGAAGTCGATCAGGACTCAAAAGCTATGTCCGATTTGGAGAATCGTATTCATTTGAAATATACCGGTGAAGAGGATGAAATAATTAAATCGATTGAAGCAGGGAACACCAATTTGTCGATTGGCGGGTCTCAATTTGTGGGATATTCCGGAAGTGTGCAGGGATTATTCGGCATAAAGGCTTTGGCGCAGGTGGGAAAACTCGATATTACAATGATAGCCAGCCAGGAACGCGGTTCCACGGAAAAAACCACTTTCAACGCCGGAGCCGAAAGCAACGACCTTATCATTCGTGATTACGATTATGTCCCCCGAAAATATTTTTTCTTGGGAATACCGTACAATCCGAATTCCGGTGATTCGATAGGAGCTTTTGACCTCTATGTAAACGAACAAACAAATAACCAAACGGATCCACATGCGATGGTTATGGTCTCCCCTACAATACCGCCTGTATTACCTGAGGATGAAGAGCAGCGCAATGAGTATAAATACGATTTATTTCGGCGTATGGACAGCGACGAATACGAATTGAATCGAAGGCAATTTTATGTAATCCTCAACCGTTCATTATCTACTACCGCAACTCTGGGAGCATTTATTGAGATAATTAGGGGTAGTGGACAAACAGATACCATAGGGACAAAAGATTATTTCCGTCCTCCCCCTTCCGATTCGGTTTTGCAGGATACCACTTTGGTTTTGAAATTAATATGGCGCAGCAATGCTGATAGCACTTTCTCGACTTGGGAAAATCAATGGAGGAATGTTTATAGTCTGGGAGGAACCAATATTAGTCAAGATGGTTTGGAAATAAGTATATATAAGGGGCCGAAGGGTGGGGAGCAACCTGACACCGACCCGTGGGAATACAAGGGAAAACCTTATATCCAAGTTTTGGGATTAGACCAAAAGGATCTGTCGGGTAATCCAACCCCGGATAACATCGTAGACCTCGATTATGTCTATTTGTCTTCGGGAGTATTGATATTTCCCATAATGCATCCATTTGACAGCGATTCTTTGGATTCTGAGGACAGGGTACCCGAAATATATAATTCGACCAATTCCGTCGTTATAAATCAAAAATCAAAATATTATCTTAAAGTTAAGACAATGAATCGGCAAGCCACTTTTTCACTGGGACACGCTAATATAATCAAAGGTTCTGAGGTGGTGAAACTAAATGGAAGGACATTACAAAGGGGGAAAGATTATAATATAATATATGAATTGGGACAGGTTACTTTTTTGACGCAGGATGCAACGGATCCGAATGCGAATATCACTATCGATTACGAGTTTGCTCCCTTTTTTATGCCGGAGAAAAAATCGCTTTTTGGAACCCGGCTCGACTATCACTTTAACGATAACAGCAAATTGGGAATGACCGCTCTTTATAAGGGTGAAACATCAAATGAGCAAAGGCCCCGTGTGGGCAGGGAGCCTACTCGCAATTTCGTTTGGGATACGGATTTAACACTTAATTTTGAGCCTAAATTTATGACTTCTGTTGTCGACGCTCTACCGTTAATAGAAACCGAATCTAATTCGTCATTAGATTTCCAAGCGGAGTTTGCCCAGTCGGTACCGAATATGAACACCAAAGGGGAGGCGTTCATAGATGATTTCGAATCAAGCAGGGAATACACCGATCTTTCGATATTGCGAGGGTCCTGGACATTATGCTCCAAACCGGTAGAGGATTCTCTAACGCCAATGGATCCCGAGCGTTCGCGCTTGTGGTGGTACAATCCTTACGACCAGCTAAAACTCACCGATATCTGGCCCGAAAGAGAGGTTAAAAAATCTGAGGATAGAACAAATATACTTGAAGTTCGATATTTCCCCGATAGCGATTCGGCGTGGGCTGGAGTAATGAGGTCCTTACCGCCCGGGCTTTACGATCAAACAAGAAGTAAGTTCCTTGAGATATGGATGCGCAAATCCGATAATGCCGATGCGGTGATGCATATCGATTTGGGCAGGATAGATGAGGATATAGATGGGGATGGTGTCCTTGACACTGAGGATCGTAAGAATGGTATCAGCGATGGCGTTTTGGAAGAGGATGAGGATACCGGTCTAGATGGCGTTTTCGATGCCAATGAGGATTCAACAAAATTTTGGGAACCGGGGGATCCTCACGGGGATGATTGGAATTATTCCGACAGGTATGATTATAGTCATATAAACGGGACTGAGAACAACCGTGAAGACCCCGATAGGGGATGGAAGCCCGATACTGAGGATATAAACAATAACGGTGGATTGGACAGAAACAATAGTTATTTCTCATTTAGTTTCGATTTGGACAGTACCAGTTTTATTGCCGATTCAACTCTAAAAGATGGTACCCCGACCGGTTGGAAATTATATCGGATTCCGATTAAGGATTCTACAATGTTCTCCAAGACGGGATTCCCCGATTGGAATCAAATAGAATTTGCACGTTTTTGGTTTACCGGGGAAGACACAATAACTCTGCAAATAGCTCAATTCCAACTGGTAGGTAATAAATGGGAAGTTGGGAAGATATTTTCCGTTTCCGATTCTTCGGATGCTATTCCGCAATTTCATCCAATACCGCAGTATCCCGGTGAGAAATTTGAAGTGACGGTTAAAAATACTCAGGAGAATACCGATTACTTTTCGCCTCCGGGAGTATCCGGCGAACGGGACAGAAGTACCGGTTTACGCAAAAAAGAGCAATCGCTTGTTCTCCAATATGATAATTTATGGCCGGGTCGTGGGGCTGATGCTTTTATGATACCGTATTCGGCGGAAGATTATTCCAACTACGAGAATATGCAGATGTTTGTCTATGGGGATCCGGACATAGCTTCGGGCGTCCCTTCGGGGGAAATAAAATTCTTTTTCAGGTTCGGAAGTGATTCGTTAAACTATTATGAATATCATAATCATATTTCGCCCGGTTGGGCAACCTCCAATGATATGATTGTTGATTTTGCAAACATTACAGCGCTGAAAAATTATATGCTTATGAATTGGAACGATAGTACCGGCGGTACTCCCGACACGACTGACGGCAATTATTCGGTTAAAGGGCGTCCAACCTTGACGACAATCCGATGGTTTGATTTAGGATTGGAGGTAGATAATTCGGCCGATGGTCCTGTCAGCGGTGAGATCTGGGTGGATGAACTTCGTTTAACCAACCCTCGCAATAAATCCGATTGGGCGGGAAGGATGAGTGTTGATGCGCATTTCGCGGATTTCGTTAATTTCTCGGCATCGTATCAGCGAAAAGGAGCAGACTTTGTTACCCTATTGGAGAAAAAAGGTCCGGGTTCAATTCAAACAACAAACAGTGTAAGCGGGGGTGTATCATTGCACAAACTGTTCCCTCCGGAATTAGGGTTGAATATCCCTGTTACCGCGTCTTGGCAAAGCACGCTGAGTTTACCTCGATTAAAACCGGGGTCGGATGTTGTCTTACCTGATGAGTTGAGGAGCGAAGAAGCATCGAAGAACACTTCGACTCAATTTAATGTTTCCGAACGGATGAATATGAAGACGGGGAATTGGTTTATCAATGCCACACTAAACCGTCTTTCGGGTTCTTTTTCGTCTTCATACACCGAATCTAAAACCTCGACTATTCCTTTTTCATCTACCGATAGATGGAACTTTTCCGGTAAATATGATATGTCGATAAAATCCAAACCAAAGCTTTCCATTTTCGGTTGGACAAAAAACATATTTCTTTTGAATAAACTCTCCAAATCCGACTTTTACCTCTTCCCTGCTTCCACATATTTTCAAGGAGATATGAGCTCGCTAAAAAGTAAGAAGCTTTCAAGCACCGGTTGGCTTCCGGACACATTCACCCGTGATTTGACATTAAGCGGTAATACACAATACTCCCCCTTTAATGCGATGGATTACTCTTTCAATTTTACATCTATACGAGATATCCGCAGGAGTGACCAATTAAATATATCATTCAAGCCGGAGAAATTGAAATTGGGAGAGGAAATAGATTACACTCAAAGGTTCGGTTCCGGTTGGAGGCCTCAGATATTGAGTTTTTTAGATACGAGGATGAATTTCTCGTCTAATTACCATCAGAATTCAGATCCGAAACAGCATCCCGATTCGACATTATCATTGAGTAGCAGCAACAGTATTTCTTTTGATACATCGCTTAATCTACAGAAGCTATTTGGTTATAAAAAATCCAGGGGCAGTAAACTCCCAAGAATCGGTGCGCCACCAAAGAATAGCAATCAATCGGAGGGGGAAAAGGGAAAGCAAATTGAGGAAGAGATAAAAAAATCCCCTATGCCCGGAAGCCCAGTATGGTTATGGCAGAGGTTTAAAGATATTTTTACCTCTCTCGACCCGATCCGCGGCTCTCTTACACGCTCTAAGAATTTCGGCAGAACGGGGTTAGTAGGTCAGCCGTCTTTCCTTTACAGGTTTGGCTTTACCGAGGATCCGGGGGTTTCAACAAAAGCAGACACTATCCGTATCCAAACCGGCGACAGCAAGTCGCTTACCGACAGTTATAGCCTTAAATCGGGGATAGCGCCGTTCAGTTCTCTTAAATTGGATGGGTCATATACCCAGCGTATCTCCATAACCCGATCTACATCCGAACCGACTAAATCCGTCTCGACTACATTTCCCGATATATCCGCAAACTTAACTGGCCTGGAAAAAATTAAGCTACTGAAAAAAATTGCTTCATCTTCCTCATTGCAATCCGGCTATTCTGTAAAAACCGATACAAAGGAAAATCCAAACACGGGTGAATTAACCAATAAAGATATTACCAAATCGTTCTCTCCTCTATTCTCTTGGTCTCTTAATTGGAAAAATGGAATTAGGACCAGTTTGAAGATGGAGACCTCCAAATCAAAGAAAGAAAATTTGAGAAGCGGAAGTGAGAGCACAACTCGATCGAAGAGTTCATCGATATCCCTTTCGTTGAATTATTCCTTTAAGGCACCTCAGGGAATAAACCTGCCTTTCTTAAAAAGGATTAAATTCGATTCAAATTTAACGCTTGGAATTACGGCGAATCAACAGTATGATAAATCTGAGAACGCCAAACCCGGATATCCGTACACAACCGAGACCGATAGAAAAAGCTTTAGCTTCGATTTCAATGCCAGCTATTCGTTCTCCAGTCAGATAAGCGGTGGGTTTAAGTTAGGCTGGTCGGACACCAATGATAAAAAATTGGGGAGGAAACAACATTCCCGCGAAATCGGATTATGGACTGAGATAAGATTCTAATGAATAAAATACTTTCGGTAATTATAATTGCTGTTCTCTTTTGCGGCATTGATGGATTCGCTCAAAACCAACCCGAAGGATATCCCTTTTTCGATGAGAAGAATGCTTTTAGACTTTTGGAGAAACAATGCTCTTTTGGCACCCGAAATCCCGGCGGAGAAGGACATCGACTATGCGGGGAATTTTTGGTATCATATCTGAAAAAATACTCCAATTCGGTTGAAAAACAAAACTTCACTCCCGAATTGCCGAACAACACAATCCCAATGTATAACATAATTACCTCTTTCGATTTGTTGAAACAAAATAGAATCCTTCTGTGTGCCCACTGGGATACTAGGCCTCGTGCCGACAAGGAAAGTGATTCCACAAAGGCGTTAAAACCTATTTTGGGAGCAAACGATGGTGCCTCTGGGGTGGCAGTTCTCTTGGAGATAGCTCGCTTGGTTTCGACATATCCGCCGCCGATTGGCATTACAATTGTTTTGTTTGACGGGGAGGATTGGGGAAAAGCGGGAGACTTGGAGCATTTCTCCCTCGGTTCCAAATACTATGCTTCGCAAAAGTCCTACCCTTACCCCGACTACGGGATACTTTTGGATATGATCGGAGATAAGGATTTACAAATATATATGGAGGAGTATTCCTATTACACAAATCCAGCGTTGGTTGAATCGATATGGATCAGTAGGGCTATTGCTGAGCTGGGGTTAGTAAGCTTTGTCCCTCGTCTTAAATATCAAGTTTACGATGACCATATACCCCTGATAAAAGCAGGTATCCCGATGGTGGATATAATTGATTTTGATTATCCATATTGGCACACTCTATCTGACACGCCGGATAAATGTTCGCCAAAAAGTCTTAAGCAAATTGGTGAACTTTTGGTATCGCTGATTTACAATCCCATAAAGTCTTTTTGAATTGTGGAACTGTATTTGAAATGGTATTGTTATTGATAGCGGTGGTTTTGTGAGGAGAATGGTTCTTTGGGGTAATAGTTTTACCCCCCTCTGTTGCTCCATAACATTCTCCTCACTTTTTTATTACTCGATTTTAGCTTGCCCCCTTGCCGCTTATTACGGTTGGTATGGTGCGGGCTAATATCTTCAAATCCATCCATAGTGACCAGCGGTCTATATAATCCAAATCCATTTTGACCCACTCATCGAAATCGTTTATATTATTTCTGCCTGAGACCTGCCACAAACAGGTGATTCCCGGTTTTACCGATAGTTTCCGCCTATGCCAATTCGCAAAACTTCCCACTTCCGTTTGCAGGGGAGGACGAGGTCCGACCAAGGACATATCACCCTTGAATACATTATAAAGCTGCGGAAGCTCATCAAGCGAATATTTCCTGATAAACTTTCCGACTCTGGTAATACGGGGGTCGTTTTTCATTTTGAATACAACGCCCTTCATTTCATTCTTGTTGAGCAATTTTATTTTGAGCTTATCGGCAGAAACTACCATACTTCTGAATTTGTATCCCGTGAATTCTTTGCGGTTTTTCCCGACTACTTTCCATCGGTAGAATACGGGTCCCTTTGAATCCAAACGAATCGCAATTGCCAAAATCAGGAATACGGGAGACAGCATAATCAACATTATCCCCGAAACAACTATATCAACAACCCGTTTAATGAAAACCATATCCAACCTGCGCGGCGCCGAGGTAAAGCTTAATACGGGAGAACCAAATATATCGTTGGCGGAAAAATTCCGCGCATTTGCCTTAAGAAATTCCGCTGCAATGTGTACGGTAACTCCTTGCTCCTGGCATTGAGAGAGTAAATCCTCTACTTTGTGAAATGATGAAAGCGGCAGGGAAATAAATACTTCGTCCACCTGATTATGATTCAGTATATATGGTAAATCTTTAATCTTACCTATTAGCAAGTCCGACATTCCATTATACAGGCGGTTTCCGTCTTCCGACAGGAAACCCAATATATTGATTCCCCATTGGGAATTCGATTTAGCTTTATCGTAAAACTCACAGGCCTGTTTCCCGCTTCCGACAATGAGGATATTCTTCTGATCTTTTCCCTTTGCGCGATAGTATCGTAGTACCCTTTGAATGGAGCGCCTTAAGAGATAAAGCATAACCATATCCAAGACTATAAATACGAATATTTCGCTACGGATTACCATCAGATTGCTTGAAATGGTCAGATAAGCTATCAATATCCCCGCACCGGTAAGTATAGGTTTTAATATCTGTGTTATGAGGAAGGGTCCCGATTTCATTCTATAGGAATAAGAATTTGGGGAATTCAGGAATATTACCAACCAAAGAGGCAGGATAACTTTTAGCAATGAAATATACCGGTGAAATTTTATTGCAGTTCCGTAAGGATCGCCGCCAAAGATATAAATCAATAAAAAAGCGGAGGTAAAAGCTATTGCCGTTAATATTAGATCCAAAGCAATATGCATTATTTTTAACAACTGTAAATTTTGTTTAATCATACCGCCCTTTTCGTGTTTGCTTTGTCCCCTCTTAAACCCCACTTCGCCTTTAATACTTTCCAAACAAAATTTGTGTTCGTGGTCAAATACCGCTTCCATAATCTACCTGGTTCTTGGGCAAGCCTGTATAACCATTCAAAACCACATCTTAAATAAGCCGGAGTTTCTTTTTTCACTCCCGCAAAAACATCGAAACTGCCGCCAACGCCCATAATCACCGAAACATTCAATTCGGAAAGATGCTTATCTATCCACACTTCCTGTCTCGGAGTACCCATCGCCACAAAGAGTATATCGGCATTGGAGGATCTAATTTCTTCGATTATGGAAGCCTCCTCATCCTCAGTAAAATAACCGTTATGATAACCCGCTATTTTCAGGTTTTGATATTCGTTTCTCAATCGCCTTATCATTTCGGAGATAATCTCCTGCCTCGTTCCTAAGAAATAAATCCGATAATTCTTCTTTGGAGCAATTGCGAGGATGCGTCTCATCAGCATAATCCCGCCTATATGCTCATCGAGTTTTATTTTAAGTCTGTTAGCGCCCCATACAACCGCATATTCCGGGATAACAAGGTCCGATTCTTTAATTATATCCGCTAATCTCCGGTCTTTATCGACCTTGCATAGTTTCGATGCGTTTATGGGGGTTATCCTGTGCGGTTTCTTTTCCCTAATAAAATCATCTATCCTCGAAAGCGCTTCGGTAGTGGTTAAACTGTCAACCGGATAACCTAAAAATTGATATCTTTTCATCTTTCCACCTTCTCAAATGAAAATCCTTCCTCTCCGAAAATAATGCTGTATCCGTCGGATATATTTTCAGCTCCCGATATTTTACCTGTTTTCAGCAGATACCAATAGTATTCAACCAATGCTTTAAGCATCCATGCCTGTCCCCATCGCATATAAGGAATTTTGTTGATGTAGAATTTATGCTTTTGGAAATAAAAATATCCCCGAGCATCAACCATATTTTCCAATATCCAATTTACGCATTTTTCCAATAATCCCTGAAATGAAGCCGACTTTCGGGATAAGTCGCTCAAGGTGATTATCGCTTGCGAGCAACTATGTATGTCTATCGGGAATAACTTATTCGGGTAATATTTGGGAACTCCATCGATTGTAAATAAATTATTCACATAAAAATCTATCGCTCTGTTTAAGCTGTTCTCCAATTCCCAGCGATTAGAATAGCGTATATATTCGGAAAGCGTATCTATCATATAACCGGTATGAAAGTTATCTATCCAATTTTGAGATGGAGATACACCATAATACCAGCTACCATCGGGGTTCTGATATCTCAAGGAAAATTCGGCGGAGCGATATGCTAATTCCATATATTCATCATTATCAGCAAGATTGGAAACCTTTGCCAAAAATGCCGCCCCTAACATATTAGCGTTATGAACACAGCTTTTATCTTTTGGAGAATAGGAGAAGCATATTGAATCATCAAGGTTACTCCGATTCAAATCGCCGGCAACAAAACCCGCAGCTGAAATCCCAATCTTCAAAAACTCATCATCTCCAAAAACCTGCGCCGCTTCAATAAAACTATTTGCAATAAATGTCGTGGCGACGATTGTCGGAGTATATTTGGGGAGGAAAAATGCCCTCGACTGCCAATCAAAATTATAACCCCAGCAATATGATGAATAGCCTTCACTCCGTAATAGAGCAAGCTTTTCGGCGAGTTTATATGCAGTCGATTTATATACATCATCACCTATCATTTTATAAAGTTTAGTTGCCGCCGATAAAAACAAACCCAACCCCTTGGGATTCTCCCCCTTCGGAATGCCAAACAAACTCCTAAAATTTATGGGGGACCTTTTTAGAAACTGTATCGCCAATTGTCGGGGGAGCTTGCCCGACAACCTCAAAACAGGGGAGTTGAGAGCATCGTGAGGGTCATAGCCGGAAAAATTTCTATCGGAACAATATGACCATAGTTTTCGTATAGCACTGCTAACATTGCTTCCTTTGTCATATTGTTTTTTTTGATGTTCTAACGATTGTTTTATGGATTCCATTCCGTAATTTGTGTCCTTGCTCGTTAACGCCGGATATTCATACAAATCATCTAATCGAAGGATTATTATTTTTCAAAACAGTAATATTATTATCGGCATCAAGGGGGTGATGCTTGATTGATTATGCGATATGAAAATAGTTTATATGATATTTTCCGGAATTTTCGATTGTAATGCCGAGTTGCGGGATAGAACCGGTAGTAAAGATATTATTTTAAAATGGGAATGTACGAAATTAAAAAAGCCGAGATAAATATCCCGGCTTATAAGCGAATAGCTTTTGTGCGAAGATAGTTATTTTATTAAAGATATCTTCCGTATTTCCTTTTTCCCGGAAACTTCTAATTCTATAAAATATATTCCTGACGACTTCGAAGATGCCTTCCAAATCAGCTCGTGTTCACCGGCATCCATATAATTGTTTTCAAGAGTTTCGATTACCTCCCCCGCAAGATTTATAATTTTAACTCTTACTTCATTGGGTTGGAACAAGCTGAAATCTATTTTAACCGACGCATTAAAAGGATTAGGATAAATTTTATTTATGTTGAATGCCATAGGGATAATTCCGCTATCATCGATACTACCACCATTACACGAAGACTCAACCGATCCCGGCGGAATGTTAGTATTTTCATCAACAAGAAGGTTGGGAGGACAATCTATTTCAGATTCACCATCCTTAAAGAACTCGGCTGTATCACTATCGACTATAATCGGATAGCATCCAATACTGACGACAAATAAATAGGACCCCTCACTTATACAATAAGGAACATATAAATCCGCATCCTCTATCAATAGAGTTTCATAAGGGCCTAAGGTTAGCGATGTCAAAAGCAGGGGACCCCATTCCTGACCAGTTTCGACACTATGCACCTTCCCCCATATATAACCGTTTGCCAAATGGCTATAATTATTACTAATCAAAACATCATAGCGGAAATATCCTCCATCAGTTCCTATCTCACAGGTTGAATCATTGGGAGTAATTATAATCGATCCCGACAAACCATTTTCAGGATATGTAGTATGAACAGCAGGCCGTTCCTGCGAATAAATCTGTGGTGCCCACACAATTGCGAAAATAAATAACAATACTATCAAATATTTCTTCATAAATGCTCCCTTATAACTTCCTGTGAGCTCAGAATAATTCCTAACCTACTACTATCGCCTTATTAATCAAGCAAATTATGTGCCAATCCCCGCTGTTTGAATCATCACCTACCGAAATATTATCCGCTGTCCCATAATGGATTAACTAAGTGTAATTAAGATAATATAATATTGTCATATCAACTATATGCAGTAGCTTGCAGGGATAGTGTATATCCTTTCACATATTATAAAATTGTCTTTTTGCTTTCAAGGGGGGATTGATGAGGTTTATGCGTGTTTATCGATTAATCTTTATCGGCCATCAATTCTTCATCGGCTTGTTTATCGATATTATCTGTTATATCCTTTATATTATTTCCCTCGTTATCGGGAACTTTGTCGGTAATACCATTCGGAGGTTCGATTCCATTCAGTGCTTCCTCAAGTTCTTTGTCAGAAAGGATTTGCACATCATTTTCCTGATCTTTTTGCGGCTCGGCATTCTTTGGAGTGTCCCCGATATTTCCATCATTTGAAGATGCTTTGTCCTGCTCTAAATCATCGGATGCATTATCGGACTTAGTATTCTCTATGGTTTCTTCTTCGCCCGTACTATTCTCGGAAACATCTTCTTCACTTAAAGATTCCAATGAAGTATTCGCCGTAACTATATCGATATCATCGGGTATGCTTGGCTGTATCGATTCCTCTTCATAATTATTTAACGATGTTTCTTCGCCTTCCAATTCTCCATTTTCAATATCTTGGAAGGTGGCTTTAAGTTCATTTGTTAATCCTTCAAAAGAATGCTTTTTCTTTATTTGGTTTAAGCCCCCTATTTTCACCGTCATATTATCCAATGAATTTATAATATCTTCAGTACCCTCGATTCCTGTAAGCAGATTTTCAATTCGACCGATATTCTTGACAATGTTTTGGAGTTCTGCGCTTGTGTTTTCGGCGTTTTTAAGGTTGTTAAGCAGTGCGCTGTTGTTTTTATCAATAATCTTCTGCACATCCCTTGACATCTTAATTGTATATGAAGCTAATTTCCTTATTTCGTACTCCCCCATTTTCGCAATTTTTAGGGCTATATCTTGAGCTTCGACAATTGATGAGGATGACAGTTCTCCCGCCGATTTAAGCAATTCCGATACTTTATTGGAATTCTTGAAATAGGTTCCGAAATCCAATGATGGTTTATCTCGTTTCGTATCATAAGAAGTCAATTTATCGACCTCATTCAGCATTTTTTTCCTTTGTTTCGCAATTTCATTTTGTTGTCTGAGCTCTTCCTGTATTGAATCTTGGGAGGGTTTGTTGATTACATTTGCGGCAATCTTATTACTTTTGGAATAATTTGTTTCGACGGTTGCGGACCCCTCAATAGTTTGCGAATTCCTTTCCGTACTATCTACCCTGTTTTTAGTTTTAATTCTTTTATTATCCCGTTGTCTTTGGTTTGCCTTACCCCTTGACGGCATAAAGAAGGAAAAAAGAAACCCCGCAATAGAAAATAGTATTAGCATATAAGCCACTTTAAGTGTAAAGTCGGCTTTAGCTTCCACTCCTGCTATATCACCCTTCAATTTCGCTAATTCTCTATCTTTGCTATCCGAAAGCTGTTGGTTCAATTTGTCGATATTTGTTAAAGCGCTATTGAAATTTTGTTCCAAACTATCCTGTATAAATCCCCAAGCCTTCTTTTTTAATCCCCTATTGCTATAATCCTGCACTATCATATCGTTAGTTATATATAACGCCACATCATTTTTGATTTCATCCATTATTTGAATTTGATCCTCATCCAATTTTCCCTCAAGATCGTAAATTGTATTTAGGAGTTTATTTTGATAGGAATTAATGCGGTTTGAAAAATTACTTTTATCATTGGCGGATAGTGCGAGAATGTGCTTATTTAATAACCCCGATATCCTTTCCAACAAAGAGGATATTTGAAAAAGCTGTTGCTCCATCCCCGAATATTGGTTTTGTGTTAGTAGATCCTTCCGATTTAAATCATCCAATTTTGTCTTAATTGATGATTCGGATTGGATTATAAGTATAACAGCAACGATAAGGATTATTCCTGATATCCATTTTAGGATTTTACGGGTTGAACCCAGATTCATTAAATAATCTCCGGATGCTTAAATGTAAGATTAGACCGCTTTCCACAACTATTTGTGGTTATATATGTTATCGGAACACTTGCGGTTTTTATTTACAAAAATATCCGATGAGTTCCAATATTGAATATTCCGCTTGAAATTAACCTTTACAAATTTTCATTTGCAATAATTATTGATTTTTTATATTATTGTTTGATTTTTAGTGAAAGGAATGGGGTTGTAGCTCAGCTGGGAGAGCGCCTGAATCGCACTCAGGAGGCCGGGAGTTCGAATCTCCTCAACTCCATTAGAATTTATGTGCTAGACGGGGAGCTAGCGGTGCCCTGTAACCCGGAATCCGCTATACCGGGGTCGAATTCCCACCCGAGGCCTAAAGCCATTTGCGTTATCGGTGCAAGTGGCGTTGAGGATCGGGTCCCGCACAACTGAAGATCGCCGAACCCCGTCAGGACCGGAAGGTAGCAGCGGTAAGCGAACACTCGGTGTGTTGCGGGGTGGCTCGGTCTGAGTTAACTACCCCGATGCGCATTTGTGCAGAGGGTCGGAGGTGGGTGCACACAAAAATTATTATGACCTATAAAGTAATCGCCCTCAAACATAGGCCGCAGAACTTTTCCGAAATAATAGCGCAGGAACATATTACCCTGACGCTAAAAAATGCGGTCGCCTTTGGTAAAATACACCACGGTTATCTTTTTTCGGGACCCCGCGGAACCGGAAAAACAACAACCGCCCGCGTTTTATCCAAAGCGCTTAATTGTGAAAATCCTACAGATGGTGAACCTTGCTCCATCTGTAATTCCTGTTTGGAAATCGCCTCCGGGAACAGTCCCGATGTAATTGAAATCGACGCGGCTTCCAATCGTGGTATCGATGATATACGCGACCTGCGCGAGGCGATAAGATATACTCCCATCAGATCCAAGTATAAAATTTACATCATTGATGAGGTCCACCAGCTCACCTCGGAGGCTTTCAACGCTTTGCTGAAAACTCTCGAAGAACCACCCAAACATGGCATATTTATTATGGCGACTACCGAACCCCAGAAGGTTCCGGCCACAATTATGTCCCGCTGTCTTAAGTTCGATTTTAGACTTATACCCCTTCCAAAATTGATTAATGCGGTCAAATCAATATGTGATAAAGAAGGGGTTGTCCTTGATGAGGAGGGAATGGAACTGATTTGCACAAAGGCTTCCGGCAGTTTAAGGGATGCATTATCGTTACTGGATCAGGTTATTGCTTCGAGTGATGAAAAAATCAATTCGGAGAAAGTCTCCGAAATATTGGGATTGGTTGATAAAAAAGTATTATTGGAAATATCCATATCCATTAGCCGTTCAAAACCTTTAGAAGTTATTAAATTATTTCGTACTTTTATCAATTCGGGAGGCAATATCGAATACTTCCTCGAAAGCTTAAACAAGCATTTTAGAGACCTTTTGGTTATAAAATTAGATAATGATGGACAATATTTGGGTGAAATTGCAGGGGACTATTTAGAGGGATATCGAGAAGCCCTTAAAAATCTCGATGAGGGTAAACTTTTAAGGATGTTGAATATATCCGCTGAGCTTTTTGCGGGTTTCAGGCGTAAGACGATAGAACCGATAATCTCCATCGAATTAGCCCTTATTAAGATGGCAAACCTCGAAAAAACCATCGATTTGGAGAAACTGTTAAAAATGGAATATTCCAATGCCAATATAGCCGCCGATTTTAAGGAACCTGATATTTTTGATTTTCCCCAAAAAGCGCAACAGCCAACATCCATACCTAATAACCACCCCGAACTGAAAATAATACCAAAAGAAGAAAGCATAAAAGGAAAAATCCCGATTAAAATCGATAGAAATGATTGGGGATCCGTTTTAAGCGGTTGGAAGCTTGTTGTTGAGGAAATGAGCAAGAAAAGGAAAACCTTATGGGCTTTGTTAAATGGAGCTATCCCAAAAGCCCTCGATAATAATACCTTAACATTAAAGGTTACCAATTCCGGAATTCCGAATTTAATAAATACCCCGAACAATATCAAAGCCCTAAATTTATTAACCGAGAAAATTTTCGGTACCCCGATCCGTTTGGAGTTTAATTTCGATAGTAAATCCGATGCTTTAACTGAGAAGAGTAATCCTGAAAAACAAAATAAACCTATGTTTGCCGGTCCTACCGGCGATAAGATAATAGATTCGGCGCTAAAGAAATTCGGGGGGCATTTAGTGGACTGGAAACCCAAAGATAAAGAGGGCAATTGACAATAATTCTAATGAATTAAGAGGAATAGAGGAGTTCTTATGGCAAAAGGTATGGGCGATATGATGAAGCAGGTTCAAAAAATGCAGCGTAAATTAGCGGAACTTCAGGAGGAGCTTGAAAATTTAACCGTTGAGGGAAGTTCCGGAGGCGGCATGGTAAAGGTTGTGATGAACGGGAAGGGCGATTTGATGGAGATCAAAATAGATCCTCAAGCTGTTGATCCCGATGATATCGAAATGTTGGAGGATTTAGTTTTAGCCGCCGTTAATCAAGCTAAAGAGGAATCCGCGAAGTTGCAGCAGGAAGAAATGTCTAAATTAACCGGAGGATTGAATATCCCGGGTATGCCGTTTTAAGATGTTTACCTCTCCCCTGCTTGAAAAACTTATAAGGCAATTCGCCGGAATGCCCGGCATCGGCTATAAAACCGCCCGAAGGTTGGCTTTCTATATTCTTAAACTTCCCGATGATAAAGCAAAAGAATTAGCGGAAACGATTATCGAAGTAAAAAGTAAAGTTATCGAATGCTCCATCTGCGGAAACATCACCGAGACAGACCCCTGCGCTATATGCAGTAATCCCGACAGGGACAAAAATATAATATGTGTAGTTGAAAAGCCCTCGGATGTTTTTGCTCTTGAGAAAACCAATGAGTATAAAGGAGTATTCCATATTTTAGGGGGGGCGCTTTCCCCTCTTGATGGAATAGGACCTGACGATTTGAGGATAAGGTCACTGTTAAATAGAGTTTCCGAGGGTGCGGCCGAGATAATATTGGCGACCAATCCGAATACTGAGGGCGAGGCAACAGCGGAATATATAATGGAATTGTTAAAACCATTTAAGGTGAAAGTAACCCGTATATCAAGAGGTTTACCAATAGGGGGCGATTTGGAATTCGCAGATATCGTAACCTTATCAAAGGCTCTTAAAGACAGAAAACCCTTATAACCCATCGTAATTTAAAAAATTTAATATGGGGCAATCAGGCGATGCCAAAAATATTATTCCCGAAGTATCACAATATCCACTCGTCTATTTCGTCGACGGTTATCCGGGGTATCATTGGGGAATCTCGGTTTATATTCGCCGAAACCGAGGGCTGAGATCCTTTTTGGTTTTATTCCACACCGCTCTGTCAGAAATCGAACGACCTTCGTTGCCCTCATAACCGATAGCTCCCAGTTAGATGGAAACTGAGGAGTGCTTATCGGGATGTTATCAGTATGCCCTTCTACTCTTATCTCGTTGGGAATTTGTTTGAGAACCGAGGATAGGGATCTTAGGAATTTCTTAGCCTTTGGTTTTATGTCCGCTTTCCCGGATTCGAAAAATGCCGATTCCGTTACATGAACCGTTAAATCATTTTTTTCTAAAATAACATCGATATCCTTTTCCATACCCTGTGAAGCCACAAATCCTCTAATTTGAGTTTGTATATTAAGGAGCTTATCTATTTTTACCAGTTTATCTAAATTGTCTTTCTGAAGAATGGCTTCAGCGTTTTTCAATGTCCCGTTGGTACCACTCAAAGCCGTATTAAAAGCCTCAGAAACTTTCCCGAATTTCTTTGTATCTATGCGCGATATCGAATACATTACGATAAACAGTGCCAATAACAGCGTAATTAAATCCGCATAGGTCAATAGCCAACGATCAAGGTTTTCGTTGTCATCATCTCTATCCGTTTTTCGCATAATCAACGGACCTTACGGTTTTCTGGTTCGATAAAGGATAATAGCTTGGTTTTGATAATGCGGGGATTTTCTCCCGATTGTATGGAGACTACTCCCTCTAATATTATATTCAAAAGCCTTATCTCTTCCTCATGTCTGCGCCTGAGTTTATCTCCGATGGGAAGGTAAACCAAATTTGCCAAAGCAACGCCCCATAAAGTGGCGATAAAGGCTGAGGCGATAGAGGAAGCCATTTTGCCGGCATCATCGGTGTTAGCTAGGGAATGAATCCCAAGACAGTTCCGATTATTCCCATTGTCGGGGAAAACCCCCCCAATTTTTGAAACAACGATATCCCGGCTTTATGCCGTTTGGTAATATTATCCAACTCCATCTCAAGCAAATCCCTGAGCTCAGTCATTTCCGTCCCGTCTATTAGTAGCTGGACGGCCCTATTATAAAAGGGATTTTTTATTTCATTTAAATATGGTTCAAGCCCAAGAATACCGTCGCGCCTTGCACTTCGTGCCATATTTACGATTTGTTTAATTATCTCGGGAGCGTTTTGCTTTTCCGGGAAAAAGGCTATTTTGATTAGCTTCGGAAAACTTTTTATGCTATCGAAGGAAGTAGTAATTATAGTAGCGCCTATGGCTCCGAATATAACAATTATCATTGCGGGAATTCTGATAATTGCGGAAATATGCCCACCCTCCATAAAAAAGGAAAACAATACGGCGCCGATACCTAAAATCAACCCCCCTATGGTAGTAATATCCATATAAGCTCTTTTTTTAAGATTGTCGTCTAAAAACCAATAATTACTTAAAATATCGGCAATTTTAGAATAGATTAAACCCTCAGGTGAAGAATCGAATCAATCCCACATTATGCCCTATTATGGAAAGGAACAATAGATTATTCCGAGTCGATCTGACGGCTATGCAAACCATACTCGGCAAGTTTGTTCCTTAAGGTTCTTGTAGTTATGCCCAAAGTCTCAGCGGCATGCGTTCGGTTGCCCCCGCTTTTTTTGAGGGTCTTCAGGATGAGAGTCTTCTCCATCTCTTTTATAGACATACCCGGTTTGATTCTTTCCGGCAAATCGTTTTTTGCAATATCAAAGATATTTCCGGGCAGGTCATCTTTTTCTATTGTCCCCGATTTATTTACGACCACCGCTCTTTCGATACAATTTTCCAGTTCACGGACATTTCCGGGCCAACTATAATCGGAGAGAACTTTCATTGCCGTCTCCGAAATTGCTTTTATCGGTTTATTGTTCTTGGAAGAATATTTTTCGATAAAATGTTCTATTAAAAGAGGAATATCCTCTCGGCGTTCGGATAATTCGGGTATCTCAATGGGAATTACATTTAATCTATAATATAGATCTTCCCGAAAGCGCCCTTTACGGTATTCCTCTTTCAAATTCCGATTGGAAGTAGCGATGATTCTTACATCTGCTTGTATGGTACGGCTCGAACCTATCCGTTCAAACTCCCGCTCCTGCAAAACCCTCAACAGTTTAGCCTGCATATTAACCGACATTTCCGAGATTTCATCCAATAAAACCGTGCCCCCATTAGCTAACTCAAATCTGCCTTTCACAGTTTTTATCGCTCCGGTGAAAGCGCCCTTTTCATGGCCGAACAATTCGGATTCGACCAATCCATCCGGCAGGGCGGCACAGTTAAGTTTTATAAATGGATAATCTTTTCTCTTTGAGTTAAAATGTATCGCTTTGGCAACTAATTCTTTCCCCGTTCCTGACTTTCCGGTGATTAAAACCGTGGCGCTGCTGTCGGCAACCGTCTTGATCATATCGTAAATACGCAACATCTGTGGACTTTTGCCTATCATATTGGAAAAAGAATATTTATTCGATAACTCATTTTTCAGCCGTTTGTTTTCCGTTTCGAGCTTTTGATAATTAATAGCCCGTTTCAGCACTATTTCTATTTCATCGGGCGAGGTTTTCTCGCCTTTTGTCAAATAATCAAAGGCACCTTCCTTCATTGCGGCTACGGCATTTTCAATTGTCCCATAACCCGTAATCAGAATAACCTTAGATTGCGGATTTTTACTCAATGCCGCTTTTAAGACCTTCATCCCATCATAACCCGGCATTTTGACATCGGTTATGATAATGTTAAAGTCATCCCGATTAATCGCCTCAACAGCACTTTTCCCGTCTGGAACACTTAAAGCTTGATATCCCGAACGGGATAAAACCTCCATCAGGAAATCCCGCATTAAAGAATCATCATCGGCTACTAAAATCTTTATCCCTTTATTAAAATCGTTCCGCATAGCTTTATTCCTTATTGTAATCAGGATGTTCGGGGTTTAACAACGGAAGACAAATAACAAATCTCGCCCCTTTATTTATACCGCCGCTTTCTGCAAAAATAGTTCCGTTGTGTGCTTTGATTAGTTTTTTCACAACCGGTAAACCCAAACCGGTTCCCTTCTCCCGAGTGGTAAAAAAAGGATCGAATATTCTATTTATTACATCTTCGGTAATTCCTTTTCCCTTATCGATTACTTCCACCCTTACCTGAGAGCCTTTGCGGCTAAGAATCACTTTTACCTTCTCCCCTTCGGGTGAGGCTTGGATAGCGTTATCTATCAAATTATTCATTACTAATCGAAAACTCTCTTTATCGAGCGGATATTTGCCAAGACTTGCGTTTATTTTGCTCTCGATTATTATTCCCCTTTTATTATTCCTTGCTGCGATTTCCTCAATCACTTCGGAAATGACCGATTCAAGGTCGACATCGGTTATATTCAAATTCGGTTCCCGCGTAAAGTCCAGTAATCCGTTTACAATCCTATTTAGCCTTCCTATACCGGTTGTTATTTTTGCGATTAACTTTTTACGGTCGTCATCTTTGGGAGTATCCTTATCCAATAAGGCTGCAAAACCGGCTATGGCACCCAAAGGATTGCGGACCTCATGAGCAATAGTCGCCGCCATCCTCCCCAAAGCGGCAAGCGTCGAAACCCGAGTCATTTCCCTTTCCAAATTTTTCATCTTTGTTAAATCGTAAAACACCTCCACCGCCCCTATAACTTCTCCATCAGGGGATTTCAAAAGGGAAGTCGAAAAGCCTATGTTAATCAATCCTCCTTCACCATCAGCTACTACTTTCTCCTCCTCGGTGAACACCGCTCCTTTTGTGAGGGTCTCCAAACAACCGGATGGAGTATTGGGGGAATCTATAATATCGCCCCACTTGCGGCCGATAACATTATCATTATTATATTTTAATATGCGCTCCGCCGCCCTGTTAAAAAGACGGACTACTCCCTTCGTGTCGATAACAACAACACCCGAGTTCAGATTCTCCAGAATATCGTTTAGATATGAACTTAGTCTGTCTTTTTCCGCCAATGATTGCCGCAGTTCGATATTGGTTTCGCTCAGTTTTTTATTAAGCGTCTCATACCTTTGTTCTAATTCGCGATAAGCCTCCTGTAGCTGTCGAGTCATCTCGGTAAAGGAGACGAACGATTCGCTGAATGCTTGCAACCGATCCTTGGATATCAATGAATTACCGTCTTTCCCTTCCATTGGATACTTACGCCTACGATATTTTAACTCCGCTTTGTTTAACTGCTGATTCGAGCCTCGACTGCGCCCGCAATACTTCGGCAAATAGGGGATTGAATTCCCTTATAAAATCTTTTGTAATATTTTCCAATTCCCCGATATCCCAACCGGATTCAAAGTAGATTTTTCTTCGAATCGAAATTTTATCCTTCAATTCGCCTATTTCGTTGGCAATAGTATTTATGGATAAAAGAATAGATTTAATTTGCCGCGCGGATGAATCATTAAAAACCGCAGCCGATTTGTCGATTAGATATCCCAATTGGGCGTAAACATTGAGAATTTGCCCGTATAGTTTATTGATATATTGAAGTTCCTTTTCTTTACCGCTCATCAGGGAAAATAATAAACTATAGTTGAAGAAATTTCAAGTCAATCTTTTGAGAATATTTAGGTCATTCAACCCAAAGGGGCAGACATCCATATCGCCGCATAGTTATATTATCGGGTTATCTGTTTTTTCCTGAAGATAGTTGGCATTGCTTGATGAGAAAAGGTGTTTTTGCTTATTCTTGATTATTTTTATCCTCGGGGTCCTTTTCGGTGTCTATTGTCGGATTGTAAGAGACTTCGGTTTCCAACTCGTATTTTTTTAATTTGCTTTCGATTGATTTAATTTTATCCCTAAGCAAATTTATTTCCATCTTCAATTCCCGCTCTTTGAGAGCTTTCTCCACCACTGCTTTTAGTTCGTTAAGTTTAAATGGCTTAATTATATAATCAGATGCCCCAAGCCTTAAAGCTTTGATAGAGGTTTCAATAGTAGGATAGCCCGTCAAAATAATTATCGGTATGTTGGGGCGTATATTTCTGAGCCGTTTTAGGGTTTCCAGTCCATCAATACCAGGCATTTTCAAATCCACCAAAGCCACATCGATATCATTCTCGCCGGCTATTTTGATGCCGGCTTCTCCGCAATCGGCAAGAAAAATCTCAAAATCCTGTTTGGCTAAAAATTCTTCTAACAATTCCCGCACAAAAGCTTCGTCATCAACGATTAAAATTTTATAAGTTGGCATATACTTCTCCACCTATTTTCTGTTTCAATATAAAACGGCAAATTGAAAAATTCAATAACTTCTTGTTGAATATCTTATTAAAAAGGGAGTCTTTGTATTGTATTATTTAATATCTGCTTTCAATAATTCATTCGGTTCGGTAATTCAAGTTTTTCTCATATAATTTATGGGTCAATTATTTCATTTATCATTACCGTAATTAACGGGGTTAGTTTCGTCTTTTTGCATTAGCGAGTTTTTGAGGATTGCCGCAATTTTGGAAATTTTCAAGGGTTTTTCCATATAGGAGATAATGCCCAATTCATAAACTATTTTTCTTTCATTGTCATCTAATTTCGAAGCAATAACTATAATTGGTATTTTCGGATGCGACTTTTTTATTTCGGATAAAAGTTCTATTCCTCCTCCATCGGGGAGATCCAAATTTATAATTAAGGCATCAAATTTGTGTTTATGCACAGCCTCTCTACCTGAATCCGTATCTTCCGCCGTGAACACATTATACCCTTTATCGTAAAGGAAGTCGTAAAGCATATCTCTCAATAAAATATCCGCATCAATTACCAGGATTCCATATCTCATTATATTAGCCCCTAATAAGATTAGCCGTTAACAATTTTGTAATATTCGAAAGCGTAAACATAGCCGAAACATCCGATTTACCTCGTCTTAACTTATTTTTTATTCCGTTTTATTTTCCGTTACCGCGAAACTCGATAAAGCTTCCTCCTCATTCTCATAAATGCGAAATATCGACGAAAGGTGTGTAATTTCAAAAATCTCTTGGATGTAGGGGGCAAGAGAGCAAAGCTCCAAATTCCCTTTTTTTGAATTCACATCGCGAAGAATGGAAACGAGTGTCCCCAAACCGGAACTATTAATAAAATCTACATCGGTTAAATCGAAAATCATTTTATTATGATTGTCAGCCATAAGCTCTTTGGTCAACCCTTTTAGTGTCTTTGAGGTTTCAAGATCCAGTCTCCCATTAAGTTTAATTACGGCAATGTCTCCAACCATTGATTTGCTAATGTTCATCTGTGCTCTCCTTGTATTTTGTGCTCAAATAGTTCGGATTAATAGCTTTCAATACTTTGGCCTATTGCCTCCACCGGCTCCGCATTCACATACTTTAAGAGCGATACCCTAAAGCGCCCGTTGTCCGTCTTTCCACATTTTACCCTATCGGCTACCTTCTCGACAATTTTTAATCCTCTTCCCCCAGTTGCATACTCTCCGGCAGCTCCGTATTTTTCTTCTACCTCATCATCATTAAATCCATCCCCTTCGTCTTCAACCGATATCTCTATACGGTTATTAAATACATTGCAGCTGAAAAACATCCGTTTTTGAGCGTTTTGTTTATTTCCATGAAAATAACCGTTGGTAACTATTTCGGAAACAGCCACCCTCAGCCGATACTTCTCTCTATCATCCAAAGATGTCAACTCCAAAAAGGCTTTTAATATATCATCGGTAATTTTGATACAAAGTCCCGAGTTATTCAACTCAAGGGAGGCATAATGTAAAGGATGTTTTTCCATAGTTTTCCCACTTATTGAATTTGTTTAAAGTCCAAAACCAGCATTGTGAAATCATCTATCTTGCTTTTGTCCACCATATAATCTTTCAGAAGCTCATTGATCTCTTCCAAAAACATCGGAGATTTATAATCTTTGATTTCATTGACGATTTTTTTAAGCCCGTTAAGGCCAAGCATTTGACCTTCGGAATCGAAACATTCAAAAGCGCCATCGGTGTATAATACAATTCTATCTTCCTCTTCGATTTTAATCATCTTGCTGCTGTATTGAAATTCGGGAAATTGTCCCACAATCGTCCCCGAAGTACCGAGCATCTCCATATTATCCTCTCCCTTTCGTATAAGGAAACCGGGTGGATGTCCGCCATTGATATATTCCATCGTTTTAGTCTCTAAATCGATATGCGCATAAAAAAGCGTAATAAACATATCGGAATTCCTCTCGGTATCCTCGCAGAGAAGCTGATTGATTGAATTTATAACAGAGGCGGCATCTTTCCCATTGCGATATTCCGCCCTTATTAAACTCCTTGCCGCACTCATCATCAAAGCCGCGGGAACACCCTTGTTGGTTACATCACCGACGACAACAGCGAAATGCTTATCGTCCCTGATTATTACATCATAATAATCCCCTCCAACTTCTTTGGCGGGGATATATGAAGCATCAATGATAACACCCGGGATCGTTAATTTTCTGCTGGGTAATAATGCGCTTTGCACAAGTTTCGCAACGGAAAGCTCATGGTCAAGTTGCTGTTTTTCCAATGTCAGCTGAAGCAGTTTTGCGTTGTTAATAGCTACCGCTGTAAAATGCACCAACATCTTAAGATTGGATACATCCTTATCGTCGAAGTTAAGTCCATCGGTACGATTAGCTATTATAACAGCTCCAATAATTTCTCCTTTAGAATGGACCGGTGCAATCATTAGAGACTCAACATTCATCTTTTTACTATGTATTAGCAACGCCTCACGAGGGTTATCCATCCGCATAACCTGTTTTGTGGATAAAAGAACATCTAAGATGTTACCTTTCCCTTTAATCTCCCATGATTTTATATATTCGGGTTGTAAGCCCATCGCAATTTTTGGAACCCAATTCCCCTCCTCGTTTATCAATATCCCTCCCACTTCCCCATTAACCATCTCCAAGGAAGCTTCCATTAAAACCGATAGAATTGTATCGAAATCCAATATGGAGGTTATCATCGCCCCCAAATGCTTTATATTATCCAATTGGATTTTTAGGCTGTCAATTTCATCTATCAGGGAGCGAACCTCTTTGATCTCGCCATCTTGTCTATATGTGGTCTTAAACATATTTTCATCTACCTTATTTTAATATGGATGATAATAACACGCTCATCCGTAGTTTCTAACCCGATTTTCAATGTCGGTTGTTTGACCAGCGATTATATATGACTTATCGGAAAACTATTGGTTCGCTTTATTAAACGAGTCGAGAAGTTAATATTACATCGCAGCCCACCCATATATTATTTCTAAATTGCTATTTTAGGTGCTTTATGAAGGGTCCCGATAAACATTCAGCGTCGATTGTAGATGCTTTTTTACATCCTCGATTAAATCCGGAGGAGAAAGGATTTTAACATCCTCTCCAAACCCGATAAGCCATCTGATAATCTCTTCTCTCCCCGATGCTTTAGCCGAATATATAACTCTGCCGCCGCTTTCAAGTTTTATGCTTTCGCTGGGGTGATGGATACCCGATAAGATAACTTTACTCGCCTTTCCTCGAAATTCCGCTGAAAACTCAACCAATTTCCCTTTATAAAGTTCCCATGAGTCCTTAAAATAATCCTTTATGGAATAATTGTCTTTTCTTCGAAATCTCCTTTCCGTCCCTTTTGCTTTAATTATCCTGCTAAGCCTGAAAGTTCTGAGTTCATTCCTTGTATGACAATAAGCTATCAGGTACCAAGAATGCCCCCGAAAGACGACGGAGTAAGGATCCACAATCCTACCAGATACGCCGGAATTCAGAGAATCGTATTCTATTTCGGTTTCGCAATTATTATTTATACCCTCCCTTATCGTTTCAAAAATCTCACCCTTAATATTGGGCTTTGCGGTTACTCGCGCATAGATTGCGATGGCTTCGGGAGTGTCGAGAGTTCCGATACTTTCCGAAAGGCTTCCCCTTAACTTGGCTAAAATGCTTTTTCTAATTTCCTTATTGTAGCTCCCATCCGGGACAACATTGTTTGAAAGAGCGCATATAATATAAAATGCTTCCTCCTCTTCAAAATTGAGCGGAGGCAGGAATCCGCCATTAAGTATCTTATAACCATTTTCATAATAAATGGGAACGCCAGCTGATGATAAGCTGCTTAAATCCCGATATATGGTTCTAAGAGAGACATTACAATCGTCCGCTATTTCCCTAGCACGCATCCCGCGTTTGTATCTCAATGTATTGATGATATAAAGCAAACGGCTGAATTTATCCATTCCAACCCTATATTATATATTCTCCTAAAACAATATATATAATTTCCCCGCCAATGAAAAGAAAAATATATCGGATTATCCCAATACCTTATAGCGCTTTCACAAAAAGAAGTAATAGTTTGTTGCCTATCTGATATTGTGTACCCAATAACTGATTGACATTCAATAAAATACAATTCCCGAAAATTTTGCCGTATCGGCCTGCCAATTGCTTAATTAACTGTCAAAAGGAATTTTTAAACTGACATTTATTTTAAGGAGGGGGCGATGATTATCATTAATTCATCCAAGCGTATTAAAGCAATAAAGCTCTTATTGCAATTATCCGCTTTAATTTTGTTTACCTTTCTCTTATTGGGATTAACGGGATGCTCTCCCAAAAAACCCCAAGCTCCCGAATGGGACACACAATGGTCTATCCCTTTGAGCAGCAAAACATATAGTATTACCGATATTATCGATGAATTGAATGAGAATAATATAATCTTCGATGAAAACGGCGACCCCAGGATTGAGACCCGTCAAACGGTCGATACTTTTGAAGTCGGTGATAGCCTTATGATAGACGGTATTACCGAAACATTCTCGGAGGAATTAGGGGAAGTCAGTATATCATCCCCTCCCGAAGAAACAATCGAGACTCAGTTGGATGACTTTCTCCCCGTTAATCAAGGAATGGTCCCTCCCTCATCGTTTGCTTTTACCAGCCAGCTAACAACCATAGATGAGTTTTCTTGGGCGACGATAAGCGAGGGGAAACTATATCTTCAGGTGACTAACCAGCTCGAGGTGGATTTGGATACTGTTATAGTTACTTTAAGGGATATTTATGATAATAGTATTGTTGGCGTATTCAATTTCGAAAATGGACTTGCTTATGGCGATACGAAAATAGATTCCATCGACCTTGTGGGAAAAACCATCCATAATCAATTAGAGACCGAAACCGTGGGGCATACGCCCGGAGGGGTTTTGGTAAACTTGGTAAATCAAGAGATAATAACGAATCTGTCATTTTCGGAAAATTTGAAAGTATCCGCGGCAAAAGCAAAAATCCCGGAAATAAATAAAAACTTTAATCAATCGGTGCAAATCGAAGATTCCACAATAATATCTTCTGCGGTTGTAAAAAGCGGTATTATGACAATTACGGCGGCAAATAAAACAAACCTTTCCGCAAATTTAAATATTACCGTGAATGATATAACTAATTCCAATGGCGCTCTACAGTTTACCGGTTTTATCCCGGCGAATCAATCCCGGATTTTTACCGAAGACTTAAACGGATATATTATCACACCGGAAGGGAACCATTCCCCTCAGACGATGCCGGTGAATGTTATCGCCGACATACCTTCATCCGGCAGTGAATTTGTGGAGATAGATGAGAATGATTCCATCAGCGTTGCTGTCAACATATCATCCCTTTCATTTTCAAGTATCACCGGACTTATCAAACCTACAACCGTCGATATCGATCCCGTTTCGGAGGATGTCGATATCCCCAACGGCATCGATCAGGCAAAGCTTACAAAAGCCGTTTTATATCTGAATTTTTATAATGCCTCGGAGATAGACGCCGATTTACAATTGAACCTTGTTGGGGACAATTCGAAATCGCTCCCCATAAATGGGATGATTAGCGGACGGCCCGATACGCAGACCGGACCTTATCTCACAACGATTACGATTGGCTCCGAGCAACTCTCGGATTTTCTGGATCCTCCGCCAAACCGTATCGAGATCGGCGGCGAAGCGGTATTCAATCCCGATGGCGGTATTGGGACAATCACCGAAAATGATTTTATATACGGTGATATATTGATCAGCTCACCATTGGCATTTTCCATCGCCGACACCGCAACAATCGATTTGGACATCGAAAGGCAGGAGATATCCAACGATGTTCCCGACTTCAAGGATAGGGCGCATTATGTAACCATAAGCGCAGATATAATCAGTCATATCCCCGTGGGAGCGGAAGTAGGCATATACTTATCCACGAAGTCCGATTCGACATTGTATAACGACCCCCAAACCGTCATAATAGGTCCAATGTATCTAACACCCGCGCCCATTGATAATGATGGGTATGCCTCTGGGGAATCCTCCACATCTTTCGTCGATACTTTGACATCTTCGGAAGCAGCTATTTTCGACAATGAAAATATTTACATCGGAAAAAGGATCAAGCTCTATACACCCGATGATGGGAACGGGATTACTATTCGCGCCAACGATTATATCGAAATAACCGCATCCGCATTTGCTGAAATAAGAATGGGCGGAGATAATTAAAAATAAATGGAGGGATGGAAAATGTTTTACATAAAATCAAAAAACAGGAAATTCTTGATAGCGTTGACTATTGCCGTACTGCTCATTCCTTTCTGTTATAGCTATGCTTATTCCGGAGACTTATCGGATGCCCGCAGTTTGGGAATGGGAGGTGCATTTACAGCCGTAGCGCGCAATTATCGTTCGCTGAGCTACAATCCCGCTAATCTCGGATTGAGGGATAATTATGGCTCATCCCTTGAGATGTTTTCTATCGGCGTTGACATAAATAACAACTCGTTCTCATATGGCGATTACAATAAATACAGCGGCGCATATCTTACCGATGAGGATAAAAAAGATATTATTGATAATATTCCGAGTGAAGGTTTATCGGTGGATTTATCGTTGGAGGCTCGAGCAATAAGTTTTTCGGTAAATTCATTTGCATTCTCCACAGGAGCGGAGGGTATCTCGGATTTCACCTTACCCAAAGACCCTCTCGAATTAATCCTTTACGGTAATGCCATTATGCCGAATTTGGATTTAAGCACGACAAAGGGCGAAGCTTACGGGGTCGGGGATATAGCATTTGGTTACGGTTATCCGGTCATCGAATGGGAAGATGGAGAATTCTCCGTCGGCGGAACATTACATTATCTTAAAGGTTTTCTCTACGAAAAAATAGTTCAGGCGGATGGTTATGCCGAAACCGGCGATACAGCCATAACCGCTGCCGGTAATATGATCGTAAAATCCGCCATGGGTGGTTCCGGCTATTCATTCGATTTGGGGGTGGCAACAAGATTCAAAACCGATTATGTATTCAGCTTTTCGATTACAAATCTTTACAACAAGATAAACTGGAAAGATAAGACGGAGCTGACCTACTTCGATTTTGAACTGAATCCCCTTAACGCCAATTCAATTGATAACGACAGTATCGCCACTTCGAGCGATACGACTATAACGACCGAGGCCTTCGGTTCAAAAAGACCGGCATATATTAAGATGGGGCTAAGTTCGTCTTATAAGAATATTCTATGGGATTTGGATTACCAGCAGGGCTTTTCCAATACTCCGATTACTTCGACTACCCCGCAACTATCCACCGGCATCGAATATCGGGGGATAAATTGGCTCCCTTTAAGATCGGGAATATCATTGGGGGGACCCAGAGGAAGCTACTATGCAGTAGGCTTCGGTTTGGATTTAGGCCCCTACAACTTCGATTTGGCTATAGCCAATAAAAACTCGGTGCTTCCAAGTGGATCGAAAGGAATTTGTTTTGCGATATCGTCGTATTTTGAATTCTAATAAGGCGCAAATAGAAGGGATATTTTATGATGCTTAATAATTTACCGCACAAAGCAAATAGAAAAGAATGGATAGCCGAGGACACCTCGGCTATCCATCGTAGAAATAATAGGGATTATCAGGGAAAAGTATTTACCGTACCAATTACTCCCCCGATAGCAATACCGTTCCAGATAATAACAATGGAGGATCGATTAAATAGGGTAGCTATGAATAACCTAATTAAACCCGGTTTTTTATAATAAATCCCTTGCTTTTGTTGAGTCTTTACTTTTAATTAAAGAATCCCAGTAAATAAATCGAAGATAGCCGATAGCCATAAAGAAAAATTTCGAATATTGGGAGTAAATATATTGGTAGAACCTGACGATTAATAATATGGATCACTATTAATTTCACCATTCAAAGCAAATCGGGTTTCAATTCACATAGATATCGGCAATTGATATTATATTATAATTTCATAGGATCTATCAATTAATATTAATTTTAACAGGCAGGGGTATGAGGAGCACAATTGAAAAAAGCGGCAGAGCCCGTTCCAGAATAGAGTTCTCCGCTAACGGACAACGGAAGGGTGATGTTTTGGATTTAAGTTCGGAAAAACAGAAGGATTTGGAATGGCGGATTGCAAGGCTTAAGAAGATATTCAAGCCACTACCTGTCCAAGGAAACCTAAAGGTCCCCGAACAACTCGAAAATAAAAAGAAAAAATAAAGTTGGATATTTTCTTGATATTTGATATAAGGGGGCAAAGTATATCGGCTTGAGATTCGTTTCCCCTCCGGAATCGATAGCCGATCCCCCTTTATCCTTATCCGTTTGAATAGACCATCAATCTATAACCCTAATTATCGCTTAGTTTTATAATATTCGTTTTATTTTCTTGCCTCAAGTAGGCGGGAAGTATAAATTGCTATGAATTTTTTTATTTTAATCTAAAGGCTTAAGAATGATAAGGATTACAGCATTAATTTTAATATTAATTTCAGTCCTCGCCTTTTCCAGCGTCTTGGCCACACCACAACATCAAAGCAATAATGAATTAGTATCCGAACAGAAGGGAACCCAAGAT